>NZ_JBSGVQ010000016.1:0-137530 GCF_053608525.1 Nocardia sp. NPDC055029
GGTGTCTTCGTTCCGCCGCACGCGATGGCGCTCCCACCGGGTGTCGTCGCCGACCCGGAGGTATGTCAGATGAAGGTTTCGCGCGTTGACGTCGTCGGTTCGGCGGGGGAGCGGTGAATGCGGCAGTCGGCTCGGGGGTCGATGCTGCCCGGCCGCGATGTGCTGCTCGCGGCGTTTCGGGGTTTGCCACACGATGGCCATCCGATCCTCGACGCGGCGGGTGAGCTGGCCCAGCTGCATGCCTTGCGGGAGCGGACACCGCTGAGCGAGTCGGCGCCGATCGACCGGCGCAGGGCGCAGCTCATGCGGGCGATCGACCGCTGGGTGATCCTGGCCGCGCCGGTGCCGTCCGCCGCGGCCGACGAGCACTGCGAAACCCTGGGCGGACTGGTCGACCGGCTGGCCAGGCACAGCACCAAGGCGTTCGTCGCGCCTGCCGGTGGGCCCGACTCGGTCCACCACGACGAATGGGTTCGGCTCGACGATCTCGCCGACAGCTATCAGCGTCTCGTCGACGATCTGTGGGCAGGGGTGCGCAGCCTGCCTGCGCACACGTACTGATGCCCCAGGAACTCTTGGGCCGGTGGCGGTTTCGTACGACGTATCATTGGGCGTGAGCATTCACGCTGATTCGTCCGGCACCGTGCCCGACCCTGCCTGCGCGTGGTCGCCGGATCGGCCCGATGCGTGTCCGGCTTTATCCGCCGTCGACGGCGGTCGCGCCGGGTCGTCGGCCCTGTCGGTCGTCTTGCCGATTCGTCCGCGCACCGCGTCCGCCGACGGAGCCCCGCTGTTCTGTGTGGCCGGTGAAGCGGGACTGGCCTGGAATTACGCTGGTCTGGTCACGCACATCGATCCCCGCGTCCCGATCTACGGGCTGCAAGCCACCGTTGCCCCGACGCCCCGCACGATCCGCGACTACGCCGCCCGCTATGTCGCCGAGATCCGCCGGATCGCCCCGCACGGTCCCTACCAACTACTCGGCTGGTCCGCGGGCGGTTTCGTCGCCCACGAGATCGCGGTGCTCCTGCGCGCTGCCGGTGACCACGTCCGGGTGGTACTGCTCGACACCGACCCCGCCGCCCGCGGAGCCGTTGCGCCGCAGCGGCTCTCGGCCGGGCGATTCGTCGCCCGATTCGGCCCGCTGCTCGGAGTCGAGACCGGCACAGCCGAACTCTCTGCCGACGAGACCGCCGCGATCGTCACCGCAGCCCTGGCCGGGACAGTGGAACTCACCGGCGCCGAGCTGGACCGGATCGCCGACGCGGCGGACACGACAGCGCGGATGGTGGCCGGTCATCGCCCCTCGCTTCTCCCGGGAGATCTGACCGTCTGTGTCGCGGGCCGCACGCCCGACGGCGAAGACCGGCCGAATCCGGAAGTCGCGGTAGGCAACTGGCGTCCGTACGTCGAAGGCGAAGTCACCGGCATCGTCCTGGATGCGGCGCCCGACGAGCTGACCGCACCGGAGCTGCTGCCCGAGATCGCCCGCGTCCTCGGCACGGCCACCGCGACGTCGACAACCGGCGTCGCACGCTGATCGCGATCCGCCGCGATCGGCAGGCCTGTCGCTACTGAGCGATATCGGCGCGTGCCTGGGCGATCAGCGCCGCCGAATCGCGCGGGCTCAACGCCATCGCGCGCAACTGGTCGAAGATCACGCCGAACCGGCGGATCTCGGAGTGCCCTTCGACGAGGTCGTGCACCGACATGCTCTCCACGTACACCAGTTCGGGGTCGACCGGATTGCGGAAGTCGAGCAGAGTGAACGAGCCTGCCATGCCGGGATGAGCGCCCGCGTCGAACGGCAGCACCTGCAGGATCACATTCTTGCGCTTGGTCTCGAGCAGCAGCCGGTCGAGCTGACCTGCCATCGTGGCAGGCCCGCCGACCACCCTGCGGATCGCCGCCTCGTCCATCACCACCCAGAGCTCGAGCGGCTCCTCCTTCGTCAGGTTGACGGCGCGATCCATCCGCGCCTTCGCCCTGCTCTCCATCACCGCGGCATCGAGGCGTGGCATCGACGTGTCGATCACGGCCGCGGCGTAGTCGAAGGTCTGTAGCAGGCCGGGCACGGTCGAGGTCTGGTACTGGCGGGCCGACAGCGCTTCTGCTTCGAAATTGATGTATGTCGCGTAGACGTCGGACAGCGCGCCCTCATAGGCGTGCGACATACCGGGTTTGAGCGCGTCGGTGAGCAGGCTGAGTGCTTCATCGCGCGTTCTCTCGTTGACCTGATACAGGTCGAGCATCGCGCCGAGAGTGCGGCGTTGCGGGCGAGCCTGCGCCATTTCGATGCGATACAGCGTGGTCACGTTGATGCCGGTACGAGCGCTGACATCTTCCTTGCTCAAACCCGCGGTTTCGCGCAACTCGCGCAACATGGCGGCGAGCCGGCGCAACCGGACGGTCAGTGTCGTGCGCTTGCCTGCCATGGTTCCCCTTCTCCTGTGGCGCGCTTCGTGAATCGCATTATTGCGCTGTGGGGCGCCGATGTCACGCGATCGGCGAAGAAGGCAGGCCATCGCGCATAGCAGGAGGTCGACGCGCTCGAAGACACGCCGTAAAGCCGTGCTGCCCTGCGGATGTGACCGCCGGTTCTGTCAGGGTGGCTTTACTGCAGGAGTGACAACGCAATCTTGCGTTTCGTCTTGTGAGCGAGCATGATCCAGTTAGCCTGGTTGCGAGCAATCCGAACAGAAGACCGGGATAACCGAATCGAGAGCCAATCATGTTGGTACACAAATCTTGGGTGTCGGGTGAATTCGGGGCGTTGCGATGAGCGCGCCGGTGATGGGGGTACTGCCGACTGCGCCGCAATTGTTGTGCGCATTCCAGGGCAGGCGTTTTCAAGATCGAGAATTGTTGCGGTCGGCGCACGCGCTTGCTGAACTGCACGAACGGCGAGCGCAGGTGCGCGATGCCGCGCTGATCGCCGAAATCGATTGCCGTCGCAGCGAACTCGTCGACGACATCAACGACTGGATCGTGCAGGAGATCCCGTTGCATCGCAACGGCGCGTCACTGCACACCGAGAGTCTGGGCGCCGTCGTCGACCGGATGGCGCGCAGCTGGGTGGATGCCAACCAGGCCATCGACCTCGACGGTGCGCGCAGCGACAGCACGCACAAGCACTGGTACCACCTCGCCGAGTTGGTCGACGGCTACACCGATCTGGTCACCGATGTGGCCGGTGGCAGGCGCAGGCTGCCCGAGCAGTAGCCCATCACGCGTGCTCGGGTGACAGCATCGCCTCGAAGGCGATGCGGTCACCCCGGTACAGCGATCGCACCCGTTCGACGGGTGCGCCGTCGGCGTCGACACTGCGCCGGTGCAGCAACAGCATCGGCAGCGCGGTGGTGCATTCCAGCAGTCCCGCCTCGCGCGGCGCGGCGAGCACGGTTTCGATGCGTTCGCGCGCTGCGGCGAAGGTGACGCCGGTCGCGCGGATCGCCGCGTACAGCGAGGTGGTCGGGTCGTAGCTGCCGCGCAGGCCGCCGAAACGGTGCAGCGGCAGGTAGGTGCTCTCCAGTCCGATACGTTCGCCGTCGGCGAGCAGCACCCGTTCCAGGTGCATCACCTCGGTGCCCGGCTCCAGTTCCAGGTCGGCGGCGGTCTCCGCGTCGGCGGGGACGTCTTCCCAGGCGACGAGAATGCGGCCGGGTGTCCGGCCGAGTTTGATCGCGCCCTCGGTATAGGACTGCAGCGACAGCGGCTGGGTGAGTTTCGGGCGCGAGACCACAGTGCCCCGGCCGCGGCGACGAATCTTGCCCTCCACCAGTAGTTCTCGCAGTGCCTGGCGCACCGTCTCGCGGGCGACGCCGAAGCGGGCGGCGAGGTCGCGTTCGGACGGCACCGGGTCGCCTTCGCCGAGATCGGCCAGGATGGCGTCGATCTCGGTGCGAACCAGGAACACCTTGGGAACGCGCGTCGTGTGCGGTGCTTCCATGCCGTCCAGCCTACATGGATTGGTCTATACCAAAATTTAACCTGCCGTTCTCGCTGCCCACACCTATCGGTCTAGACCATTTGTCACCATCATTGGCATGCGATTGGTCATCATCGGTGGCGGAATACTCGGCACCGCACACGCCTTGGCGGCGATCGCCCGTGGCCACGAGGTCGTTCAGCTCGAACGCGAACGTGCGGCACGCGGTGCGACGGTCCGCAACTTCGGCCTGGTCTGGGTCTCCGGCCGGGCGGCGGGTGAGCTGGAGCTCACCCTGCGTTCGCGCGAGCTGTGGGAGGAGATCGGCGGCCGGGTCGCCGGTGTCGGTTTCCGTCCAGCCGGATCGATCACGCTGGTGCGCACCCCCGCCGAACTCGCCGTCGCGGAGGCCGCGGCCGCGGGTGCGACGGCGCAGGCGCGTGGCTTCGCCCTGCTCGATCCCGACGACGTGCGCGCGCTCAACCCGGCACTGCGTGGCAAATACCTTGCCGGACTGCACTGCTCGACCGATGCCGCGGTGGAATCGCGCCAGGCGCTGCCAGCGCTGCGCGCCCACATGGCGAGCAGCGGCCGCTACACCTTCCACGAGGGCACCGAAGCCCGTTCGGTACTCGATACCGGATCGGGTGCCGTCGTCGTTGACGATCACGGCCGCCGCCACGAGGCCGACCTGGTCGTGCACTGCCCCGGCGCCGCGCACTCCGGCCTCACTCGCGAGCTCGCCGGTGAGCTGCCGGTGCGCCGGGTCCGGCTGCAGATGATGCAGACGGCGCCGCTCGGCGAACCGCTCACCACCGCGATCGCCGACGGCGACAGCTTCCGCTACTACCCGGGTTTTGCAGGCGCCGAAGTGGATTCGCTCGCCGCCGAGCAGTCCCAGACCGCGACCGCCGCCGAGCACAGGATGCAGCTGCTGTGTGTGCAGCGCCTGCACGGCGGCCTGACCATCGGTGACACCCACGAATACACCGAGCCGTTCGCCTTCGACGTCGACGAGGCGCCCTACGACCACCTCACCGAGGTGACCGAGGAGCTGCTCGGCCGCAAGCTGCCGCCGATCGTGCGCCGCTGGGCAGGCGTCTACAGCCAGAGCGTCGACCCCGACACCATCGTCACCCGGGTGCAAGCCGACACCAACGTCTGGGTCGTCACCGGCCCCGGCGGCCGCGGCATGACGCTGGGCCCCGCCATCGGCGAGCAGACCGCCGACCAGATCGGATTGTGAGGACAACCATGCCGGACAACAGGATTCAGCTCGCCGTCCTCGACATGGCAGGCACGACCGTCGCCGACGGCGGACTGGTGCTGCGCGCCTTCGAAGTCGCCGCCACCGCCGCCGGGATCGACACCGAAGGCCCACGCCGCGACGAGGCTCGCCGGTACGTGGTCGACACCATGGGACAGTCCAAGATCGAGGTGTTCCGCGCGCTGCTCGGTGACGAGAACGCCGCCAAGGCAGGCAATCTCGCCTTCGAAGCCGCGTACGACGCTCTGATCGACGAGGCCGACATCGCACCCGTTCCCGGTGCGGTCGAGGCGATCACGGCGCTGCGTGCGGCGGGCGTGCGGGTCGCGCTGACCACCGGATTCAGCCGCGGCACCCAGGACAAGCTGCTGGCCGCTCTCGGCTGGGCCGATCTGGTCGATCTCACCCTCGCGCCCTCGGACGCGGGCCGCGGGCGCCCCTATCCCGACATGGTCCTGACGGCGGCCCTTCGCCTCGGCGTCGACGCGGTCGACCGGATCGCCGTGCTCGGTGACACCACCAGCGACATCGCGACCGGCCTCGCCGCGGGCGCCGGCATCGTCGCCGGCACCCTCACCGGCGCGCACACCGCCGACCAGCTGCGCGCGGCGGGCGCGACCCACGTGGTCGCCTCGGTCGCCGAGTTCCCCGCACTCGTTCTCTGATCGCGTGCCGCGGCAGCCGTCGCGGTATCTCCCACCGTCCCTGCGATTCCCCCTCGACACCAAGCCGAAAGTTGCTGTAATCGTGCGTACTTCCCTCACCGCGCGCCGCCTGTCCAGGGCCGCGCTGCTGCTGGCCGGCGTCACCGCCGTCGCGTTCACCGCGGCCTGCGGTGGCACCGGCACCGAATCCGCGGACGGCAAGACCGTCACCGTGTACTCCGCCGACGGTGTCGGTGGCTGGTACAAGAACCGCTTCGCCGAGTTCACCAAGGAGACCGGCATCGCGGTCAACCTGGTCGAGGCGGGCTCCGGCGAGGTCGTCAACCGCGTCGACAAGGAACAGTCGAACCCGCAGGCCGACGTCGTCGTCACCCTGCCGCCGTTCATCCAGAAGGCCAAGAAGTCGGGCCTGCTGCAGCCGAGCGGCATCGACACCGCCGCGATCCCCGCCGCGGACAAGGACGCCGAGGGCACCTACGTGACCCTGGCGAACAACTACCTGTGCTTCATCGCCAACCCCGCGGTCGACGCCTCCGCGCTGACCTGGGAGGACCTGCTGAAGCCGGAGTACAAGGGCAAGCTGCAGTACTCCACCCCCGGCCAGGCCGGCGACGGCACCGCCGTGCTGGTGCTGCTGCAGCAGCTGCGCGGCAAGCAGGGCGCGCTGGACTACCTGGCCGCGCTGCAGGCCAACAATGTGGGCCCGTCCTCGTCCACCGGCAAGCTGCAGGCCAAGGTCGACAAGGGTGAGCTGCTGATCGCCAACGGCGATGTGCAGATGAACCTGACGACGGTGAAGGAGAAGGGCTCCATGTTCGACGTCTTCTTCCCCGCCGCCGACGGCAAGCGCTCCACGGTGCCGGTGCCCTACGTGATGGGCCTGGCCAAGGGCGCGCCGCACAAGGACGACGCCACCAAGCTGATGAGCTTCCTGCTCGCCACCGACGCGCAGAGCAAGCTGGGCCCCGAGGCGTTCGCCGTGTCGCCGCGCACCGATGTGGCCGCCCCCACCGAGGGTGGGCCTGCCGCCGCGCTGAAGGGCGTCGACGTCGTCGCGGTCGACTGGAACAAGGTCCTCGCCGAGCTGGACGCCGACCTCGCGGCGTACCAGAAGGCAACCGGCAGCTGAATCCGGCTGTGCTGTAAGGGAGTTGACGATGTTCGACGGTGACCTCCGCATCAAGTCCGCCACGCGCACCGTGGCGGCGGCGAACGAGCAGGCGATCGTGTTCGACCGGGTCGGGGTCAGGTACGGCAGGGGCCGCAAGGCCGCGGTCGCGCTGGCCGATTTCACCCTGCGCGTCGCCGTCGGCGAGACCGTCGCGCTGCTCGGCCCGAGTGGGTCGGGCAAGTCGACCGCGCTCAAGGCGCTGGCCGGGTTCGTCCGGCCCACCTCGGGCGCGGTCCGGCTGGCAGGCCGCGACGTCACCGATCTCTCGCCCGCCAAGCGCGGGATCGGTGTCGTCGTGCAGTCCTACGCGCTGTTCCCGCACATGAGCGTGCACGGCAATGTCGCGTTCGGGCTGACATCGCACCGGGTCCCGCGCGCCGAGATCGGCGCGCGGGTCGCCGAGGCGCTGGACATGGTCGGGATGGCAGGCTACGCCCAGCGGCTGCCGCGCGAGCTGTCCGGCGGCCAGCAGCAGCGGGTGGCGATCGCCCGCGCGCTGGCGATCCGGCCCAAGGTGCTGCTGCTCGACGAGCCGCTGGCCGCGCTCGACGCGCAGCTACGGCACTCGATGCTCGGCGAGCTCCAGCGGTTGCGGAAAGCGTTGCCCGACACGGCGATGCTGTATGTCACCCACGATCAGGCCGAGGCGCTGGCACTGGCCGACCGGATCGCGGTGATGCGTGATTCCCGGCTGGTCGACATCGATACCGCCGAGAACCTGTGGCAGCGTCCGCCTTCCGATTTCACCGCCGGATTCCTGGGTGGTGCGAATCTGGTGCCGTGCACGGTCAATCACGTCACCGGCACGGCGGCGCTGGTTACCGCCGGTACGGCGACGTTGCGCGCGCAGGCACCGCAGCCCGGTGTCGGGCTGGCCGACTGGGCGCCGAATGATGCCGCGTTGCTGTGCATTCGGCCGCACACGATCGCAGTCGGCAAGACCGGTGACCGCGACGCCCTACGTGCCACCGTGCTGTCCTCGGTGTGGCGCGGCGCTTCGACCAGGGTCGAGCTGGCGGTCGATGGGCTGCCCGGTGAGCTCGCCGCCGACGTGCCGGGCCATTTCACCACCGAGGTCGGCGCGGTCGTCGGCGTGCGGCTGCCCGATCCGGCCGGTGTGCTGATCCCCAACGCGATCGGTGGTGGAAGTGATACCTGGACAGCCGGTTCCGAGTGCGCTGATCGGGGTGGCGCGTCGTGATCGCGTTCACGCGCACCCGAGTGCAGTCGGCGTACCCCACCGAGCCGGTATCGACTCGGTGTAGCCGTGGGGAGGTGCAGCGATGAGCACTCCCATCCTCGATCAGCCCGCTCCCGCGGCTGAAACGAAACCCGCTCCCGCGCAGCGTTCGTGGCTGCCGATCCTGTGGACGATGCCGCCCGTGCTCGTCGTGCTCGGCATCGCGGGCTACCCGATCCTGCGCGTACTCACCGAGTCCACCCAGACTCCGACCGGGCGCGGCACCGAGGTGTGGACTTCGGTGCTCGGGTCCGAGCCGTTCCGGGAAGCGTTGTGGCGCACCGTGTCCATCGCCGTCTGCGCGACGGCGGGGTGCCTGGTGCTCGGGACGTTCCTGGCGATCGTGCTGGCATTCGTGCCGTTCCCTGGTTCGGGGGTGGTCGGCAGGCTCATCGACACGATCTTGACTCTGCCGTCGTTCCTGATCACCCTCGCCTTCACGTTTCTCTACGGAACGGCGGGCGCGGTGAACGCGCTGCTGGCCGAAGTGACCGGCGCCACCGAGCCGGTCGTCGACTTCCTCACCACCCCGCTCGGGGTGATCCTGGCCGAGATCACCTACTTCACCCCGTTCGTGGTGCGGCCGGTGCTCGCCGCGTTCGCACAGCTGCCGCGCGAACAACTCGATGTGGCAGCGAGCCTCGGCGCGTCACCGTGGCGGGTGCTTCGGCAGGTAGTCCTGCCCGAGGCGTGGCCCGCGCTCGCGGCGGGCGGCAGCCTGGTGCTGCTGTTGACGCTCAACGAGTTCGGCATCGTGCTGTTCACCGGAGCCAAGGGCGTGATCACCCTGCCCGCGTTGATCTACACCCGCGGCATCGTCACCTTCGACCTGCCCGGCGCCGCCGTGCTCGCCTCGGTGCAGGTGCTGCTCTCGCTCACCCTGTATCTCGCCTACCGGCTCGTCTTCGCCCGGTTCACCACCCGCCCGAAGGGGGACTGATCGTGCTCGTCTGGACTCCTCGGGGAAAAGCTCTGGTACTAGGCGTGTTCGCGCTGGTGGTGGCGGTCGTCTTCGTGGCCCCGATCGCCACGGTGGTCGCCGCCGCACTGGCTGGCAGCTGGACCGGCCCGCTGCCGTCGGACCTCGGCTTCACCAATGTGGGCAACGCCCTCAGCGGTGAGCAGGCCGCCAGCCTGTCGGTGAGCCTGCAGACCGCACTGCTGGCCGGCGCGATCTCGCTGGTCATCGGCACCTGGGCGGCACTGGCTTCGCGGGAAGCGCCCGGCTGGCTGCGCCGCTTCACCGACGCGGTGTTCCACCTGCCGGTCGCGGTGCCCTCGGTCGCCGTCGGTCTCGGTGTGCTCATCGCCTTCAACGAACGCCCGCTGCTGCTCGGCGGGACCAAGTGGATCGTGATCCTGGCGCACACGGTCCTGGTCCTGGCCTACGCGTTCAGCGCGGTCTCCGCCGCACTGGACCGGCTCGACCCCGCCTACCGTCAGGCCGCCGAATCCCTCGGTGCGGGCCCGGTGCGGGTCATGTGCCAGATCACCCTGCCGCTGCTGCTGCCGGCCCTGGGTGCCGCCGCGGGTCTGGCGGTGGCCCTGTCCATGGGCGAGCTCGGCGCCACGATCATGGTCTACCCCGCCACCTGGAAGACGCTGCCCGTCAGCATCTTCGCCCAGACCGACCGCGGCGAGGTGTTCGACGCCGCGGCCGGAACCACGGTCCTCGTGATGGTGACGCTGGTCGTGCTCGTCGTCCTCGGCCGGGTGCGGGGCCGCGCCGCCTTGCGGTGAGTCGAGCAGTCTCGCTACAGGAGTGCGGCGGCGTCCACGGCAGTGAGACCGCCGTCGACCCGGAGATCATGGCCGTTGATGTAGGCGGCGTCGCCGGAGGCGAGGAAGGCGACAGCGGCAGCGACATCCTCGGCGGTACCGACCCGACCGGCGGGGGACAGACCCGCGACGCCGGCCTGCGCGGCCTCCGAGAGTTCGGCGCGGAAGGCCGGCGTATCGATGTAGCCGGGGCTGACCGAGTTCACGCGGATCCGGCGCGGCGCCAATTCGGCGGCGAGCGTTCGGGTCAGATTGTGGACGGCGGCCTTGCTCGCCGAGTACAGGGCCGCGCCGGGGACACCCCGGTGCAAGCCGAACGACGCGTTGATGACGATCGCGGCGTGATCGGGCAGCAGCGGCAGCGCCTTCTGGATCGTGAAGAACGCGGCCTTGACATTGGCGGCGATCACGTCGTCGAACAGCGCGCCGGTGACCTGATCGATCGGCTGGAACGAGCCGATACCCGCATTGGCGAACACCACATCGAGCTGACCGAAACGGTCGGCGACGATGGCCGCCATGGTGTCGAGGTCGCCGAGATCGGTGACATCGCCCGCGATACCGTGTGCGCGCTCGCCGAGTTCGGATACCGCAGCGTCGAGCCGGATCTTGTCGCGACCGGTCACCACCACCCTGGCGCCTTCGGCGACCAACCGGTGCGCGGTGGCCAGACCCATCCCACTGGAACCACCGGTGATCAGGGCCGTCTTGCCGTCGAATCGAGAACTGTTGTGCGTCATGGATTCAGCGTGGCCGCTCGCCCGACGCGTCGGCAGTGCGCAGTTATCAGGGGTGTGGCAACACCAGGCTCGCACGGCCCGACGCATCGAGCGTGGCAGTTACCCTGCACGTCACGCAGATTCGGACAGGCGTAGCCGCGGCAGGCGGGCGAGACGCTCGGCGGTATCGGAGCCCGGCCTCGGGTTGTACAACACCAGCGACCAATTCGGATGGTCGGCGATGGTCAGCGTGGTGGCGTCGAAGTACAGCTCGCCGACCTCGGGATGACGGAGGGCATTCACCGCTTGCAGCGGAGCACCGACCTCATGCCGTTCCCACAGCCGCGCGAACTCAGGCTCAGCGTCGGCGAGTTCGCTCGCCACCCGGTGGAATTCGTCATCGTGCGGTGCGAGCGCGGCATCGGCACGATACGCGGCGACCACCCCGGGCGCCGCCGCATCCCACAGTTCGGGCAGTCCGCGATACCGCGGACTGGTGAAGAAGGTGACCAGGCAATTGTGCGGCTCCCCGTCCGCACAATCGAACACCCGCCCGGCGATGACATTGAACGCCAGGATGTTCCAGTACCGATCACGCACCACGGCAGGTCCGCGCTCCCAGCCATCGATGAGCTGACGAATCTCAGGAGTCACCTCCGCCCCCGTCGTCCCACCCGCGGGCGGCGGATTCAGCCCGGCGAGCAGATACAGATGCACCCGCTCCGCTTCGCTCAACCGCAAGACCCCCGCCACGGCGTCGAGGACTTCCGCCGACACCGTGATGTCGCGCCCCTGCTCGAGCCACGTGTACCAAGACACCCCCACCCTAGCCAACATCGCGACTTCCTCGCGCCGCAGACCGGGCGTACGCCGACGACCCGCCGCGGGCAGCCCGACATCTCCTGGCCGGACCCGTTCCCGCCGCGACCGCAGGAAATCACGCAACTCTTCGCGCCGCCGGGTCGATGCCGCACTGACCATGGAACCAAGGTAACAACCTGGAATCGGAAGGGTTCATGGGCAACGAGGGCAATACCGTCGACCGCTGGTACAGCCGAGCAGCGATCGTGGTGTCACCGCGCCGCTGATCGCCCCGTGGTTTCTCGGCCGTGTGGATCAGCCGCACGGCCGAGCAGGCCCGAATCCGGCGCTACCCCAACGAGCCTCCACTATTGGCCCTTCAACGCTCGATCGGCACGGTTGACGAAGGTCGCGGTAGTGAAAGTACCGATGGCGAGAACGACCATCAGAATCTTCGCAGGCCAAGGCCCTTCGATGATGGCGCCCACCGCTCCCAGCAGGACGAGGCCGCTCGTGGTGACCAGCATCGTGGTCGCCCTGGTCGTTCCGGCGATCTCGCCACGCAGAATCCGCCGCGACGCCGTGAGCAGGCTGAGGGCGGGAATCCCGGGCAACAGCGCGACCACGCAGACGACGATCAGGTATTCAGGATTGACCAGCCCGGACACCACCAGTCCGACAGAGCAGGCCACAAGCGCGATACCCAGCGCAATTCCGGCGGATCCGGCAAGGCGGGTCAATCGCCGAACCGCGGGCTCGTTCGCGTAGGGCGACTGCACGCCCGGCTGCATCGCATCGATCTGAGACATTCGAAAACCCCCGTGTGACAGTTGAAATGGCGGGCGAGGACGGCCTTCTGCATCTCATGCCGACTGCCCGAATACCCCCGCCCGTACGCTACCGCCCACTATCTCCCGCGAACAACCCAACAGCGAATACATTGTCCGTCGCGCCGCCGGGTAGATGCCGCGCTGACCATGAACCAAGGTAACAACCGTGGGGAGTCGGGGTGCCGCTCGATGTCGGTGAGCCGGTGTGCGCTGGGCGGCCCAGGTCGCCCCCGCTCAACCGTCCAGCCGGATACGGATGCCCACCGTGCGCTCGGAGCCTCCCCGCAGCCGGCTGCCCAGGAGCCCGATCCGGGCGACCAGCCCGTACTTGCGCTTCATCAGAGCGGTGAAGTGTGTACTCGCGTCCGGTGCCAGCACCTCGGCGAAGCCTGGAACCGAGGCACCGAGCGACTTGCCGCGCCAGTCGCACGGGGCGACCGTCACCCGGCTCCCGTTGCGGATCCGCTTCACCTTGCCTGCGTCCGCCGCGCTCCACACCGCCAGCGTCTGGCCGTCGCGCATCACCCAGACAGGCGTGGGAACCGCCCTGCCGTCTCGGCGGAACGTGGTGAGAAGCAGATACTTGCCGGCCGCCAATTCGCCCAGCACCGTGTCGGTGTGTTTCATGACAAGATACTAACCAGTTAGTTAAGTTTGTGGTCGTTGGAACCGCCCAGCGAAGCGCACGACGTGGCTGAGAGGAATCTGCATGGGGCGATTCGTTGGGACCTTGCTCGCGGGCTTTGTCTTAGGCACCCCCGCGGTTCCTGTCGGGCTCTCACTTTCCCTGCCGGGTCCGGTCGCGCTGGTCGCGGTGCTGCTGGGCGCGGCCTGCTGTGTGGTCTTCGCGGTGTTCGCCATGGAACGCGTCCGGCTGCTCTGGCAGTCCAGCCGCGTCCGCCGGAAGTCGGCCGCCGCGCGGGCCGATTCGGCGACGGAAGCCGACGGCGCATCCGCCATCGCTGTGACCAGCGGAGAGGCGCCCGCAGCGGACGCCCGGCTCTCCGGCGCCACGGGGCGGCGGGCCAAGCGAGTCCTCGACCGATACGGCGTGGCGGGTTTCGGCATAGTAGGGCCTGCCCTCTTCGGTACCTGGGGCTCGGCCCTACTAGGTGCGGCGCTTGGCATCCCCAGCTGGCGGCTGATCCGCTGGCTGATGGCCGGGATCGCCCTGTGGTGCACGGTGCTGCTCGTCGCATCGGACGCGGTCATCGCCGTCTTCGGAATCGGGTGACGCCGAAAATGTCCCGAGCCGACGCCACCAAGGCCCGTATTCTCCAGGCCGCCACTGATGAGTTCGCCAAGTACGGTATCGCCGGAGCTCGCGTGGACCGGATCGCCAAGACCGCGGCGGCCAACAAGAATCTCATCTACGTCTACTTCTGCAGCAAGGACCTGCTCTTCGACGCGGTCTTCGACGCCCACGTCACCCACGGCATGAATTCGGTCCCCTTCACCCCCGGCGACCTCCCCGAGTACGCGGGACGGCTATTCGACTACTGCCGCCAGAACCCCGACGTCATCCGGTTGGCCACCTGGCACCGCCTGGAGCGTGGCGACCAGGACCCAGCCGTCGCGGCGCCCGCGCGCGACGCCAAACTGGATGCACTCGCCGCGACACAGGAAAAGGACGGCATCGGCTCCGAATTCTCACCCGCGACACTGCTGACCCTCGTCCTCGGCATGGCTCTCGCGTGGAGCCCGAGCAACATCACCAGCTTGCCGTCCGAGGCCGAGAGCGCCGATGACCGCCGCCGCGCGATCGTCGAGGCCGTCCGTCGCCTCCTGTGAGCTGCACCCCCTGGATGTCGGACAAGGTGGCGATCAGCTACACCTTGGGTCCCTGGTGTGGAGCGCCGCCCCGGACGATGGTTTACCTATGAGTGGCATGCAATCGACCGCCGAGGCGCGGCAGGAGAAGTTCCTGGCCAACGGCCGGACCAGGGTCATCCTGGCTTGCGGAGTGCTCGTCGCAGGACTGGGCACGGCTGCCGTAGTCATCGTCATTCCCCGACTCGCGTCCGCGATGTCCGGCATGGATGTCTCGACCATACTGATCTGGCTGGCAATCCCGGTCTTCATCATCGCCGTTGGGGCGGAGATCGTGTATCTCGAGCGTCGCGGCAAGCCATACGACTACCGTGACTCGGCTACCTCCATCGCCGGCGGTCTCGGGTACCAACTCCTCAACATTCCCTGGGCGCTGGTGGAACTCGCGATCTTCGCCTCTGTTTCTTCGCTGGTGCCGTGGCACCTCGAGGGTTGGGCCGCGTGGGCCGTCGCACTTGTCGGGGTCGACTTCGCCTACTACTGGTTTCACCGCGCGCACCACGAAATCCGGGTGTTCTGGTCGGTCCACGTCGTGCACCACTCGAGCGAGAGCTTCAACCTCACCACGGCACTACGTACGCCTTGGCTGGTTGTCACGTCCCTGCCGTTCCTTGTGCCACTGGCACTGTCGGGAATCGACGGCAAGATCATCGCCGCCTCCTACGCGATCAACCTGCTGTACCAATTCGGCATCCACACCGAGGTCATCGACAAACTGTGGGCGCCTGTCGAATTCGTGTTCAACACGCCGAGCCACCACCGCGTGCACCACGGCTCCAACACCGAATACCTCGACCGCAACTACGGTGGCGTCCTCATCATCTGGGACCGTATCTTCGGCTCCTTCGAGCCGGAGGGCGAGCGGGCGATCTACGGCCTCACCAAGAACGTCGAGACCTACAACATCGCAAAGATCAATGCCCGCGAGATAGTCGCGCTCTGGCGGGACGTCAGGAACGCGGCGACATTGTCGGACAAGCTCGGCTTCCTGTTCCGGGGGCCCGGTTGGCAGCCGCGGCCGACCTGATCGACCAGCTCGGTCGGCGCGCGCCAGGAACCCGGCATTCTTAGGATGGCGCGTGGGCCCGGGATGTGGGCGCCATCGAGATCGATGAGGAGCCGGTTGTGTCGGACACGTTTGTCGTTGCTGCTCGAATTCCCATGGAGAGGGAGGCATTCGAGCAGTGGCTGGAGACACCGGCGCCGGGGCCGGAGGCCATCGAGAATCATGGCGCGATGTATGACCGGTGGTTCTGGGACGGGAAGGCGCCGGATTGGCGGCAGGCCGAGGAGGGGATAACGCCTCGGGAGTATTTCGCCGACTGTTTCGGGGAGGACACCGGTGGGCTGACCTATGTACTGAGGTATCGGGCGGGAGCGCTCGAGGCGTATCTGATGCACTTCGGGTTCTGTGAGTCGAACATCTATACCGCGCTCGTGATGCTCGCCGCGGCGGGGCGGTCGAGCTCTGCCGCGGCGCCGAGCACGGTGTTGTTCTGGGCCGAGACCAGCGGGGCCATGTTCGCGGCCGATTCGGGCGGATGGCTGGCGACCCTGTCGGTCGGTGCCGATGGGGCGCGGTTCGCCGCCGATATCGATCTCACGGCGACGATCGCGCAGTTGCGAACGGCCGAGGCGAGCTATTTCGAACTGCTCGTCCGGTTGGCCGAGGTGGAGGAATCGGTTGGCGCCGAGGGCGAGTCGAGTTTCGTCGCGATCGCCCGTGATCCACGGTATGTGGATGCCGCGGTCCTCGCCGAGAGTTGAGCGGGGGCACCGGCGGGCGTGGTGGTCCGCTCGCCGTTGCCCAGGGTGCCTGACTACGCGGGGTCGCGACTGGTGAAGTCGAAGGATCCGCCGTCGATGCCCCAGGAGATGACCCGTTCGGGGTGAATGCGGATGACCGTGCGTTCCTGGTGTGGGAACGGTGGCTCCTCGTCATCGATCGCCTCGGCCGTGCCGCGTACCTCGATGCCGCGAATCACGTACGGATCCAGGGAAACCTGCTGGTCGATGACGAACGACACCCGGCTACCGGCCTCGACATTGCGGTACTTTCGAGTGGCGCGCATCCGCATGCCTCCGATGTCGATCGTGCCGTCGGCGTTCACCCGATAGTTGGTCGGGTTGTTCTGGACTACGCCGTCGGGCGACACCGTGGCCAGCCGGCCGATCCCGGCCTCGGCGAGGAACTGCTGTTCATTGATGGTGAAGGTCATGTCGGTTACTCCTTGGTGAGGTCAGAACAGGATCAGCGCGGCGCACAGTCCGGCAATGGCGATGAACTGCAGGGTGATTCGGTACTTCAGGATGCTGTCCCATTTGTCTTGCAGCGCACGGGCATCGGCCGGAACGGTGCCGCTCTGCGCGGCGGCGGTCTGCCGGGAATTGATCGGCTTGGCGATGCGGACGTAGAAGGCGAGCCAGGTCAGCAGCGCCGCCACCGTGATCCCCGCCGCGACCGCGGCGCCGATCTGCCCGGTCCACAGCGCGATCAGCAGCGTGAGTACCGCGGTGACCACACCGCCCACACCGAACACCGGCATGCGTTTGTCGCCGTAATAGTGGCCCCATCCCGCGCTCATGGTCACGGTCGCATCATCGAGTTTGCGGTAGACGGACCGGGTGATCACGGCCGCGCAGACATCGGTGCCGTAGATGACGGCATTGGCGAGAACGGCGACGGCGGCAATGATCTGGCCGGTGACGATGAGCATTTTCGGCTCCCTCTCTTGACTACTAGCAGTGCTAGAAACTGGAGCAACGGTAACATCTGCCCGCTAGCTTGTCTAGCGGTGCTAGATGATTCGCACGGAACATCTCACCTCGGCGACCCGCGACCATGGCTGTCGAGCTACCGCGAGCCGTCGGTCGGCGGGCCTACGCTGAGTGGGTGTCGGTGCTACCTCTGATCTTCACCGCGGGCTGGGCCAGCGGGATCAACGCGTATGCGGTGGTGTTCCTGCTGGGGTTGTTCGGCCGGATCGGCTGGACCGACGACGTGCCCCCTGGACTCCAACGGACCGATGTGCTCGTCGCCGCGGGAGTGCTGTTCCTGATCGAGGCCGTCGCGGACAAGATCCCGTACCTCGACTCGTTCTGGGACGCCGTGCACACGGTGGTGCGGCCCGCCTCGGGTGCGGTGGTGTCGGCCTTGATCGCAGGTCAGGATGATTCGCTGCCGACCCTGTTCGCCGCGGCGGTCGGTGGGACGACCGCCTTGGCCAGTCACATCGTCAAGGCGGGCACCCGCATGGCGATCAACACCTCACCGGAACCGGTCACCAATATCGCGTTGAGCACCGCCGAAGACCTGAGCGTCGGCGGCGTCCTCGCCCTCGCCATGTTCTTCCCGGTGCTGGCAGCGGTGATCGCCGCGGTCCTGCTCGCCATCGGATTGTGGATCGTCTACGCCTGTGCCAGCCGCATCCGGCGTTACCTCCGTCGCCGCCGGGAACGCCGGGAGGCGCGAAGCGCGGGCGCGGCCGCCGCACTCGAATAGCGGTCCCGAACATGCCGAGCGCCAGGACAATCGGCGGCGGGTCGACCCTCGGCGTGCGACGGCTCAGCGCACCTGCGGCGCCACCTTCGTCCCCAGCAGGTCGATGCTGTGCAGAACCTGCTCCGGCGGGAGGGTGCCGACGCTGGTGTGCAACATGAACCGGTCCAGCCCGAGGGTGTCGCGGACCTCGGCGATCTTGCCCGCCACGTAGTCGGGAGTGCCGACGAACAGCGAACCGCTCTGCGAGCGCAGGGCATCGAACTGTTCGCGGGTCATCGGGCTCCAGCCGCGTTCGCGGCCGATGGTCGACATGGCCAGCGCGTACGGCGCGTAGAAGTGGGCGACGGCTTGCGCGTCGCTGTCGGCGACATAGCCGTGCGCGTGCACCGCCACCGGCTGCTTCTCGTGGCCGCCCTCGGCCAGCGCCCGGTGGTACAGCTCGACCAGCGGCTTGAAGCCCGCCGGCTGGCCACCGATGATGGCGATCGCCAACGGCAGCCCGAGCAGGCCGGCGCGGATGACCGATTCGGGACTGCCACCGACCGCGATCCACACGGGCAGCGGCCTGTCGTCGGTGCGCGGGTACACCGTCACGTCGCGCAGTGGCGCACGGAACCGGCCCGACCAGGTCACCGGATCCTCCTCGCGCAGCCGCAGCAGCAGGGCCAGCTTCTCCTCGAACAGTGCGTCGTAATCGCCGAGGTTGTAGCCGAACAGGGGGAACGACTCGGTGAACGAGCCGCGCCCGGCCATCAGCTCGGCCCGGCCGTTCGACAGACCGTCCAGTGTCGCGAAGTCCTGGTAGACCCGGACCGGGTCGTCGGAGCTGAGGACGGTCACCGCGCTGGTCAGCTGGATGCGCTCGGTGCGTGCCGCCGCGGCGGCCAGCACGACCGCGGGGGAGGAGGCCGCGAAATCCTTGCGATGGTGCTCGCCGACGCCGTAGACATCCAGGCCGGCGGCCTCGGTCGCGACGGCCTCGTCGACGACCTGGCGCAGGCGCTCGGCGGCGGTCGGCGCCGGCCGGTCGCCGGTGGGGTACAGCTCGGCGAAGGTGGTCAGCCCCAGTTCCATGTGAACCTCGTTTCGGGATGCGGTCTGCTCCGGTCATCACCTAAACGGACTGCAGTCCGGCGAAATTCCCTGGATTGCGGATGGATGCAGATTATCTATAACAAAACTATAGTGGCCGTATGACCGCCCTCGCGCCTACCCGTACCGAGCCCGACCTGTCCTTCCTGCTCGACCGGACAAGTCATGTCCTGCGCACCCAGATGGCGGCGGCACTCGCCGAGATCGGCTTGACCGCCCGCATGCACTGCGTGCTGGTGCACGCGCTCGAAGCCGAGCGCACCCAGGCGCAGCTCGCCGAACTCGGTGACATGGACAAGACGACCATGGTCGTCACTGTCGACGCGTTGGAGAAGGCGGGGTTGGCCGAGCGCAAGCCGTCGAGCACCGATCGCCGTGCTCGCATCATCGCGGTCACGCCCGAGGGCGCGAAGCTCGCTGCGCGCAGTACCGAAATCGTCGACGGCGTGCATGAGGCGGCCTTGGGGTCGCTGCCGAAGGCGGAGCGCGAAACCCTGGTTCGCGCACTGAATCTGCTGGTGGAGGGTCATCTGTCGACGGCGGTAGAGGCTGCGCCCGCGCGTCGCGCCAGGCAATAGTCCGTAATAGATTGTCTGCAACGAAACTATCTAGTACGGTCGTTTCATGACCACTTCTCAGCGCATCGCCCTCGCGGTGCTGTCGGCGGCGACGCTGATGACCATCCTCGACGGCAGTATCGTCACCGTCGCCATGCCGGCGATTCAGGACGACCTCGGATTCTCGCCCGCCGGTCTGAGCTGGACCGTGAACGCGTACCTGATCGCCTTCGGCGGCCTGCTCCTGCTGGCGGGGCGGCTGGGCGACCTGATCGGCCGCAAGACGATGTTCCTCACCGGCAACGTCGTCTTCACCGTGGCATCGCTGCTGGCCGGTGCGGCGACGAGCCCGGCCATGCTGGTCGCCGCGCGCTTCCTGCAGGGCGTCGGCAGCGCGATCGCCGCCTCGGTGGTGCTCGGCATCCTGGTGACGATGTTCCCCGGCCCCCGTGAACGGGCAACGGCCATCGGCATTTTCAGCTTCACCGGCGCGGCGGGCGCGTCGATCGGCCAGGTGCTCGGCGGCGTGCTCACCGATGCGCTGAACTGGCACTGGATCTTCCTCATCAATGTGCCGATCGGGCTCGTCACCGTGCTGGTCGCGGTCAAGGCGCTGCCCGCCGACCGTGGGCTCGGCTGGGCCGCGGGCGCCGACGTCTTCGGTGCCGTTCTGGTGACCTCCGGTCTGATGCTCGGCATCTACACCGTCGTCGAGGTCGAGCGGTACGGCTGGAACTCGCTGCACACCCTGGGTCTCGGCGCGCTGGCGGCCGCGCTGCTGGCCGCGTTCGTGATCCGTCAGGCGACCGCCCGTAATCCGCTGCTGCCGCTGCGCATCTTCCGCTCCCGCACTGTGTCCGGCGCCAATGTCGTGCAGATGCTGACGCTGTCCGCCATGTTCGCCTTCCAGATCATCGTCGCGCTCTACCTGCAGAAGGTGCTGGGCTACAACGCTTTGCAGACCGGTCTGGCCATGCTGCCCGCGGCCGTCGCCATCGGCGGGGTATCGCTGTTCGCCTCGGCCCGGCTCATCACCCGCTTCGGTGAACGCACTGTGCTCGTCGCCGGTCTGGTGCTGCTGCTGGCCGGAATGGCATGGCTCACCAGGCTTCCGGTGCAGGCCGACTATGTCGTGGATCTGCTGCCGATGATGGTGCTGATCGCCGGCGGCGGACTGGTCCTGCCCGCACTCACCGGGCTGGGTATGTCGGGTGCCGCGGCCGACGATGCCGGGCTGGCCTCGGGCCTGTTCAACACCACCCAGCAGGTCGGCATGGCGATCGGCATCGCGGTCCTGTCCACCCTGGCCGCCGCGCGGACCGGTACCGAGCTGGCGGTGGGTGTATCGGACGCCGTGGCTCTGACCAGCGGTTACCGGCTGGCGTTCACCGTGGCGGCGGGTCTGCTGGCCACCGCCCTGGTCGTCAGCGTCACCGTGCTGCGCCGTCCGGGCTCCACCGATGAGGTTGTACCCGCCGCTACCCCGGTTCCCGCCTTCTGAAGCAGCAGGCCGCCGGGGCAGGCATCGCGGAACAGCCTCCATGGCCAGCCCGGCTCCGCCTCGCAGAACGCCGCCGCCACCTGTGCCGGCGGCGACCTGCGCGCCTGCGGGACGGATTGCTTCCGCGCCGGGGCGGCCGACGAACCCGACGGCCGGTGGACTGCTGTCCGGTCCGGGTAGTCGCTACCGCGCCAGCCGCTGAGATTCGGTGAGCCGGGTGTCGAACCAGCTGACGAGCTCCGGATCGTCGAGACCATCGGCGACGAGCGTCGCCGCGGACAGATCGTGCGAGCGGGTGTAGGCGTTCTGCGCTGCGACACAGCGCAATCGGGCTGCCGTCGCGGCCAGGACGCCGTTGGCGGAGTCCTCCACGGCCACGGCGTGTTCAGGAGCGCAGCCCGTCCTGGCCAGGACCTCGAGGTACACCGCCGGGCTCGGCTTGAGATCGGGCACTTCGGATCCGGTGACGACGGTGCCGAACACATCGCCGAACGTATTCCGCAACAACGGTTCCACCCAGGCGCGGGTGCCGGTGGTCGCCACGTGCAGCGCGACACCCCGCGCGGTGAGCCGCTCGATGAGCCGGCGTGCGCCCGGCCTCGGCTGAATCTTCCCGTTCTCGACCAGGTGCCGCATGATCCGTGTCTTGCTGGGGTGCAACCGTTCCGCGAGCTCCCTGGCGTGCGCGGGTGGCCTGCCGGTGCTCTCGAACCAGTAGGTCATCCGGTGTGTGCCGCCCGCGATCTTCAGCAGCTGCCCGTAGCAGTCGACGTCCCACCGATCGGGGAGCCCGGCTTCGGCGAAGGCCGCGTTGAACGCCACCCGGTGACCGTCGCGCTCGCTGTCGACCAGCGTGCCGTCCACATCGAAGATCACCGCGTCCAAGCGAGTCATCGTGTCCCGCCAAGGTATTCGCGGATTCGGGTGAGCACCGCCTGCACGGTGAAGCCGTGCTGAGCCATGACCTCGGCGCCGGGACCGCTGTGCCCGAACCCGTCGATCCCGATCGCGAGGTCGACCAGGCCCGCCCAGCCCACGGTGCTGCCCGCCTCGATGCTGACGGTGTGGGCGGAGGGGTCGGGGGAGTAGTGCGAGCGGTCCAGCACCGACACCACGCGAACCGTGTGGCCGTCGGCCCGAAGCTGATCGGCTGCGGCCCCCGCCAGCGCGACTTCCGAGCCGGTGGCGACGAGTTCGACGGTGCGGAGGTCCTCGCCCCCGGGCGAGCCGGTGGCCGCGATGTCGACAGAGCCGGCGGATTCGATAGCGCTCTGCGAGTCGGTGGCGTCACCCTGTGAGTCGGTGACGTGCTGAATCGGGGCGTTGGTGTTGTCCTGCGGCAGTGCCTGTCTGGACAGCACCAGCGCGGTCGGTCCGTCGGTGCGGCTGAGGGCCAACTCCCAGGCGAGAGCGGTCTCGGCGTCATCGGCCGGGCGCAGCACCTGCAAGCCAGGGATCACACGCAACGACTCGACGTGTTCGACCGGCTGGTGGGTCGGTCCGTCCTCGCCGACGGCGATCGAGTCGTGAGTGAACACATATATCACCGGCTGACCCATCAGCGCCGACAGACGCAAAGCCGGACGCAGATAGTCGGCGAACACCAGGAACGTACTGCCGAATACCCGGAATCCGCCGTGCAGGCTGATCCCGTTGAGGATGGCGGCCATGCCGAATTCGCGGATACCGAACGCGATCGCGGTGCGCGAGTAGTCGTCTCGGGTCACCACCGGGCCGCAGGAGGTGCCGGTCGATCCCGCGAGATCGGCCGAGCCACCCACCAGCTCCGGCAGCACCGGCAGCATGGCATCCAGGCACGCCTGCGAGGACTGCCGAGTCGCCCGCGGTGCGTCCCCGACGATCCCGGACAGCGCATCGACGATCCCGGCGGGCAGGATCCGCGCGCAGGCGCGGGCGAACTCCTCGGCGCGTTCCGGTGCGGCAGCGGCGAATTCGGCGAAACGGTCGAGCCAGTCCGCGCGGTCCTCGGCGCCGATCTCCGCCAGCACCGCACACGTAGCACCGACCTGCTCGGGCACCGTGAACGGCGGATAGCCCCACCCCGCGAGCTCTTTGGCTCGTGCCAGCTGATCGGCGCCCAAGGGTGACCCGTGCGCCTTCGCCGTACCCGCCACGTCGGGGGCGCCATGACCGATCACCGTACGCACGGCCAGGAAGCTCGGGCGCGGGTCGGCTCCGGCGCGGCGGATGGCCGCGTCGATCGCCTCGATATCGGTGCCGTCCGGCACCACCTCGGTGTGCCAGCCGTAGGCGGCGAAGCGGGCGATCTGGTCGTCACCGCACGAACGGTCCACCGCACCATCGATGGTGATGGCATTGTCGTCCCAGAGCACGATCAACCGGCCGAGCCCGAGGTGCCCAGCGAAGGAAGCGGCCTCATGGCTGACGCCCTCCATCAGGCAGCCGTCGCCGACGATCGCGTAGGTGCGGTGCTCGGTGATCTCGGGGTAGCGGGCGTGGGACATGCGCTCCGCCAATGCCATTCCGACCGCCATCGCCAGCCCCTGACCGAGCGGCCCGGTCGTGCACTCCACCCCGGGGGTCTCGCCGAATTCCGGGTGGCCCGGCGTCCGCGACCCCAGCTGACGGAAGCGGCGCAGCTCCTCGACAGGCAGGTCGTAGCCGAACAGGTGCAGCAGCCCGTACAGCAGTGCCGAACCGTGCCCGGCAGACAGTACGAACCGGTCCCGGTCCGCCCATCCCGGGTCCGCCGGATCGTGCCGGAGATGCCTGCTCCACAGCGTCCACGCCATCGGCGCCGCCCCCATCGGCATGCCGGGATGGCCGGAGTTCGCGGCCTCGACCATGTCGGCGGCGAGGAACCGCAGGGTGTCGACGGCGAGCTGGTCGGTCTCGACCGACGGCGCGACGAGCGGCCGATGGACAGTGGATTCCGGCATGGCGCGGCCTTCCTGATCGGGTCCGTCCATCGGACCGCATCGCCGCCGCCGTGCCCTCCCCCCGGCGGGTGGGCGGGCGGGTGAGATCGGGAAATGCCGGTAACCGCCGAGGTTTTCGGCCGTAGGCTGGCGGTATGCCGACCCCGTTACGGCTTGTGCTCGTCGACGATCACGAGATGGTCCTGCACGGGCTCGACGCGATGCTCGGCCACTTTCCCGACGAGGTCGTCATCGTCGGGCAGTCCACCACCGACACCGCCGCGCTGCGGATGGTCGCCGAGCATCGGCCCGACATCGTGCTGTGCGATGTCCGCATCGGCAAGGCCAGCGGACTCGATCTGTGCAGGCAGATCACCGCGCAGTACCCGGAGACGAAGGTCGTCCTGCTCACCGTGTACGACGACGAGCACTACCTCTACCAGGCCCTGCGCGCCGGCGCCGCGGGCTACATCCTCAAACGGGTCGACGGGCGCGAACTCGTCGCCCAGCTGCTGCGGGCGGGGGAGGGGGAGACCGTTGTCGACCCGGCGCTGGCCGGTCGGGTGGCGCTGGCCGCGGCACGGCTCGACGCGGGGCAGTTCTGGTCCGGCGCGCATCTGGGCCTGACCCAGCGGGAGTCGGAAGTACTGGGGCTGTTGGTGTCCGGGTATTCGAACCGGGCGGTGGCGGGCAAGCTCGTGGTCAGCGAGGACACGGTGAAGACCCATATTCGCGGGCTGTATCGCAAACTCGGGGTATCCGATCGCAGCGGGGCGATCGCGGTCGCGTTGCGCGAGGGGCTGTTCCGTTGACGGCCGCGGCGCCGACAGCGGCCGAGCTCGCCGCGCTCCTCACCGCTGACGGTGTGCTGCTCTATGCCGTCGACGGGCAGAACCTCGCCATCGTCGACCTGTGGCCCGCGCATCCGTCGGCGGGCTCGCTTACCTTGCCGGTGGGGTTCGGGGTGACCGGGTTGGTCGCGCGGACCGGCACACCGGTGCTGCTCGACGTCGACTCGCCACGCAATGCGCTGCACCGCAAGCTGTTACGGCTCGACCCCGACCAGACGGTCACCCGGATGTGCGTGCCGCTGCCGGGAATCGACGGCGCGGTGGTCGGTGTGCTGGCCGCGCACCGCGACCCGGCCGAACCTTTCGGGCCCGATGATCTCGCGTGCGCCGAATCCGCTGCGGCGGTCCTCGGTCTGTCGTTGCACGCGCACCGGTTGTGGCGCACGGTGAATCGGCACCGCAGCGAGCGGGATCGCCTTGTCGAGCAAGCGATCTCGGCGCAGGAGGCCGAGCGACGCCGGATCGCCTTCGACCTGCACGACGGGGTGACCACCGCGCTCGCGTCCATGTCGTTCCATCTGTCCGCGGCAGGCCTCACCGTCACCGAACTCGCCGCCCACGTCGCCACCGGTGACGAAGCCGGTGCGCGTGCCTTGGAACGCGCCCGCGAAGAGCTGATCAGCGCCCGCGCACTGGCCGACTTCGCCTACAGCGAGACCAGGTCGGCGATCTCGGGGCTGCACAGCCTCGTCCTCGACGACCTCGGCCTGGTCGCCGCCATCGAATCGCTGGTGCACACGGCGAGCAGCGGTGACGGACCGTCGATCGAATTGCTCGTCGATCCGGCGGCCGCTGTCGGTGACATCCCCGACCACGCGGCAGCGGCCCTGTACCGGATCGCGCAGGAGGCGCTGGCCAACGCGGTCAAGCACGCGGGGGCGAACCGGATCGTGCTGTCGCTGCGCCGGGTCGGCGACTCGGTCGTCCTCGGCTGCTCCGACGACGGCGCAGGCTTCGACCCGGTCGCCCGCCGGGAAGCTCGGGCCGTCGACGGTGAGCAGCATTTCGGTCTGAGTTCGATCGCCGAGCGCTGCGCCGTCATCGAGGCCTCGCTGCGGGTCGAGTCGCTGCGGGGGCGCGGGACGATCCTGCTGGTCGAGCTGCCCATCCGGTAGTCAGCGGGTCGCCTCGGCGGCGCTGCGGCAGTTGTCGAGCAGAACCTGCTGCGCCGCACCGACTTCGGCCTGACCTGCCCAGGTGTGCAGGGCCGCGCTGACCAGCGCCCTGCCGAACGAGAAGGTCACCGCCCACGGCCGGCCCGCGAGGATGGTGAGGTTGCCCAGGTAGTCGCAGACCTGCTCGGTGGGTTGCCCACCGGACAGGAACGCGATGCCGGGCACCTCGGCGGGCACGGTCTCACGCAGCACCGCGAAGGTCGCAGCCACCACGTCGTCCACCGACGCGGGCGCGGCGTCGAGACCCGGCGTCACGAAGTTCGGCTTGAGCACGATGCCCGACAGGTCGACACCGGCGGCATCGAGCGCGGCGAACACCGACCGCAGAGCCAGCCGGGTCGCCTGCGTCGAGGCGTCGAGGTCGTGGTCGCCGGTGCACAGCACCTCCGGCTCGACGATCGGGACGATGCCGTGCTGCTGACACAGCGCGGCGTAGCGCGCCAGCGCGTGCCCGTTGGCGTGCGCGGCGTACGGCGTGATCGACCGCACGTCGAAGACCGCCCGCCACTTGGCGAACGCGGCGCCGCGCTGGGCATAGGACGCCAATCGGGCGCCGAGCCCGTCGAGACCCTCGGTGACGAGAGCACCGCCCTGACCGGGGAGTCCGGTGGTGCCGGTGTCGACCTTGATGCCGGGCAGGATGCCCAGCTCGCGCGCCGCGACCGGGAACGCGCGGCCGTCGGCGAGATCCTGACCGAAGGTCTCGTCGCACAGAATGATTCCGCTGATCCACTCCGCCAGGCCGTCGGCGGTGAGCAGCAGTTCGCGGTAGTCGCGCCGGGTGGTCGCGCTGGCGGGAATCCCTTCCTGTTCCAGGCGGGCGGACATGGTCTTGATCGACTCGTCTGCGGCGAGGATGCCGCGGCCGTCGCCGGTCAGCTGCTGGGCGACGGCGGCGAGAGTCGTGGCGGGAAGTGTCGTCATGGGGAGATCATGCGAGCGGTTCCGGACCGCGTCCTCACCCCTGCGGGCGATACCGGGTGTGAACTGCCGCGTTGACAACCGGCACGAAACTGGGAAGCCTTTTGGTCAACCTGTCTGACCGCAGTGCCGCGGCACGGAAAGAAGCCGGTGATGACCTCGATCGATGACCCCGCCGACGACCTGTCGGTCACGCCGCCGAAGACCTGGGCGGCGGGTGTTCCCGGGGTGGTCCACGCACTCGAGTACTCGCTGTCGCAGACCTCCGCCAAGCGCACCGCGCTGACGCTGCTGAACGTCAACCAGACCGAGGGCTTCGACTGCCCCGGCTGCGCCTGGCCGGAACCGAAACATCGGCACAAGAACGAGTACTGCGAGAACGGCGCCAAGCACGTCAGCGACGAGGCGACCACCCGCCGGGTCACCGCGGAATTCTTCCGCACCCACCCCGTGGACGAACTCGACGGCATGTCCGACTACTGGCTCAATCAGCAGGGCAGGCTGACCGAGCCGATGGTCAAACGGCCCGGCGCGACCCACTACGAGCCGATCGGCTGGGACGACGCCCTCGCCCTGATCGCCACCACGCTGCGCGGGCTCGACTCGCCGGACGAGGCACTGTTCTACACCTCGGGCAGGCTCAACAACGAGGCAGCGTTCCTGCTGCAACTCTTCGCCAGGGCCTACGGCACGAACAATCTGCCCGACTGCTCGAACATGTGCCACGAGTCGAGTGGATCGGCACTGAATCAGACGCTGGGTGTCGGCAAGGGCAGTGTGTCGCTGGACGACATCTACGCCGCCGACCTGATCTTCGTCGTCGGCCAGAACCCCGGCACCAACCATCCACGGATGCTCTCGGCGCTGGAAGAGGCCAAGCGCAACGGCGCGAAGGTCGTCGCGGTCAACCCGCTGCCCGAGGCCGGGCTGATCCGGTTCAAGAACCCGCAGGTCCCGCGCGGGGTGATCGGGCGCGGCACCGCCATCGCCGACCACTTCCTGCAGATCCGCCCCGGCGGCGACCTGGCCCTGTTCCAGACGCTGAACCGGCTGCTGCTCGAAGCCGAGGACGCCGCACCGGGCACCGTCCTCGACCACGACTTCATCGGCACCCAGACCAATGGCTTCGACGCCTTCGCCGCGCACACCAGGCAGCTCGGCTGGGACGCCGCGCTCGAGGCCACCGGGTTGACCAGGGCGGCGATCGAGCAGGTACACGAGCAGGTGCTCGCCTCGAAGAAGATCATCGTGTGCTGGGCGATGGGACTGACCCAGCACAAGCATGGCGTGCCGACGATCAGGGAGATCGTCGACTTCCTGCTGCTGCGCGGCAATCTCGGCCGCCCCGGCGCCGGGGTGTGCCCGGTTCGCGGGCACAGCAATGTCCAGGGCGACCGCACGATGGGCATCTGGGAACGGATGCCGCAGACCTTCCTCGACGCGCTCGGCACCGAGTTCGGCTTCACCCCGCCCGCCGCGCACGGCCTGGACTCGGTCGCCGCGATCCGTGCCATGCGCGACGGCACGGCGAAGGTGTTCGTCGGTGTCGCAGGCAATTTCGCGCGCGCGACACCCGACAGCGCGGTGACCGAGGCCGCCCTGCGGCAGTGCGCGCTCACCGTGCAGATCTCCACCAAACTCAACCGCTCGCACACGGTCTGCGGTGAGACGGCGCTGATCCTGCCCACCCTCGGCCGCAGCGATCGCGACATCCAGGCCAGCGGTGAGCAGTTCGTCACCGTCGAGGATTCGATGAGCGAGGTGCACGCCTCCCGCGGCAGGCTCGACCCGGCTTCGCCCCACCTGCTCAGCGAGGTCGCCATCATCTCCCGGCTCGCGCAGCGCACGCTCGGCGCGACCCCGGCGATCCCGTGGGCGCAATTCGAAGCCGACTACGACACCGTGCGCGACCGCATCTCCCGGGTCGTGCCCGGTTTCGAGAACTTCACCGAGCGCGTCGACCGGCCGGGTGGGCTGCGGCTGATCAACCCGGTCAACCAGGGGATCTACCGCACCGCCAGTGGCAAGGCGGAGTTCACCTGCAACGACTTCGCCATGCTCGCGGTGCCGCCGGGACATCTGCTGCTGCAGTCGCTGCGCTCCCACGACCAGTGGAACACCATCCCGTACGCGAACAACGACCGCTACCGGGGCATCCACAACGCGCGCCGGGTGGTGATGGTCAACCCCGACGACCTGGCCGAGCTCGGGCTGGCCGATCGCGACGTGGTCGACCTGGTCAGCGTCTGGCACGACGGGGTCGAGCGCCGCGCGGAGAACTTCGTCGCGGTGGCCTACCCGGCCAGCCGCGGCTCGGCGGCGGCCTACTACCCCGAGACCAATGTGCTCGTTCCGCTCGACAGCGTCGCCGACATCAGCAACACCCCCACCTCCAAGGGCATCGTCGTCCGCCTCGAACCGCGTCACAGCACCGTGCGGGGGTCCTAGCTACACTCCCTTTATGTCCGTGCGCACCCGTCAGCCACTCGTTCCCGGCACCCAGTCGCCGATCCGGGATGTCCCGCGTTCCATCGAGCGTCCCGAGTACGTGTGGAAGAAGACCGCGAATGAGGGCCACGAGCCCTGGGTGCAGACGGCCGAGACCATCGAGAAGATGCGGATCGCGGGCAAGATCGCCGCCCAGGCGCTCGAAGAGGCGGGCAAGGCGGTCGCGCCCGGCGTCACCACCGACGAGCTGGACCGCATCGCGCACGAGTACATGTGCGACCACGGCGCCTACCCGTCCACGCTCGGCTACAAGGGCTTTCCCAAGTCCTGCTGCACCTCGCTCAACGAGGTCATCTGCCACGGCATCCCCGACTCGACCGTCATCGAGGACGGTGACATCGTCAATATCGATGTCACTGCCTACATCCACGGCGTGCACGGCGACACCAACAGGACCTTCCTCGCCGGCGATGTCGACGAGGAGGTGCGGCTGCTGGTCGAGCGCACCGAAGAGGCCACCAACCGGGCGATCAAGGCGGTCAAGCCGGGTCGCGCGCTCAATGTGATCGGCCGCGTCATCGAGGCTTACGCCAACCGCTTCGGTTACGGCGTCGTCCGCGACTTCACCGGCCACGGCGTCGGCCCCACCTTCCACAGCGGCCTGGTGATCCTGCACTACGACCAGCCCAACATCGAGTCGGTCATCGAGCCCGGCATGACCTTCACCATCGAGCCGATGATCAATCTCGGCGGCATCGACTACGACATCTGGGACGACGGGTGGACCGTGGTCACCCAGGACCGCAAGTGGACGGCGCAGTTCGAGCACACCCTGGTAGTCACCGAAACGGGCGCGGAAATCCTGACCCTGCCGTGAGTCTGTCGCTGGAGTCGGCAGCGTGAGCGACGCGGGCGTGCGCGGGGCGCTGCTGGTCGCGGGCACTACCTCCGACGCGGGGAAAAGCGTTGTCGTGGCGGGCATCTGCCGGATGCTGGCCCGGCGTGGGGTGCGGGTGGCGCCGTTCAAGGCGCAGAACATGTCCAACAACTCCGTCGTCACGCTGGACGGCGGGGAGATCGGTCGCGCGCAGGCGTTGCAGGCGCGGGCGTGCGGGCTGGAGCCGAGCGTGCGCTTCAACCCGGTCCTGCTCAAGCCGGGCAGCGACCGGCGCTCGCAGTTGGTGGTGCGGGGCCGGGCGATCGGAACTGTCGGGGCGCGGGACTATTTCACTCGCCGGCAGCAGTTGCGCGAGGTAGTCGCGGCCGAACTCGCCTCGCTGCGTGCGGAATTCGATGTGGTGATCTGTGAGGGCGCTGGATCGCCCGCCGAGATCAATTTGCGCGCTACGGATCTGGCGAACATGGGTCTGGCACGGGCGGCGAATCTTCCGGTTCTGGTGGTCGGCGATATCGATCGCGGGGGAGTGCTCGCCCACCTGTTCGGCACCGTGGCGGTGCTCGAACCCGAAGACCAGCAACTCATCTCGGGGTTCCTCGTCAACAAGTTCCGTGGCGACGTCTCGCTGCTTCAGCCGGGCCTCGACCAGCTGACCGCCCTGACCGGGCGCCCCACGCTGGGCGTGCTGCCCTTCGCCGAAGAGCTGTGGCTCGACGCCGAGGACTCCCTCGGCACGGTCGCGGGCACTCCCGTCGGCCGACCTGCACCACCCCACGGCTCCGAGTGGCTCACCGTCGCCGCGATCCGCCTGCCCCGCATCTCCAACTCCACCGATATCGAAGCCCTCGCCTGCGAACCCGGCGTCGCCGTTCGCTGGGCCGACAGTCCCCATCAGCTGACCACCGCCGACCTCGTCGTCCTCCCCGGATCCAAATCCACCATTTCCGACCTGGAATGGTTGCGCACCAAGGGAATCGGTGATGCCCTGCGCGGCCGCGCCGCAGCAGGCCGCCCCATTCTCGGCATCTGCGGCGGCTACCAGATGCTCGGCCGCCGCATCGTCGACGGCGTCGAACACACCGCGGATCCATCGATCGCGGAGCCGGACCAGCCGTACGTGGCCGAAGGACTCGGCCTGCTCGACCTCGACATCGAATTCGCGAACCCGAAGATCGCCCGTCAAGTGACAGGCGTGGCGGGCCAACTACCCCTGCACGGCTATGAGATCCACCACGGCCGCGTCGCCCGCAACGCCGACCCGGCCTGGCTGACCATCGATGGCACCTCCGAAGGCAGTGCGCGCCAAGCGATCTGGGGCACCCACGTCCACGGCCTCCTCGAATCCGACGAGTTCCGCCGCACCTGGCTCACCGGCGTCGCGACCCACGCGGGCCGCACCGGTTTCGCCGTGGCACCCACCACTTCCGTCGCGGCCATCCGATCCGCCCAGCTGGACCTCCTCGCCGACCTCGTCGAACAGCACGTCGACCTCCCGGCGCTGGACCGTCTGATCCACGCCGGCGCCCCCACCGACCTGCCCGTCATTCGAACCGGAACAGTCCAGACGCACCCCGAGCCCAGTTGGTAGCGTGACCGCATGAGCAGTCAACCGGTGCCAGGCGGCGTGGTCCACGCGCTGCCCGCGGACCTGCGGTCGGCGTTGCTCACCAACCGGGTGGCACTCGAGGCCTGGCGCGACATCACACCCCTGGCCCGCAACGAGTTCATCTGCTGGGTCGAGGACGCCAAGCAGCCCGCGACCAGGGAACGCCGAATCCGGCGAACCCAGGAAGAGCTGGCCGAAGGCCAGCGCCGCCCCTGCTGCTGGCCGGGATGCAAGCACCGCGAGCGCACCGGCCGATAGCGGCGCGAGAAACGTCGACTCGAGTCCGCTGTGACAGGTCTGGCAATTCGGGCCCTCCGCGTTGGGAAACCGCAGGACAGGGGTGAAAACAGACCGGTCATCACGAGCGGAACGACCTGCCGTGTTCAGCCTGGCCGTGTACCGTACACCGGCATGAAATCTCGGCAGATCACGGTCGGTGACCGGGCTTGGACAGTGCGGGTCGACGGGCCGTCATCGCGGCACAATGTACTGCTGCTTCCCGACGCGGACGACCCTGCCGACGTCTTCGATCAGGTGTGCGCGCGCCTGCACGAATCCGATCTGCAGACCGTCGTGCTGGAGTCCGTCGACGGGCTGGAACCGCCCGCGATCCATGTCATTCTCGACGAGCTCGAGCTGCCGTATGTCAACGTCGCAGGCCGCGGCGCCGGTGCGGCGCTGGCCTGGCGGCTGTGTGCGGGACGGTTCGGCCGGTTCATGAGCCTGGTGGTCGCCGATCACGGTCATCCGGCCGTGCCCGACGCCGACGGCAACGCCGACGATCCGGCCTGTCCGCCGCTGGAGCTGCCGGTCACCATGCTGGTCACCAAGGGCCTGGCGCGCGCCACCGCCGACGCGTCGGGTCGCTTCGTGTACGGCGAATTCCGGGTGGTCCCCCTCGAGGTCGACAACATCGCCACCGAGGGCGCCCACGAGCTGGCCACCGAGATCGTCCTGCGCACCAGCCTCTGGTGAGTGGCGGCCGGGACCCCTGGTCCCGGCACGCCAACGGAACTAGCTCTTGCGGTAGGCCGCCAGCCAGTCGAGCCAGTTGTCGGTTTCGGCGAAAGCGTTGGCGCGCACCGCTTCCGAGGACAGGAACACGTCGTGGCGGGCGCCGTCGATCGGCACGATCGAGGTGCGCTCGCCCAGGCAACCCGCCCAGCGCTGGATCTGCTTGACGTCGAGCACGGCGTCGGCCACATCGACGGCGGGGCTGTGCTCGCGGGCGAACTTGGTGAGCCGCGAGCGCAGGATCAGCGCGGGCACACCGATCGCCAGACCCTGGTGCAGGCGGGTCTGCCCCTGCCGGATAGCGCGCAGCCAGCCCAGCCGCACCGGTTCGCCGGTCAGCGGCTTCCAGTCCAGGTTGTAATCCCACTCACCCGACCGGGTGTGGTGCAGGCTGTCGCCGTAAGCGGTGCTGACGCCCATGCCGGGGATCATCGCGAACGCGCGCAACCTGCCGACGGCGTTGATGACCGGGGTGCCGACCGTCCGGTAGTAGGACGGGCCCTGCAGATCGAACCAGGGGCTGTTCAGGACGACGCCGACGACACCGGCCTTCGCGCTGCCGCCCGCGGCCTCGAGCCGGTCCAGCCACAGCGGCACGACCAGCCCGCCCGTCGAATGCGCGACGATCAGCACGTCGTTGCCGGTCTCCTCGCGCGCGATCCGCAGCGCCTCGTTCAGCTCGGCGTCGTAGAGCGCCAGGTCGCTGACGTAGTGCGCGCTCTGCCCCACCCGCCGCGAACGGCCGCATTTGCGCAGGTCGAGGGCGTAGAAACGGTGGCCGCGGGCAGCGAAATGCTCGGCCAGATGCTCCTGGAAGAAGTAGTCGGTGAAGCCGTGCACGTACAGCACGGTGGGCTCGGAAGCCGCGGCCGCGGCGTCGGGCAGGTAGCGCACGAGGGTGGCCGCCACCTCGCCCTCACCGTCGGGGTCGGGGCCGAGCGGCAGCGTGCGCTGCTGGTAGTCGGTGCCGAGGACATCGGTTTGCCACTGCTCATCGGTCCGCTCGGCGGCGCCGGCCGGCTCGAGTGAGGTTTCGTTCGTCACACCGCTCAATCTATCGCGCGGTCACCGCGACGTGCAGTGTTGGTTTAGATCACATTCGGGAGGTCGGTTGCAGTACTACGCACGGCTGAGGTGCACAATTGGCAACAGGTGAACGACGGGTAACCTACCCCCCGGCGATTCACCGCGAGTCGCACCAAACCACAAAGCGCCCGCGCCCAAGCGAACTCACCCCGGTGGGTAGCTGAGAAGGACAAGGAAGTCGAAGTACCCGTGTCGAACGCTGCGAAGACTGAAAAGACCGATGTAGTTCTCATCGGCGCAGGCATCATGAGTGCCACGCTGGGCGTGCTGCTGCGGCAGCTGCAGCCGGAGTGGACCATCTCGGTGTTCGAGCGGCTCGACGCCGCCGCCGCGGAGAGCAGCGATCCGTGGAACAACGCGGGCACCGGTCACTCGGCGCTGTGCGAGCTCAACTACAGCCCGCAGAACGCCGACGGCTCGGTCGACATCGGCAAGGCCGTCGACATCAACGAGCGCTTCCAGGTCTCGCGCCAGTTCTGGGCCTCCGCGGTCGACACCGGCGTCCTCGACGACCCCTCCGGCTTCATCAACCCCATCCCGCACGTCAGCTTCGTGCACGGCGCCGACAACGTCGACTACCTGCGCAAGCGCTACGAGGCGCTGGCGCCGCACCCGCTGTTCCACGGCATGGAGTACATCGACACCCCCGACGAGTTCGCCGCGCGCCTGCCGCTGATGGCCAAGGGGCGTGACTTCGCCGACCCGATCGCGCTGAACTGGACCGACGGCGGTACCGACATCGACTTCGGCGCGCTCACCAAGCAGCTGCTGGCCTACGTCGGCTACTCCGGCGGCGAGATCGCCTTCGGCACCGAGGTCCGCGACCTCGACAAGCAGTCCGACGGTTCCTGGAACGTCACCGTCCGCAACCTGCGCACCTTCCGGTCCCGCACGATCAACGCGAAGTTCGTCTTCGTCGGTGCCGGCGGTGGCGCGCTGCCGCTGCTGCAGAAGTCGGGCATCAAGGAGGCCAAGGGCTTCGGCGGCTTCCCGATCAGCGGCCAGTTCCTGCGCTCGACCAACCCGGAGCTCATCGCCGCGCACGAGGCCAAGGTGTACGGCAAGGCCGCCGTCGGCGCGCCGCCGATGTCGGTGCCGCACCTGGACACCCGCGTCATCAACGGTCGTAAGGGCCTGCTGTTCGGCCCCTACGCGGGCTGGACCCCGAAGTTCCTCAAGGACGGCTCCAACACCGACCTGTTCAAGTCGATCAAGCCGAACAACATCGGTTCGCTGGTCGGTGTCGGCCTCACCGAGATGGGCCTGACCAAGTACCTGATCAGCGAGCTGCTCAAGTCGCAGAACGGCAAGGTCGGCGTGCTCGAGGAGTTCCTGCCGCGTGCCGAGGGCCGCGACTGGGAGCTGATCACCGCCGGCCAGCGCGTGCAGGTCATCCGGAAGAAGGGTGTCGGCGGTGTGCTCGAGTTCGGCACCGCGGTCATCTCCGCCGCTGACGGCTCGATCGCCGGTCTGCTCGGCGCCTCCCCGGGTGCCTCGACCTGTGTCACCGCCATGCTCGACGTGATGCAGCGCTGCTTCCCGCGCGAGTACGCGGGCTGGACCCCGCAGCTGCAGCAGATGATCCCGTCGCTGGGCCAGAAGCTGTCGGAGAACCAGGCGCTGTTCCAGGAAGTGTGGGACTGGACCACCAAGTCGCTCGAGCTCGACAAGGTGAACGCCACCACCGAGCAGGATGCCGCCGGTTTCGCGAAGGTGCGATAGCGGAGCCGATGTCGCCGGTCGTCGTGCGGCGGGCATGGGCGGCGGATCTCGACACCGCCACCCTGTACCGGCTGTTGAAACTTCGCGTCGACGTGTTCGTCGTCGAGCAGGAATGCGCCTATCCCGAGCTGGACGGGCATGACCTGCTGCCGACGACCCGGCACCTGTGGTTCGAGGACGACGGCGAGGTCATCGCCACGCTGCGCCTGCTCGAAGAGTGCGACGACTTCCGTATCGGCCGGGTGTGCACGGCCGTGCCCGCCCGCGGGCGCGGCTACTCCGCCCGGCTGCTGCGGGCCGCGCTGGCCGAGACCGGATCGGCGACCGTCCGGCTCGACGCGCAGTCCTACCTGGTGGACATGTACGCCACCTTCGGGTTCTCGCCGGACGGCGAAGAGTTCCTCGACGACGGCATCCCGCATATCCCGATGCGCCGGGGATAACCCACGCGGCAAACCCGGCGGAATCGTGCAAAGCGGGTCGTCCCGATCAGTATTCTGACTCGAAGCGCATCGATTGCACGATGACGCCGGTCTCGGGCCGTGCCTGCCCGGCGCGGGTCATGATCAGACTCGCGCATAGAGTGGGTGCGTGCCTGGTTTTGCTGATGTCGCCGCTGGTCCGCACACCGCCGCTCGATCGGCGGGTGAGGCGGGGTTCCCGTTCTCGGCGGTGGTCGGGCAGGAACAGCTGCAGCTGGCGTTGATCTTGTCGGCCGTGCACCCCGGGATCGGCGGTGTGCTGGTGCGCGGCGAGAAGGGCACCGCGAAGTCGACCGTGGTGCGGGCGCTGGCCCAACTGCTGCCCCCGGTGGTCGACGAAACCGGCGCGCGCCCCGCACGGCTGGTGGAGCTGCCGGTCGGCGCGACCGAGGATCGCGTGGTCGGTTCGCTGGACCTCGAGCGGGTGCTGCGCGACGGGGAGCAGGCGTTCCGCCCCGGTCTGCTGGCGGCGGCGCATCACGGCGTGCTCTACGTCGACGAGGTGAACCTGCTGCACGACCATCTGGTCGATGTGCTGCTCGACGCGGCCGCGATGGGCCGGGTCCATGTCGAGCGCGACGGCGTCTCGCATTCGCATCCGGCGCGGTTCGTCCTGGTCGGCACCATGAACCCCGAAGAAGGTGAGCTGCGGCCCCAGCTGCTTGACCGGTTCGGCCTCACCGTCGACGTGGCCGCCTCCCGCGAGGTGGACACCCGCATGGCGGTGGTGCGCAGGCGCCTGGACTACGAGGCCGATCCGGCCGGGTTCGCCGCGCGCTACGCCGACGCCGATCAGGTTGTCGCCGAACGGATTCTGACCGCCCGCGACCGGCTGCCCGAGATCGCGCTCGACGATACCGAGCTACGCCGGATCGCGGCGCTGTGCGCGGCCTTCGATGTGGACGGGATGCGCGCGGATCTGGTCGTGGCCCGCACCGCGACCGCGCATGCCGCGTGGCGTGGGCGCGATCGCGTCACCGAGGACGATGTGCGGATCGCGGCCCAGCTGGCTCTGCCGCATCGACGTCGGCGCGATCCGTTCGACGAGCCGGGGATCAGTGAGCAGCAGCTCGACGATGCGATGCAAGCGGCGGCCGACGAGGTCGAGAATGCCGCCGAGGCTGCGGGATTCGACGAATCCGCGACCGACGACGACGGCGCCGCCGATCCGCGGGACGACGCTCCCGGACAGGGCGAGAACGACGATTCGGCTGATCGGCGCCCGGCGAACGCGGGCGGAGACCCCGATCTCCGTGATCTCGACGGCGCCGAGGACGACCGCGGTCCCGAGGGACCGGTCGACCAGGGTTCTGACGGCGACGGACCGGACGATCCCGACGGCGGCCCCGACGGCGGTGGCCCCGGGGGCGGACCCAACGGTGGCGGTGGCGGGTCCAGGCCCGCGGCCGAAGGGATCTCGGGCACACCGGGTTCCGTGGCGAAGCCCGCGCCGCGCTGGGAGGTCCCCGGCATCGGCGAAGGTGCGCCGGGCCGTCGATCCCGCGCCCAGACCCGCACCGGCCGGATGGTGCGCCCAGATACCGATACCTCCACCGGCCTGCACTTGCTCGGGACCGTATTCGCGGCCGCCCCGAGACAATTCGAGCGCGGCCGGTTCAGTGGCCCCCTAGCGCTTGCCGCCGAGGACCTGCGTGGCGCGTATCGCGAAGGGCGCGAAGGGAATCTGGTCGTCTTCGTCGTCGACGCCTCCGGGTCGATGGCCGCCCGCGACCGCCTGACCGCGGTCACCGGCGCCATCGTCACCCTGCTGCGCGACGCCTACCAGCGCCGCGACAAGGTGGCCGTGATCAGCGTGCGCGGCAGCGAAGCCGAACTCGTCCTCCCGCCGACCTCCTCGGTCGACATCGCCGTCCGCCGCCTGGCCGGCCTGCGCACCGGTGGCAAGACCCCGCTCGCCGCGGGCCTGCTGAAGGCGCGTGAGGTGATCGCCCGCGAACACGTCCGCGATCCCCGCCGCCGCCCGATGCTGGTGCTGCTCACCGACGGCCGCGCCACCGGCGGCGTCGACCCGCTGCCCCGCGCCCGCACCGCGGCTCGCCTGCTCGCAGGCGAAGGCCACACCGCCATGGTCATCGACTGCGAACGCGGCATGATCCGCCTCGGCCTCGCCGCCGAACTGTCCCGTGACCTGCGCGCCCGGTATCTGCGCCTGGACGAACTCACCGGGGATACCGTCGCCGACGTCGTCCGCACCACCGGCCGCGCTGCGGCGCGCGCGGCGTAATGGCTGCGCGGCGTGCTCGAGTGAAGTCGGTGGCGGTGTCAGGTTCGGAGCCCCATCCGTCGCGGCGTTCGGCGCTGCTGGGTTCTGAGCTTGCTGAGCGTTGGCGTGTGGTGTGCACGATGCCGGGTGTCTGAGCCCCCGCGTGATCGTTGGTGGGGTGACAGGGAACGGACGTTGTTACCCGCCCTGATAGAAATGGTTTGCGATCGGCCGCACCGGAGCCCGCACGAGATGCGGCGTGGTCACCTGGCCGCGAACACGCGCGTCAGCGCGCCGACGAGAAGGAGTCTTCGTGCCCAAGGGTGTTCCGGAGGTCGTGCCGGAGGACGGTCTGACGACACGGCAGCGGCGTAATCAGCCGGTGCTGGCCGTGCACACGGGCCCGGGCAAGGGGAAGTCCACCGCCGCGTTCGGGATGGCGTTGCGGGCCTGGAACCAGGGCTTCGACGTGGCCGTGTTCCAGTTCGTGAAGAGCGCCAAGTGGAAGGTCGGCGAGGAAGCCGCGTTCCGCACGCTCGGCACCGTGCACGAGCAGACCGGCGCCGGTGGCGCGGTCGAGTGGCACAAGATGGGCGAGGGCTGGTCGTGGACCCGTAAGCACGGCACCGAGGAGGATCACGCCGCCGCCGCGCTGTCGGGCTGGCAGGAGATCGCCCGCCGCCTGGCCGCCGAACAGCACCGCTTCTACGTGCTCGACGAGTTCACCTACCCGCTCAAGTGGGGCTGGGTCGACATCGACGAGGTCGTCGAGACGCTGACGAACCGTCCCGGCAATCAGCACGTCGTGATCACCGGCCGTGACGCACCGCAGGCGCTGATCGACGCCGCCGACCTGGTCACCGAGATGACGAAGGTCAAGCACCCGATGGACGCGGGCCGCAAGGGCCAGCGCGGTATCGAATGGTGACTGTCACCGTGACGGACGCGGGCCTCCCTGTCGCCTGGGCTCGGGGCCTGGGATGAGTGCACCAGCGGTGGTGATCGCCGCCCCGGCGTCCGGCAGTGGAAAAACGACTCTCGCCACCGGCCTGATCGGTGCGCTGCGCCGGGCCGGTCATCGGGTGGCGCCGTTCAAGGTCGGCCCCGACTACATCGACCCCGGCTATCACGGACTCGCTGCCGGGCGGCCCGGCCGCAATCTGGATCCCGTTCTGGTGGGCGAGGATCGGGTGGTCCCGCTGTACCGGCACGGCGCGCACGGCTGCGATATCGCCGTGGTCGAAGGCGTGATGGGCCTGTTCGACGGCCGGATCGACGAGAACCGCACCGAGGCGGTCGCCGAAGGCTCCACCGCACAGGTCGCGAGTCTGCTCGGCGCGCCCGTGGTGCTGGTGGTCGACGCGCGCGGGCACTCCCAGAGTTTGGCCGCACTGCTGCACGGCTTCGCCACCTTCGACTCCTCGGTCAGGTTGGGCGGGGTGATCCTCAACCGTGTCGGCAGTGAACGCCACGAGCAGGTCCTGCGCGCAGCGTGTGACCGCGTCGGCATCCCCGTTCTCGGCGCGCTGCCCCGTATGGCCGAATTGGAAGTCCCCTCACGGCATCTGGGCCTCATCCCCGCCGTCGAACACGGCACTGCCGCCACCGCCGCGGTCGACGCGATGACCGAACTCGTCGCGGCTCACATCGATCTGAAGGCGATCGTCGACCTCGCGGGTGGATCGGTCCAGGGCCCGGCCTGGGATCCTGCGGCGGAACTGGCCGCGGCCGACCACGCTCCCGGCGAAGCGCGCACGGGACCGGCCGCCGCAGTCGTCGGCACCGCAGGTGCTGGGGGAAGCCCGGTCGTCGACGGCGACCCTGTGCCAGAGCGGCGGGGCGCATCGGCTGGATCTGTGGGCGCGGCGGGTGCTCGGACCACGACGCCGGGCCCCGGTGCCACCGGCAGTGGCCCGCTGATAGCCATGGCGGGCGGACCGGCGTTCACCTTCGGGTACGCCGAACACCGCGAACTCCTGATCGCGGCGGGTGCCCAGGTGGTGGTCTTCGATCCGCTGACGGACGAACTACCCTCCGGCACCGCGGGATTGGTGCTGCCCGGCGGCTTCCCCGAGGAGCACGCGGGCGCACTGTCGGCCAACGAGAAACTGCGCACCGCCGTGGCCGAAGGCGCCACGCGCGACCTGCCGATCCACGCCGAATGCGCGGGCCTGCTCTACCTCACCCGCTCCCTCGACGGTCACCCGATGGCAGGCGTCATCGACGCCGACGCCGAATTCGGCCCCCGCCTGACCCTCGGCTACCGCGACGCGGTCGCACTGCACGACTCCACCCTCTGGCGCGCGGGCACCCGGGTCCGTGGCCACGAATTCCACCGCACCCGCCTCACCCGCACCGGCCCCGAGAACGCCGCCTGGGGCTGGCGCACAACAACTTCCGTCACCGAGGGTGCGGTGGTCCGCCAGGTCCACGCCTCCTACCTGCACACCCACCCGGCGGGAAACCCCGACGCCATCACCCGATTCGTCGCCGCCGCACGCCGATTCGATCACTGATGCGGAATCGACAGGCCCGCCGATGACCCAGCCTGCCGACGGTCCGTCGACGCCGCTCGAGGATTCGATACCGGCTCGCGGCGCACAACCTACGCCGCGCGGCAGAGGACCAGGACTACCGGCGGACAGCGGTGATCACCGGCGGCCGGATGAATTCGCCGATCCCGCACTGGTTGTCGGCCTCGGTTTCCGGCCGGGGACCCGAGCGGAACAGATCGTGCACGCGGTGGAATCGGTAGTCGGCGACACCGCCGCGATTTCGTGCCTGGCGACCATCGATCGGCGGGCGACCGAACCCGGCATCGAAGCGGCCGCGGGAACTTTCGGTATTCCGGTGATCGGCTTCAGCGCAGCGCAACTGGCGGAAACCGACGCACCGTACCGATCGCCTCTGACGGCACAGTTCGTCGGCACACCCAATGTCGCGGAGGCGGCGGCACTGCTGGCGGGAAGCGGCGAACTTGTTTGTGGCCGCACGGTTGTCGACGGCGTGGTGGTCGCCGTCGCGACAGCCGCCGGACGGCCGAATTAATTCGCTGGGCAGGATCGCGCACGCCCAGTACCGTCATGATCAGCAGCCGCACGGCGGACCGGATTCGATCGGTTACCACTGTCACTGGGGATGTCGCAGGTTCGAATCCTGCCCGCCACCGCATGGTGGTGGTAGCTCAGCCTGGTAGAGCACCTTCCGGTCGGGAACACACGCCCGCCGCGCGGCTGCGGTGCACTGGAGCAGGACGGGCCGGATTCGGCCGGTTATCTGGTACGACCTATGGTCCAGCAGGTTCGAGCCCTGCGGCGGAAAGCGATTTCCGTTTCCCGGCCGAGACACACATGTCCGTCCGCTCCGCGCACCGTCACACGCCCCGGTGGGTCCCGGGGCCGAAACAGCAACGCCGGTCTCTGTATCGGAGGGGGAACTATGAATATTCTGTCGCGCATTTCTCGTCGCAGCACGCCGCAGACCAGTCCTGCCGATTCCCGGCAGGTCGTCAACGACGCGGGCGGCTACGTCTTCGAGATCACCCCGCAGGCGCGGGTGCGCCGATTCCTGACCCTCGGAACGGAATCCGGCACGTACTACGTCAGTGCCGCGGCGCTGACCGCCGACAATGCCGACTTCATCGTCGAGTACGCCGCCGAGCACACCGCCGAGCTGGTGCGCGAGATCGTGGAGATCTCCACCGCGGGCCGCGCGCCGCGCCAGAATCCGGCGCTGTTCGCGCTGGCGGCCGCCGCCTCGCTCGGTGACGTCGACGGCCGCCGGGCCGCGCTCGCCGCACTGCCGCTGGTCGCGCGCACCGGCACCCACCTGTTCCTGTTCGCCGGCTACGCCGAGCAGTTCCGCGGCTGGGGTCGCGGCCTGTCCCGCGCGGTCGCGAAGTGGTACCTGGACAAGCCGGTCGGTGACCTGGCCTTCCAGGTCGTCAAGTACCGGCAGCGGGAAGGCTGGTCGCACCGTGACCTGCTGCGCCTGTCGCACCCGGCCACCGCCGAGGACGAGCGGCGCAGGCTGTTCGACTGGATCTGCGGTCGCACACCGGAACTAGACGGCCTCGCCCTGGTCGACGGTTTCCAGCGCGCGCAGTCCGCGCCGGTCGAGCAGGTGCCGGAGCTGGTGCGCGAGTACCGGCTGAGCTGGGAGATGCTGCCGAACGCCGCGCTGAGCGCACCGCAGGTGTGGGAGGCGTTGCTGGACAACGGTCTTCCGCTCACGGCACTGCTGCGCCAGCTGCCGCGCCTGACCCGGCTCGGTCTGCTCGACCCCCTCGGGCCGCGCACCGCCGCGATCTGCGCACAGCTCACCGACCCCGAGCGGCTGCGCAAGGCGCGTGTCCACCCGGTCTCGGTGCTGATCGCACTGCGCACCTACGCCGCGGGGCGTTCGGCGCGCGGCAGTGGCACCTGGACGCCGTCGGCACCGGTCGTCGACGCCCTCGACACCGCGTTCTACGCGGCCTTCGAGACGGTGCGGCCGACCGGCCTGCGCCACCTGCTGGCGCTGGACGTGTCCGCTTCGATGACCTCGCCGATCTCGGGCCTGCCGCTCTCGGCGCGCGAGGCCTCGGCCGCGCTCGCCCTGGTCACCGCACGTACCGAGGAGCGGCACCAGATCGTCGGGTTCACCTCGGCGGGCGCGGGCTGGCAAGGAGCCCGCGATCTGTCCCCGCTGGCGATATCGCCACGGCAGCGTCTCGACGACGCCGTGCGCGCGGTGTCGGGTCTGCCGTTCGGCGGCACCGACTGCTCGCTGCCCATCCTGCACGCGCTGGACAAGGGCATCGAGGTGGACGTGTTCTCGATCTGGACCGACAACGAGACCTGGGCAGGCGCGGTGCACCCGCACCAGGCGCTGGCCCGCTACCGCCGCGAGGTGAACCCGCGGGCCAAGCTCGTGGTGGTCGGGATGACCGCGACGAAGTTCAGCATCGCCGATCCCGACGACGCGGGCATGCTCGACGTGGCGGGTTTCGATGCCGCCGTTCCGTCGCTGCTGGCTGACTTCGCCACGGCCGCATAGGAAATCGGAGCCGCCGCGACCTCGTTGTCGCGGCGGCGCCTATCCTCTCGCGCGAAGGATCGGTTGCCTCAGGGGGCGACCGAGGACCAATCGGCGAAACCGGTGGGGTCGTGGCGGCCCATCGAGGCGTGCTCGAACAGGCCCCAGCCTTCGGCGTCGCCGCAGCGGGCGAAGCCGATGTGGTCGATCACGCCGTAGGGGGTGCGGGCGACGATCGCGGGGTCGGTGAGGTCGTAGGCGCTCGACAGCGACCAGTCGCGGCCCATCCAGCGGCCGTGGGTCCAGTCGGGGTCGGGGCCGTAACCGCAGCCGACGTGCAGGGCGATGCCGGGGCGGGACTCGATCTCGACCTCGAGGGGCTTGCCGTCGGGCGTGGTCATGTCGAGGCGCACCGACTTCGGGTGCCGGGTGCCCGGCTCGTAGGTCCAGTGCATCCGGGGCCAGCCCAGCTGTTCCTTGCGGCCGTCGTTCCAGATCCGGACCGCGTTGTTGAGGGTGCGGGTGCCGTCGGGGTCCTCCTGGACGATCACCACGATGGCGAACTCCTCGAACCGCAGCGGCGCGTACAGCCACCAGAACCCGCCGGCGCCCTCGGACGCGGCGCGGCCGGGCGGCTCCGGCTCACCCGAGGGACGGATGCCCCAGGAGCGGTCGCGGCTGCCGGTCCACACCGCCGGATCGACCGTGTAGTCGCGGCCGTCGACGGCGAGAGTGCCTGCCCAGGAACCCAATTGGGCGAACCGGGAAGCCTCGATGATCGGCCGGGTACCGGACAGGATCAGGTGCGGCTGCTCCTGCACGGCCGGGTGCGCGCCGGTCCAGGTGAGGTCGAAGCCGAGGTCGTCGTGCTCGCACACCACCCGTAGCTTGTGCAGCGGCTCGATCACCTCGATCCGGTAGCCGCCCACCGCCGTGGTCAGATCGCGGGAGGCGAGCGCGTCGGAGAACCGCACGCTGCGCTGGGTGTCACCGTGGCGCACCGTCGCGAACGCGTCGACCACGCCCAGGTTCGGGTACACGCCGAATCCGGTGATCAGCATGCTGTCGCCGGCCGGGTCGAAGGCGTTGAAGTAGTAGCGGTCGTAGAAGTTGCGGTCGCTGGTGGCCACCCGGGCCAGCGACAGCGGGGTCTGATGGACCGGGTATTCGTCCAGGGGGACGGGCATGATCGCGTTCATTGTCGTGTCTCCTTCTCAGTCCCACTCGTAGGTGCCGTCGAGCAGTGCCTCGAGGCTGAGCCGGTGCATCACGTAGTCGTCGAGCTCGGCGGGCACGGTGTCCTCACCGAAGTGGATCATCCTGCGCTTGATCCTGGCCATCACGATCGCGTGCCGCAGCGCCGCGTAGATGATGTAGAAGTCGAGATCCTGGACCGTGTGCCCGGTCAGCTCCTCGTACTTCGCGACCGCCGCGTCCTTGCGCAGGAAGTCAGGCAAGCCGGGCTGATCGAAGCGGGTGGCGATGTCCTGGAAGAAGCGATGGATGAAGATCACCCAGCCCAGGTCGAGCTCGCGCGGGCCGAAGGTGGCCATCTCCCAGTCCAGGACCGCGGCGGGGGTGAACCCGTCGAACAGGATGTTGCCGGGGCGGGCGTCGCCCCAGTTCAGCACGTCGGGGCCGGTCTCGGCGGGCCAGTTGGCTTCGAGCCAGTCGAAGGTCCGCTCGATCAGCGGGATCCGCACGCCGTCGTCGGTCAGCGCCCACCGGTACCAGTCGCGCTGGGCCTCGAAGTGCCTGCGCAGCGCCGAACCCTCGCCGTCGAGCAGCGGGAAGCGGCGGGTGATGTCGTCGATCGCGTGGACGCGGGCGATCACGTCGACGGTCGCGTCGGCGATCTGCTCGCGCTCGGCCACGGTCGCGTCGAACACCCAGCCGAAGAACACGTACGGCGGGTTGTCGGCTGCCACCCGGCCCTCGGCCTTTTCCATGACGAAGAACGGTGTGCCGAACACGGATTCGTCGAGTTCGAGCCAGCGCAGCGGCGGTACCGCGACGTCGGAGGCCTCGGCGACCCCGGCCATCACCTGGTACTGCAGCGGCAGGTCGTAGGACTGGAACACCGGGAACGAGCCGTCCTCGGGCGCCATCCTGGCCACGAACGAACCGCCCCCGGCGACACCGTCGACCGACCACTCGGCGTCGAACAGGATGGTGGTGCTCGACATGCCGCCGGTGGACGGCTTGCTCAGATTGCCGACCTTCGGCGGTGCGTCGGCGCCGACCTTGCCGGCCAGCCACTGCGACAACTGCTCGGCGAGTTCGTCGAGATCACGCTCGGTGACGGTGAGCGACTGTTGTGCGGTGAGGTCCGGATCGTCGGACATGTGTACCCCTGTCGGCAAGTTGAAACACGTTCGATACCGGCGTACCGGAAGACCGACCGGAATGCCTAGCGGGCCGTCGGTGAGTGAGATTCAGGGTTGACACCGCAAAGATCGGGGTTTTCCCCGACGCGCCCGCTCGCGACGCCGATTAGCTTCGGTAGCAATCGAACTCGACGAGGAGGCAACGGTGACCGCCGTGATCACGGAGCGTGCCGACGACGACATCGCGAGCCCGCCGCCACCCGCGCCGACCTGGCACCCGGTGACGCGGCTCGCCTTCCGGTTCACTGTCGCCTACCTGGGTCTGTTCTGTCTGTGGATGGCGCAGATCAGCTTCGTCTTCCTCGGTGTGCTCGCGCTGCAACTGCCCGAGGAGGCGATCGCGTGGCAAATGCTCTCGCTCGCGCCGGTGAGTGGCTGGATCGGCGAGCACGTCTTCGGCGTGGAGGCGGAGCTGGCCATGAACGGCAGCGGCGATCAGGCCGCGATCTGGATCCAGTGCGGTCTGGTGCTGGTGGCGGCCGTGCTGATCACCGTCGTCTGGTCGGTGCTCGACCGGCGCAGGCTCGCCTATCCCCGGCTGCTGAGCTGGTTCCTCACGGTGCTGCGGCTGTGTGTCGGCGGGCAGATGCTGTTCTACGGGTTCGCCAAGCTCATCCCGACCCAGATGCCGGAGCCCGCGCTCACCACGTTGCTCACGCGAGTCGGCGACCTGAGCCCGATGTCGATGCTGTGGACACAGGTCGGGTCCTCGCCCGCCTACGAGATGGCGCTGGGCGGGGCCGAGGTACTCGCCGGTCTGCTGCTGTTCTGGGCGCGTACCGCGACGCTGGGCGCGATGCTCAGCGTGATCAGCATGGCGCAGGTGTTCCTGCTGAACCTGACCTTCGACGTGCCGGTGAAGATGCTGTCCGGGCATCTGCTGCTGATGAGCCTGGTGCTGCTCGCTCCGCAGGCTCGCAGACTCGCGAATGTGCTGGTGCTGGAGCGTGATTCGGGGCCGATGGTGCAGCCGCCGCTGTTCGGCTCGGCGCGTAGGAACCGGTGGGCGGCCGTGGTCCAGGTCGCGGCCGGGCTGTGGGTCACGGGAGGATTGATCTACCTCGCCACGCAGCAATGGGACGAATACGGCGGTGGCGCACCGAAACCCGAGCTGTACGGCATCTGGGAGGTCGCCGAGTTCACCGCCGAGGCGAGCCCGGTGCCGCCGTTGACCACCGATCCGGTGCGCTGGCAGCGCCTGATCATCGATGCGGGCTCGGCAGGCTATCAGCGGATGGACGATTCGGTCGTGCCGGTGGTCGCCACGTTCGACACCGAGGCGCACACGATGACGCTGGCCGCCGCACCGTCCGCACCGGGCGGGCCGCCGGCGGCCACCACGACCTTCACCGTCGACCGGTCCGCCGACGACCGGCTGACGCTGCGGGGCGAGCTCGACGGCCGCCCGGTGACGGTCACGCTCGACCGCCTTGATCTCGACAGTTTCCCGTTGCGTGGCACGGACTTCCGCTGGGTGCAGAACAACCCCTACGTCGGCTGAGGTCGGCAGGTGACCACCGAGCGTCGCCGTGGAAGACGGCAGGCAGCGGCTCGCCGACGCGGATGTCGGCGGGCCCATTCGGTGTCCGGCGGGCCAGGAACTAGGCTCCGACATTGTGCCGAACACGTCTGACACCGCATCGACCCCGCCCACCGGAGACCCGAACTACCTGGTCGGGCTCGATCTGCGTGGGCGCAGAGTCGTCGTGGTCGGCGGCGGTACGGTCGCCCAGCGCAGGCTCGGTCTGCTGGTGGCCTCCGGCGCGGAGGTCCACGTGGTCAGCAAGGCGGTCACCCCGGCCGTCGAGGGCATGGCGACCGCCGGCCAGCTCACCGTCGAGCTGCGCGCCTACGCCGACGGCGATCTCGACGGCGCCTGGTACGCGATGGCCTGCACCGACGAACCCGAGACCAATGCCGCGGTGGTCGCCGAGGCGACGGCGAGGCGGATCTTCTGCGTGCGCGCCGACGTCGCCCGCGACGGCACCGCCGTCACTCCGGCCACCGCGCGCTACGACGGGCTGACCCTGGGCGTGCTGGCCGGTGGGGCGCATCGGCGCTCGGCCGCGGTGCGCAACGGGCTGCTCGAAGCGCTGCAATCGGGCGTGGTGACCGATGATTCGGAGCCGGTGACCCCCGGTGTCGCCCTCGTCGGCGGCGGACCGGGCGATCCCGACCTGATCACCGTGCGTGGTCGCAGGCTGCTCGCGCGCGCGGATCTGGTGGTCGCCGACCGGCTCGCGCCGCCGGAACTGCTCGCCGAGCTGGGCCCGCATGTCGAGGTGATCGACGCCGCGAAGATCCCGTACGGCCGGTCGATGGCGCAGGAGGCGATCAACCTCGCGCTCGTCGAGGGCGCCAAGGCGGGCAAGTTCGTCGTCCGGCTCAAGGGCGGCGACCCGTATGTGTTCGGCCGCGGCTACGAGGAGCTCGAGGCCTGCGCCGAGGCGGGCATCCCGGTGACGGTGGTGCCCGGCATCACCAGCCCGATCTCGGTGCCCGGCGCCGCGGGCATCCCGGTGACCCATCGCGGCGTGACCCACGAGTTCGTCGTGGTCAGCGGGCACGTCGCCCCCGACCATCCCGATTCGCTCGTCGACTGGGCCGCGCTGGCCAAGTTGCGCGGCACCCTCGTGCTGATGATGGCGGTGGAACGGATCGACAAGTTCGCCGACGCGCTGCTCGCCGGTGGCCGCCCGGCCGATACCCCGGCCGCGATCATCCAGGAGGGCACGCTGCGCACCCAGCGGGTGGTCCGTGCCGATCTGGCCACCGTCGCCGCGAAGGTCAAGTCCGAGGGCATCCGCCCGCCCGCGATCATCGTCATCGGCCCGACGGCCGGTTTCGGGCTGGACTAGCTTCACGGGCCGCGCACCCGTGCGTTGCCACCCCGCCAATTACACTGCCTCGTTGTGCTCGAGAAACCCGCTGCGACGATGCAGTATCCGGTGACGAAGCGGGCCTTCGGCCTCGCCATCCTCGTACTGAGCGGCCTGCAGTTCATGGTCGTGCTCGACGGCACCGTCGTAATCTTCGCGCTGCCGCGGTTGCAGGAGGAGATGGGGCTGTCCAGTTCGGGCAGCGCGTGGACGGTGACCTCCTACGGCCTGACCTTCGCGGGGTTGATGCTGCTCGGCGGCAGGCTCGGTGACGCGTTCGGCCGCAAACGCATGCTCATCTACGGCGTCGGGCTGTTCACGGCCGCCTCGCTGGCCTGCGGCCTGGCCACCGGTGAGGCGATGCTGCTGATCTCGCGCGCCTTCCAGGGCGCTGGCGCCGCGATCGCGGCGCCGACCGCGTTCGCGCTGGTCGCGACGACCTTCGCGCCGGGCCCGGCCAGGAACCAGGCGATCGCGATCGTCGGGTCGATGGCAGGCATCGGCTCGGTCGGCGGCCTGGTCGTCGGTGGTGCGCTCACCGAGTTCTCCTGGCGCTGGATCTTCCTGATCAATGTGCCGATCGGCGCGCTGATCGTGCTCGGCGCGATCTACAAGCTCACCGACACCGCCCACCACCGCACTCCGCTCGACATCAAGGGCGCGATCCTGGGCACGCTAGCCTGCGCGACGATCGTGTTCGGCGCGACCGAGGGCCCGGCGATGGGCTGGGACAGTCCGGTGATCCTCGGCTCGCTGATCGGCGGGTTCGCGCTGCTGGTGGTCTTCGTGCTCACCGAGCGCCGCCAGTCCGATCCGCTGCTGCCGTGGTCGCTGTTCGACAGCCGCGACCGGGTCGCCACCTTCGCGCTGATCTTCCTGGCGGGCGCGGTACTGGGCGCGATGACGTTCTTCGTCGCCCAGCTGCTGCAGAACGTGCTCGGTTACAGCCCGCTGCAGGCCGGTGTCGCCTCGATCCCGTTCACCATCGGCATCGGTGTCGGTGGCGCGGTGGCGTCCAAGGCGGCGCTGGTGATCGCGCCGCGCTGGCTGCTGTCGGCGGCGGCGGTCGTGCTGGCCTGCGGGCTGCTGTTCGGGTCGACGCTGGACCGGCACGTGCAGTACCTGCCGACCCTGCTGGCGCTGCTGCTGGTGATCGGCTTCGGTGTCGGTGTCGCCATCGTGCTGGCGCCGCTGTGTGTGCTGGTCGGGGTGCCGCCGTCGAACATCGGCCCGCTCTCGGCGGTCGGCCAGATGTTTATGAGCCTGGCGACGCCGATCGCGATCGGCCTGCTCAGCCCGATCGCCGCCTCGCGCACCCTCTCGCTCGGCGGCCGCGACGGCTTGGCCGCGAACATGACCCCGGCCGAGATCGACGCGCTCAACAGCGGGTACGCGCTGGTGCTGCTGGTGTGCTCCGGGCTGGCGGTGCTGGCCGCGCTCGTCGCGCTGAGCTTGCGCTACACCCCGCAGCAGCTGGTGCAGGCCCAGCACGCGCAGGAAGAGGCCCAGCGCAGCTGATCACAGGCGACCGGCGACCCGGCGCGGGGTGATCCGGACGATGACGCGCTCCCCGTCGTGCACGGAGGCGGGATTGAACTCGCGGTAGGGCTTGCCGGTGTATTTGAGCGACATCTCGTCGGGCAGCTCGCGCTCCGGATCGGGGACGGTCGTCGCCGTGCCACGGATCTCGGCGTAGAGGAACGGCCGCTCCGGCGGGTTCACCATCACCGTGATCCGGGGGTCGCGCACCAGGTTCTTGGCCTGCTGCCGCTCGACGGTGGTGGAGAACAGCAGGTCGTCGCCATCGCGTTTGATCCAGACCACGGTCAGGTGCGGATGCCCGTTCGCTCCGAGCGTGGCGACGGTCGCGTAGACCTTCTCCTCGTCCAGATATGACTTCAGCTCATCGGAAAGCACTGCGGTATCGGTCACGCTGCGGAAGAACGTCCCGGAGTTCCCCGGCATTCCCGCCGCGGCCCGACGGCACCGGAATATCGCTCGTGCCATGGCATTTCCGGTGGCATCGGATCGGTACCGGAATCGTCACACCGAAACCGGTTGTCGGGTGGCGTGGGTCGGCCGAAACTGGAACCATGACGTCGTCATTGGATCTGCTCGATCGCTGGACCGCCTTGGCAGGCCCGGACTCCGTACAGCTCGGGGCCGGGATCATCGCCAGATACGCCGAGCCCCACCGCCGATATCACACCGTCGCCCACCTGCGGACGATGCTCCATGCGATCGATGAATTGGCCGACAGCGCAACCGATATCGACGCCGTCCGCTACGCCGCCTTCTTCCATGACGCGATCTACGCTGTCGACCGGGCCGACAACGAGGAGCGCAGTGCCGACCTCGCGCGTGACGTCCTCGAATCCCTCGGCGCCGGAAAGGAACTCGTCGCCGAGGTGGTGCGGCTCGTGCTGCTCACGCGCGGGCACGACTCCGAAGCGGGCGACGCCAATGGCGCGGTGCTCTGCGATGCCGACCTGGTCGTGCTCGGAGGCGACCCGGACAGCTACGCGGCCTACGCCGCCGCCGTGCGGGTCGAGTACGGGCACGTGCCCGACGATCTGTTCCGCTCCGGTCGCGCGGCGGTGTTGCGGGCGATCGCGAATCAGCCGGTTCTGTTCCGGACCGCGGCGGCGCGCGCCCGCTACGAGGAGCGGGCGCGCGCGAATCTGGCGGCGGAGCTGGCGCAGCTCACGGGATAGCGCTGCTCAGTGCAGACCCTGCGCGGCGGCCATCCTGGCCATCGCCTGCGGGCCGGGGTGGTACTGCACCCGGTAGCGGATCGGGAAGAGGCCGGGCACGGGCACCAGGTCGACTTCGGTGGCAAGCACGTGCCACGGCCCGACGAAGGTGGCGCCGGTGTCGACGTTGGTCAACGTGACATTGTGGGCGTGCGGTAGCAGTGTCGGGACGGTGTCGGTCCAGGGCGCGACGGTGGTTTCGATGCCGTCGGGGCCGCGGGTGTGTAGCAGTGTCGCGGCGTGGTCCTCGATGAGCTCCGCCTCGAGGTCGGCGCGGAGTCCGTCGTGCTGCATGGCGTACGTCTGGGCGGCCAGCGTCGATTCGGCCGATCGGATCGCGGGCCACGCCGGGTGGTGCCTCGGCACCGTGAACGGGACGAGCCTGCCGTGCTCGTCGAGGGTGTAGGGCACCGGCGACACCGGGCGCACCGCGTCGTCGAACAACCCGCGTGCGACCTCGACCAGCTCACGCACCCGCTGCGGTGAGGTCGCGAAACCGACGAACACTCCGACATTGCCCGGCACGAAGACGATCGGCAGCGCACCGGCTTTCGCGCCGAGACCGGCGATCCAGCCCGCGGCGAGCGGCAGCGCGCCCGCGTACATCTCACCGTCCTCGTCGGCCAGGTACAGCACGCCCTCCGCCGGATCGAAGACATCGATGATCGCCGAGCCGAGTTCGGTCATGTTGGCGCGTGCGGTCTCGAACACGGTGTCCGCGTCGACGCCCCAGGTCGCCAGGTGTTGCGGCGTCACGGATTCCATCGACGCCGGATTGTCGATCACCACCCGTTCCATCAGGCAGGGGAGCAGCGGTCGCCAGAGGGTGTTCTCGGCGATCGACAGGCCCTGCACCCGCGCCGCCAGTTCGCCCGCCTGCCGGATCACCGGTCGCAGACGTGGCGCGACGGCCGCCCAGGCTAGACCGGACGAGTCGTCGCCGAGATTGTCGATCAGGCGGTTCAGCTGGAACATCAGGACATCACCCGCGAGTTCCCGCGGTGCCGCGCTGACGGAACGGTACGGGGTGGCCAGGCCTATCCGTGCCCAGCCGCCCGCCGGGGTGGCGTACGTGATCGCGAACTCCGCCGCATCGAACTCGGCGGAGACGATGCCGGGGCGCGCCCGCACGATCGCCAGCGCCCACTCGCCGAACGCCGCGTAGTCGTCGGAATCGCTCCTCTGCTTTCCGAAAACGCCACTGAGAAAACCCATTCGAGCCCTGCTCCACTCCACTGTTGGCCCCTGACCCGGACGGGGCAACGATGCGCCGTCGCGATGCCACGGGGCCGGATCGCTGTCACGTTCTCCCGGGCGAGCCTCAGCAGAACCGGCGAACATTACCCGCATCGGGTGCGAATTGCACTGTGGGACAAAGAATCACGGCTTCGTCGTGGCCAGGTGGGCTGTCGGAGGCGTAGGTCAGCGGTGGAGCACGCCGCTGGATTCGACGGCGGCGGAGATGAGTTCGGCGACGCCGCGCTGGCCGGCCAGGGTCGGGTGGTAGGGGAGCAGGGTCTGGTCGGCGACGAGCGGGTCGAACCAGCGCACGGCCGGGTCGGCGCACATGCCGAGTGCGGGCGAGGCCGCGATCGTGTCGATGTACACGGCGCCGTGCGCGGCCGCCTCGCGGGCGACGACGGTGTTGAGGCGGGCGAACTTGGACTGGATGTAGGCGGCGTCGGCGGGGAGCAGACCGAGCATGGCCGGGCAGCTCGTCTCGCCGAGGTAGGTCGGCCAGCCGTCGACGAAGATTCGCGCGTCGGGGGCGCGGCGGGCGATGTCGGCGAGTGCGGTGGCGTAGGCGGGGGCGATCGCGTCGATCTTGCGGTCCCACTCCGGATCCGCCGCCGCCGCGCAGCCGCCGGATGTCGCGGCCGCGTGGCAGCTCAATATGTACTCGGTCATGTCGGCGTCGTTGGCGCCGATGTGCACGGTGACGATCTCGGTCGCGGGCCCCAGCGCGTCGAATTGCGGTCCGATACCGGGTGTTTGGGAGGCGTAGAGATCGGAGATCTTCGCGGAGCTGCAGGTGCGGTCGTCCAGGGCGAGGCCGAGGCGCTCGGCGACCAGCCGGGGAGCATTGTGGGTGGAGCGCACGCACCGCAGGGGCGCCCCGAGGTCGAGATTCGCGGCACCGGTGGTCGCGGCGCCGGAATCACCGAGTGCGACATAGGCCGTCCCGTTAGCGACCGGGGGCTCGGCCTGCGCCGGGACGAGCGGCAACGCCGCGAGCGTCGATGCCGCGGCGAGCGCGCGCAGGCTGTTCTTCATCGAACGGCGGGGATCCACATCGCGAAGAGTAAGGCTATGTGTCCCGCGCCACAACCTTCGCCGCCGACAGGACAAGGAAGCACCCGCCGGCTGTGTCGACGCACCCGCCGGGGCCAGGCTGACCTGCACCGGGTCCCGGCGGCCGTCGACGTCCGGTCCACCCGTCAGAGCGCGGTGAGCATCTCCGCGGCCAATTTCGCCGAGGACGCGGGGTTCTGGCCGGTGTAGAGGTTGCGGTCGACCTGGATGTGCGGCGCCCACGGCTCGCCCTCGCGGTAGTCGACGCCAAGGGCGAGCAGGCGATCCTGCAGCAGCCACTTCGCCTTGTCGGCGAAACCCGCCTGGGTCTCCTCGGCGTTGCTGAACGCGGCGACGCGGTACCCGGCGAAGGGGGAGTCGCCGGTGGCGTCGGCGGTGGCGAGCAGGGCTGCGGGGGCGTGGCAGACGACGCCGAGCGGTTTGCCGGAGGCGAGGGCGTCGGTGAGAAGTTTGCCGGAGACGGGGTCGACGGCGAGGTCTTCCATCGGGCCGTGGCCGCCGGGGTAGAAGACAGCGTCGTAGTCGGCGAGGTCGACGTCGGCCAGCGAGATCGGCTGCCGCAAGGCGGTGGCGCCGGACAGGACATCGGCGACGGCGGCCGCACCGTCGGCGCCGCCGTTCGCGTCGGCGGCCAGGCTCGCCTGGTCGACCGTCGGGACCACGCCGCCCGGGGTCGCCACCGTGACGAGGTGGCCCGCGCCGGTGAACGCCTCGTAGGGCGCGGCGAACTCCTCGGCCCAGTACCCGGTGGGGTGCTCGGTGCCGTCCGCGAGGGTCCAGTGGTCGGCGCCGGTGAGGACGAACAGGATGTGTGCCATCGGATTCCTTACTCCAGTTCAACGGGTTTCGTGACGACCGGTCGTAGTTCCCACGCTAGGGACAGTGGCATTTCCTGACCAATAGACTGGTCGATATGAGACATAGGCCAGCCGATGGCTCGATGGATCTGGTGCAGCTTCGGACGTTCCTCGCGGTGTATCGAACCGGATCGCTCACCGCGGGCGCCGCGCAGGTCGGCCTGTCCCAGCCGACCGTGACCACGCAGATCCAGGCGCTCGAACGGCACCTGGGCAGGCCGTTGTTCGAGCGCCTGCCCCGCGGGGTGACCCCGACGGCCGCGGGCCACGAGCTGGCGGCACGGGTGAGCGCCCCGCTCGACGCGCTGGAGTCGGTCGTCGGCGGCGCGGGCACCGACCATCCGCCGCCGCCCGAACCGCCGGTGCTGCTCGGCGGTCCGGCCGAGATGCTGGCCGCGCAGGCGCTGCCCGCGCTCGCGCCGCTGATCGCCGACGGTGTGCGGCTCACCGTCACCAGCGGGCTCACCGACGACCTTCTGGCCGAATTGCGTTCGGGGACACTGGATCTGGTCGTCGCGACCGCCCGTCCGCGCGGCCGGGCCGTCCTCGCCGAACCACTCTTCGACGAGGAATTCCTGCTCGTCGCCGCACCCTCGGTGGCGCACGGCATCGACACCGGCCGCCTGCGCGCCGACGGTCCCGCCGCGCTCGACGGGATCCCGATCGTCAGCTACGCCGCGGATCTGCCGATCCTGCGCCGGTATTGGCGGCACGTGTTCGGGACCCGCCTGGAGACCGAACCGGCGCTGATCGTCGCCGATCTGCGCGCGGTGCTGGCCGCGGTGCTCGCCGGCGCCGGGATCAGCGTGCTGCCCCGCTATCTGTGCGCCGGGGAACTCACCGCCGCCACCCTGGTGACGCTGCTCGACCCCGCCGACCCCCCGATCAACACCGGGTTCCTGGCCCGCCGGGTCGGCGCCCCACCCCGCCCGCACGTCGAACTGGTCCGCGCGCGGCTGACGGAAGCGGCCCGCGAGTGGTGACCCCGGTATTCCGGGAACACGCGCACCGGATCGGTGGTTGACCGAGCACATGACGACACTCGGATTGATCGGCAGCGGCAACATCGGATCGACTGTGGCGCGACTGGCGGTAGCCGCCGGAATCGACGTGGTACTCAGCAACTCTCGCGGACCGGAGACACTCGCCGAACTCGACGCCGACACCGTCACCACCAGTGAACTGCTGCAGCGGCACCTGCCCGAGTCCCAGGTTGTCAAGGCGTTCAACAACATCTACTTCGAGCATCTGGCCGAACTGGCCCGTCCCGCGGGCGCGGCCGACCGCTCGGCGCTGCCCGTCTTCGGCGACGACCCGGCCGCGAAGATCGCCGCCGCGCACCTGATCGATGCCCTCGGCTACGACGTCGTCGACGGTGGCACTCTCGCCGAGAGCCGTCGCTCCCAGCGCGACACCCCGGTCTATGTCCATCCGTACGCCGTCGCCTGGGATTCGTGGCCGCCGTCGGCCGCCACCACCGGAGACGCCGCGACCGTGCGGGCCGCGTTGGCCGCCGCCGAAGTCTGACCCCGGGGATCGTCTACCTGCGTCGATGCTTGACATGCAAGCTAGCGCTTGCCTATTGTTCGAGGGGAGACGACGGGAGGAGCGCGCGCCGTGACCGATATTTTCCTGGCACTCGCGGATTCGACGCGGCGCGCGCTCCTCGACGAACTGGCGGACCGGGACGGACAGACCCTGTTCGAACTGTGCGCCAAGCTCGCCACCAAACACGGGATCAGTTCCTCGCGGCAGGCGATCACCCAGCACCTGGGAATGCTCGAAGCCGCCGGACTGGTGACCACCCGTCGTGCAGGCCGCTACAAGTTCCATCACGCCGATTTCACGCCGTTGCGCGCGGTGTCGGAGCGATGGCCGATCCCCCAGGAGGACACATGATCCGCATCGGTGTGACCAGCATCTTCGTCGACGACCAGGACAAGGCCGAGAAGTTCTACACCGACGTGCTCGGCTTCCAGGTCAAGGACCGGGTGCCGATCGGCGAGTACTACTGGCTCACCCTGGTCTCGCCCGCCGACATCGACGGCACGCAACTGCTGCTCGAACCCGACCAGAACCCGATCGCCCAGAACTACAAGACCGCCCTCACCGCCGACGGCATCCCGTGCATGATCTTCACCGTCGACGATCTCGACGCCGAATACCGCCGCCTGCTCGACCGCGGCGTCCTGTTCACCCAGCCGCCCCAGCCGATGGGCGAGGTCACCACCGCCGTCTTCGACGACACCTGCGGCAACCTCATCCAGCTGATGGGCGCACCCGCTACCGCGTGATGATGAGAAGTTCGGTGGGAGAGGCGATCTCGGTGCGCAGTCCGGCCTTGGTCGCCACCCGCGCCACCGCGCGGATATCGGTCGGCTCGGCCCTGGTGAGGACAAGGGCGCGGGCCAGCAGGCCCTTGTGATGCTTGTTGAAGTGGCTGACCACCGTGCGTGATCCGTCGGGGTGCTCGGTGAGGACGTTGGCGGTGATCGCGTCGGGGACCCGGCCCAGCTGCTGGTAGGTGCCCGAGCGCAGGTCGATGACGAGCTCGCCGGCGGCCTCCGCGTAGAGGGCGTCGGGCAACACGTCGCGCCACAGCGCCGACAGTGTCGGCAGGCCGGGGAGTTTCGTGCCGCCGGAGAGGCGGTAGGCCGGGATCGGGTCGCTCGCGCGGACGGCGCCGAACAGGGCCGAGCCGATGCCGAGGCGCGCGTACGCCTTCGCCCGCTGCGCCTTGGTGAACGACTTCGCGTCCAGCGCGTCGTAGAGGACGCCGGTGTAGCGCTCCAGCGCGGGCCGGGTCGGCGACGTGCGCAGGCTCGCGTTGCGGGCGATCTCGGCGTCGGCGCCCTTGCCGAGTCCGAGCGCGGCGATCGCGGCGGCCGGGTCGGCGGCGAGCTGCACCACCTCGGTGACCAGCTTGTCGCGCACCGCGGTGAGCTGCGGCATCGCCAGATCGGCCAGGTCGAGGGGCGCGCCCGTTCCGCCGTCGGACTTGGTTTCGGAGGGAGGCAGCAGCACCAGCACGATCGCCTACGGTACCGGCGTCGTCGGCCGGCGCGGTCGCTGGTGGCCCCGCAACCGTTATCGGCTTGCGCGGCGCCCCGGACCAGGGACTACTCTGTGCATCCGTGATCACCCGCCTCTCCCGCCTGTTCCTGCGCACCCTGCGAGACGATCCCGCCGACGCCGAGGTGCCGAGCCACAAACTGCTGGTTCGCGCCGGCTACGTCCGCCGCGTCGCCCCCGGCGTGTACTCGTGGCTGCCGCTGGGCCTGCGCACGCTGCGCCGGATCGAGGACGTGGTGCGCCAGGAAATGGACGCCACCGGCGCCCAGGAGATCTCCCTGCCCGCGCTGCTGCCGCGCGAGCCCTATGAGACCACCAACCGGTGGACCGAATACGGCGACGCCCTGTTCCGCCTGCAGGACCGCAAGGGCGGCGACTACCTGCTCGGCCCCACCCACGAGGAACTGTTCGCGCTCACCGTGAAGGGCGAATACAACTCCTACAAGGATCTGCCGGTCACGCTGTACCAGATCCAGGCCAAGTACCGCGACGAGGAACGTCCCCGCGCGGGCATCCTGCGCGGCCGCGAGTTCACCATGAAGGACTCCTACTCCTTCGACCTCGACGACGACGGCCTCGCCACCAGCTACGCCACCCACCGCGCGGCCTACCAGCGCATCTTCGAACGCCTCGGCGTCAAGTACGTGATCGTGGCCGCCACCTCCGGCGCCATGGGCGGCAGCGCCTCCGAGGAATTCCTCGCCGAGAGCCCCATCGGTGAGGACACCTACGTGCGCTGCGTGGAGTCCGGGTACGCGGCCAATGTGGAAGCCGTGGTCACGCCGGCGCCCGCGCCGCTGCCCATCGAGGGTCAGCCCGCCGCGGTCGAGTACGACACCCCGAACACCCCCACCATCGCGACGCTGGTCGAGTGGGCCAACGAGGCGAAGGTGCTCGACCGCACCGTCACCGCGGCCGACACGCTGAAGAACGTGATGGTCAAGCTGCGCCACCCGGACGGCAAGACCGAGATCCTCGGCATCGGCCTCCCCGGCGACCGCGAGGTCGACGGCAAGCGCCTGGAAGCCTCCGTCGAGCCCGCCGAGGTGGAACTGCTCACCGAGGCCGATTTCGCCGCCAACCCCTTCCTGGTGAAGGGCTACATCGGCCCGAAGGCGCTGCAGGCCAACGGTGTTCGCTACCTCGTCGACCCCCGTGTCGTCGAGGGCACCGCCTGGATCACCGGCGCCGACGCGCAGGGCAAGCACGTCGTCGGCCTGGTCGCCGGTCGTGACTTCACCCCCGACGGCACCATCGAGGCCGCCGAGGTCCGCGACGGCGACCCCTCGCCCGACGGCGCGGGCCCGCTGGTGGCGGCCCGTGGCATCGAGATCGGCCACATCTTCCAGCTCGGCCGCAAGTACACCGACGCCTTCGATGTCGACGTGCTCGGCGAGAACGGCAAGCCGGTCCGCCTCACCATGGGCTCCTACGGCATCGGCGTCTCCCGCATGGTCGCGGTGATCGCCGAGCAGCAGCACGACGACAAGGGCCTGCGCTGGCCCGCCGAGATCGCCCCGTTCGACGTGCACGTGGTCATCGCCAACAAGGACGCCGCCGCCCGCGAGGGCGCCGAGCAGGTCGTGGCCGGTCTGAACGCCCAGGGCCTCGAGGTCCTCTTCGACGACCGCACCGCCTCGCCCGGCGTGAAGTTCAAGGACGCCGAGCTCCTCGGTATGCCGTGGATTCTCGTGATCGGCCGCGGCTGGGCCGAAGGCAAGGTCGAACTGCGCAACCGCCTCACCGGTGAGGCCGAGGAGATCCCGGCCTCCGACGCCGTCACCGCGGTCACCGCGAAGATCCGCGGCTGAGTTCTGATCGGCGCATCGCGCCGTCCCGCACGCGATGCGGGGCGGCGCGATGGTCGTTTTCCGGGTTGTCCGGCGCCGCTGCTGTTCCCCTGGGAACTTACGCCTACGTAGGGGAAACCTGCAGGTCATAGCCTCGAGGCCCGGCGTGGCGGCTCGGCGGCGCTGCTAAGTTAGCTCCATGACGAGTTCGCCGAGCCTGCTGTTCAACCCCGCCACCTACGACCCGCAGCACTTCGATGCCGAGACGCGGCGGCTGCTGCGAGCCACCATCGAGTGGTTCGAGTCCAAGGGCAAGGCGCAGCTGCTGGCCGACGACCGCGACGCGGTGTTCACCAAGGAGTTCCTCGACTTCGTCGCGAAGGAGAAGCTGTTCGCGACCTTCCTGACCCCGGCCGCCTACGCCGACGGTGACCCGAACAAGCGCTGGGACGCCGCCCGCAACGCGGCGCTGGCCGAGATCTTCGGCTTCTACGGCCTGGCGTACTGGTACGCCGAGCAGGTCACCATCCTGGGTCTCGGCCCGATCTGGCAGAGCGACAACGAGATCGCCAAGCGCAAGGCCGCCGCCGACCTCGACGAGGGCCAGGTCATGGCGTTCGCGCTGTCCGAGCGCGACCACGGCGCCGACATCTACAACACCGACCTGGTCCTCACCCCGAGCGAGCCGGGCAGCGCCGACGCCGAGGCGGGCATCCTGTTCCGCGCCAACGGCGAGAAGTACTACATCGGCAACGGCAACGTCGCCTCGATGGTGTCGGTGTTCTCCCGCCGCGCCGATGTCGAGGGCGCCGAGGGCTACATCTGGTTCGCCGCCGACAGCCGCCACGACAACTACCACCTGATCGAGAGCGTCATCCACGGTCAGATGTATGTCAGCCACTTCCGGCTGGAGAACTACCCGGTGACCGCCGCCGACGTGCTGCACGAAGGGCCCGAGGGCTTCTCGGCCGCGCTCAATACCGTCAACGTCGGCAAGTTCAACCTCTGCCACGGCAGCATCGGTATGGTCGAGCACTCGTTCTTCGAGGCCATCACCCACGCCAACAACCGCATCCTCTACGGCAACCCGGTCACCGACTTCCCGCACGTGCGCGGCAATTTCGTCGACGCCTACGCGCGCCTGATCGCGATGAAGCTGTTCAGCGACCGCGCGGTGGACTACTTCCGCAGTGCCTCGCTCGAGGACCGCCGCTACCTGCTGTTCAACCCGATGACCAAGTCCAAGGTGACCTCCGAGGGCGAGGTCGCGATGACTCTGCTGCTGGATGTGCTGGCCGCCAAGGGTTTCGAGAAGGCCACCTACTTCGCCGAGGCCTCGCGCTACATCAACCACCTGCCCCGGCTCGAGGGCACGGTGCACGTCAATGTGGGCCAGATCCTGAAGTTCATGCCGAACTACCTGCTCAACCCGAAGGAGTACCCGGCGATCGGCACCGACCTGGCGCCGGGCGATCAGGAGTTCTTCTGGAAGCAGGGCCCGGCGCGCGGTGCGGGCAAGGTGCAGTTCGCCGACTGGACCCCGCCCTACGAGCAGGCCGCCGACGTGCCCAACGTCGGCCGGTTCTACGAGCAGGCCACGGCGCTGCGCACCCTGCTGCTCACCGCGGCGCCCGACGCCGAACAGCAGAAGGACCTGGACTTCATGCTGACCATCGGCCACCTGTTCTCCACCGTGGTCTACGGACAGCTGATCCTCGAGCAGGCCGAGCTCACCGGGCTCGATCGCGACGTGCTCGACCAGATCTTCGACTTCCAGATCCGCGACTTCAACACCCAGGCCACCGCCCTGCTCGGCAAGCCCTCGGTCACCGAGGCGCAGCGGGAGTGGGCCGTCGGCGCCCTGCGCAGCCCCGTCGCCGACGCCGAGCGCTTCAATCGGGTGTGGGAGCAGGTGGAGTCCTACGACGGCGCCTACGCCATGCGCCCCTGACAGCGGCAGGTCCCGGGTGGTGTGTGCCGCCCGGGACTACACCGCGGCGCGGCCGGGGAAGGTGGTGGTCACCGGGTTCGCGCCCAGGATCGCCTGCCAGCGGGCCCGGCGCACCGCGGATTCGGTGAGCGCCTCGGTCGCGGTGGCCCGCACCGACTCGTCGGATGCCTGTTCCACTACGGCGTACCATGCTGCGGCGCAATCGGATTCGACCGCGACCGCCAGGTTGGCCGCGGGGATCGGATCGTCGACCGGGAACGGCGGGTTGTAGGCGGCGTCCGGCGCGTCAGGCGCGGTGCCACCGGCTTCCAGCAGTTCGATGGTGGCGTCGCGGCGGGCTCGGTGCGCGGCGCTGAACTCGGCGACCACACGGCCCCGGTCGGCATTGGCGTAGGCCGCGATGACGCCGTAGGAGTACACGGCGGCGTGCTCGGCGTCGAGCGCGGCCTGCAGTGCCTGTCGTTGATCGGTCATGTCAGCAAGACTCCTGCCTCGGTGGCGCAGGCCGCGCTGATCGACGCCAGGAGCCCTGCGCGGTAACCGGATTCGGTGCGCGCGAGGGCGGCGGCGGATTGCTGGGAGCGGGCCAGCTGATCGCGCAGCTGCGCGATCGTCAGCGGCTGGGTGGCGGTCTGGACGGCCGACGCGGGCACGGGTTGCCCGTCCGGGCCCGGCACGGTGATCTCGCCGGTGCGGTGCACCGGGGTGGTGCCGTCGCCGTAGACGCCGATCACCCGGTCGATTTCGGTGCGCAGGGCGTCGGCGTGGGCGCCGCGCTCGGTCGCGATGGTGGTCAGCGCCGCCTGGAACCGGGGCGCGAGCGCGATGGCAGCCTGGGCGGCGGCGGCGTCGGCGCGCGCCAGAATCTCTTGCGCGGCAAGCGGATCCGGGGCGTGCACGGTGTCGTCCTCGGCGCACGCGGTGAGCACACTCAGTGCCGGAAGGCCGACCGCGCCGGCGCCGACCAGCCGCAGGATCGTGCGACGCCCCCATCCCTGCCGCGCCGCGATCGGGACGGCCGTGGGCAGAGCGGAGAGAAACGTCGATCCGGCTTGCGTGGCGACCAGGCGCGACGACTCGACGGTCATCGGGCGGGATTCGTGCCGGTCGGAGCGCATGCCGGAAGGTCGCCCGGCGCTCGGCGGGGCGGTATGGCGGAAGGGCACGAACACCATCGTGCCAGATCCGCCGACGGTGGCCCGACACGACGAGGCACGCCGGGGCGGACCGGTGCGCAACGCCCAGTGGCTGGTCCTTTACACTCTCGGGGCGCGTTACGCTAGACCTTCGGCGTAGAAATTTCCGATCGCGTCACAACTGAACCAGGAGCCGCCCATATGCCGATGCCCACCGAGGAAAGGGTGAGCCAGCTCGTCGCTGAGCTCGTCGCACGCCGGGGATTCGACCTCGAGGGCGTCGCGATCGCGTCTGCGGGCAAAGACGAATTGGCGCCGGTTCGGTTGAAGGTCACCGTCGACAGCGACGGCCCGGCCGATCTGGACGCCATCGCCGAGCTCAGCCGGGAGATGTCCGAGCTGCTCGACGACGCGGGCGACTTCGGCGAATCCGCCTACCTGCTCGAAGTGACCACCCCCGGCGTCGACCGGCCGCTGACCGCCGAGCGGCACTGGCGACGCGCCCAGGGCCGCAAGGTGAAGCTCGCGCTGCGCGAGGGCGCCGAACCGCTCGAGGGCAAGGCCCGCTTCGAGGCGCGGGTCGGCGTGCTCGCCGACGACGGCACCATCGCGCTCGTCCTCGGCGGCAAGAACAAGCCGCACCGGGTGCACGTGCCACTCGCCGACATCGCCTCCGCGGTGGTCCAGGTCGAGTTCAACGCGCCGGGCGCCGCCGAACTCGAACTGGCCGGCGGCATCGCCGCCGGCCGTCCGGTACCGGGCGAAGAGCCCGCCGACCTCGCCGCCGCAGGCCAGCACAGTGACTCTCCCACCGAAGGGGTTGCAGAATGAACATCGAAATCGAAGCCTTGCGGGCGATCGTCGCCGACAAGGGCATCCCCATCGAGACCGTGATCTCGGCGATCGAGTCGGCGCTGCTCACCGCCTACCGGCACACCGAGGGGCACCAGCCCAACGCCTACATCGACATCAACCAGAAGACCGGTGTGGTCCGGGTGATGGCGCGCGAACTCGACGCCGACGGCAACCTCGTCTCCGAATGGGACGACACCCCGGAGGGTTTCGGCCGCATCGCGGCGACGACCGCCCGTCAGGTGGTGCTGCAGCGGCTGCGTGACGCCGAGAACGAGAAGTCCTTCGGCGAGTTCTCGACCCATGAGGGCGACATCGTCGGCGGCGTGGTCCAGCGCGACGCCAGGGCCAACGCCCGCGGCATCGTGGTCGTCCGCATCGGCAGCGAGGCCACCGGCGCCGAGGGTCTGATCCCGCCCGCCGAGCAGGTGCCGGGGGAGACCTACGAGCACGGCGACCGGATCAAGTGCTACGTCTACGGCGTCTCCCGTGGTCCGCGTGGCCCGCAGATCCAGCTCTCGCGCACGCACCCGAATCTGGTGCGCAGGCTGTTCTCGCTCGAGGTGCCCGAGATCGCCGACGGCTCGGTGGAGATCGTCGCGGTGGCCCGCGAGTCGGGTCATCGTTCCAAGATCGCCGTGCGGTCCACCGTGCCTGGCGTGAACGCCAAGGGTGCCTGTATCGGCCCGATGGGCCAGCGCGTGCGCAACGTGATGAGCGAGCTGGCAGGCGAGAAGATCGATATCATCGATTACGCCGAAGACCCGGCGACCTTCGTCGGCAACGCGCTCTCGCCGTCGAAGGTGGTTTCGGTCACTGTCGTCGATCCCGACGCCAGGGCGGCGCGGGTGATCGTGCCGGACTTCCAGCTGTCGCTGGCGATCGGCAAGGAGGGCCAGAATGCCCGCCTGGCCGCCCGTCTGACCGGCTGGCGCATCGATATCCGCAGCGACGCGGCTCCGGAGCCGGGCGACTCGGTCCGGCCGGAGGCGCACCGTAGTTGACGAAAATGCGGGAATCCCGGCCCCCGGATGACATGTTCGTAACTTCGGAAGGGGAGGGGTTCGTCGTTATGACCGGGTCACCGGTAGAGTGGGTAGAAGACCGGCCCGCGCAATCCGTTCGAACCTGTATCGGATGCCGTCAACGCGAGCCGTCTGCCGAACTGTTGCGGATCGTGGCGCAGCATCGGGACACCGGTTCCGCCGGGGCCTCGGCTGTTGCGATCCTTCCCGATCCGCGGCGCAGACTTCCCGGACGGGGTGCCTGGCTGCACCCCGTTTCAGCTTGTCTGCGTTCCGCAGAGCGGCGCCGAGCATTCGGCAGAGCCCTACGAGTGTCCGGAAATCTGGATATCTCAGCCCTGGAGCAGTACCTCGAGAACAGGCACGAGCACTCATGAGCACACCGTGAAGCACCAACGATGAACGTCCATCGGAGATAACCCGAGGTCGTGCGGGCCCGCCTTCCCTAGGCGGCGTCACTGCTCGACCTCTCAGTGAGGAGAGCAGTGGCAGGCAAGGCCCGCGTGCACGAGTTGGCCAAAGAACTCGGTGTCACGAGCAAGGAACTACTCGCGAAGCTCAAGGAGCAAGGCGAGTTCGTGAAGTCGGCGTCCTCGACGGTGGAAGCACCCGTCGCACGTCGCCTCCGCGAATCGCTCGCGTCGAAGTCCGCCCCGGCGGCCGACGCGAAGCCGGCGGCCCGTCCCGGTCCGTCCCAGGCAGCCCGTCCGGCTGCCAAGCCAACCCCGGGCGGTCCGCGTCCCGGTCCGCGTCCGGCTCCGGCGGCCCCCGCCGCTGCCGCCCCCGCGGCCCCGGCCCCGGCGCCCGCCGAACCGGCCGCTCCGGCTGAGGTGAAGCCGGCTCCGGCCGCTCGCCCCACCCCCGCGGCCGCGCAGTCCGCGCCTGCCGCCAAGCCGGCCGGTGCCGCGCCGGCGCCCGGTCCGCGTCCGGCCCCCGGCGCGCCGCGTCCGGGTCAGCCCGCCGCGGGTCAGGCCCGTCCGGGCCAGCCGACGCCGGGTGCCCAGGCCCCGCGTCCGGCCGGTCCCGGCCCGAAGCCGGGCCCGAAGACCCCGCGCGTCGGCAACAACCCGTTCAGCTCCGCCCCGGACCGTGAGCGTCCGGCGCCGCGTCCCGCCCCGCAGGGTGGCCCGCGTCCGACTCCGGGTCAGGGCGGTCCCCGTCCGGCTCCCGGCCAGGGTGGTCCGCGTCCTGCTCCGGGTCAGGGCGGTCCCCGCCCCGGTCAGGGTCAGGGTGGCCCGCGTCCGGCCGCCGCGCAGGGCGGTGCCCCGCGTCCCGGTGGTCCGCGCCCCAACCCGGGTTCGATGCCTCCGCGTCCGAACCCCGGTGCCATGCCCCAGCGTTCCGCGCGTCCGGGTCCGGCGGCCGGTGGCCGTCCGGGTCGTCCGGGCGGCGCTCCCGGTGGCGGCGCGGGTCGTCCCGGTGGCGGCGGTGGCGGCTACCGCGGTGGCGGTGGCGGTGCCCCCGGTGCAGGTCAGGGTGCCGGTGCACCCGCGGCCGGTGGTTTCCGTGGTCGTCCCGGTGGCGGCGGTGGTCGTCCGGGTGGTCCCGGTGGCCGTGGTGGCGCAGCGGGCGCGTTCGGTCGTCCCGGTGGCGCTCCGCGTCGTGGCCGTAAGTCGAAGCGGGCGAAGCGCGCCGAATACGAGAACATGCAGGCGCCCGCCGTCGGTGGCGTGCGGCTGCCCCGCGGCAACGGCGAGATCATCCGTCTCGCCCGTGGCGCGTCGCTGTCGGACTTCGCCGAGAAGATCGACGCGAACCCGGCTGCTCTCGTGCAGGCGCTGTTCAACCTCGGCGAGATGGTCACCGCGACCCAGTCGGTGAACGACGAGACCCTCGAGCTGCTCGGCAGCGAGATGAACTACGTCGTCCACGTCGTCAGCCCCGAGGACGAAGACCGCGAGCTGCTGGAGTCGTTCGACCTCACCTACGGCGAGGACGCAGGCGGCGAGGAAGACCTCGAGCAGCGTCCGCCGGTCGTGACCGTCATGGGTCACGTCGACCACGGTAAGACCCGACTGCTGGACACGATCCGCAAGGCCAACGTCCGTGAGGGCGAGGCCGGTGGCATCACCCAGCACATCGGCGCCTACCAGGTGCTGACCGATCTCAACGGCGACGAGCGCCTGATCACCTTCATCGACACCCCGGGTCACGAGGCGTTCACCGCCATGCGTGCCCGTGGTGCGAAGGCCACCGACATCGCGATCCTCGTTGTCGCGGCCGACGACGGCGTCATGCCGCAGACGGTGGAAGCGATCAACCACGCCCAGGCGGCCGACGTGCCGATCGTGGTGGCGGTCAACAAGATCGACAAGGAAGGCGCGAACCCGGACAAGATCCGGCAGCAGCTGACCGAATACGGCCTGGTGACCGAGGAATACGGTGGCGACACCATGTTCGTCGACATCTCCGCCAAGCAGGGCACCAACATCGACGCGCTGCTGGAAGCGGTCCTGCTGACCGCCGACGCCTCGCTCGACCTGCGGGCCAACCCGGACATGGACGCCCAGGGTGTCGCCATCGAGGCGCACCTCGACCGCGGCCGTGGCCCGGTGGCCACCGTGCTCATCCAGCGCGGCACGCTGCGCGTCGGCGACTCGATCGTGGCGGGCGACGCCTACGGTCGCGTGCGCCGCATGGTCGACGAGCACGGCGACGACGTCGAGGCGGCCCTGCCGTCGCGGCCCGTCCAGGTCGTCGGTTTCACCTCGGTGCCCGGCGCAGGCGACAACCTGCTCGTGGTCGACGAGGACCGGATCGCTCGCCAGATCGCCGACCGCCGCAATGCGCGCAAGCGCAACGCACTGGCCGCGCGCAGCCGCAAGCGGATCAGCCTGGAAGATCTGGATGCCGCCCTGAAGGAGACTTCGGAGCTCAACCTGATCCTCAAGGGCGACAACTCCGGTACCGTCGAGGCCCTCGAAGAGGCCCTGCTCGGCATCGAGATCGACGACGAGGTGCGTCTGCGCGTCATCGACCGCGGTGTCGGTGGCGTCACCGAGACCAACGTCAACCTGGCGTCGGCCTCGAACGCGATCATCATCGGCTTCAACGTCCGTGCGGAGGGCAAGGCCACCGAGCTGGCCAACCGCGAGGGCGTCGACATCCGGTACTACTCGGTGATCTACCAGGCCATCGACGAGATCGAGAAGGCCCTCAAGGGCATGCTCAAGCCGATCTACGAAGAGGTCGAGCTGGGCCGGGCGGAGATCCGCGCGATCTTCCGTTCGTCGAAGGTCGGCAACATCGCCGGCTGCATGGTTCTGTCGGGTTCGGTCAAGCGCAACGCCAAGGCGCGCCTGATCCGCGACGGCAGGGTGATCGCGGAGACGATGACCATCTCCTCGCTCAAGCGGGAGAAGGACGACGCCACCGAGGTGCGCGAAGGTTACGAGTGCGGTATGACCGTGACCTACAACGACATCAAGGACGGCGACATCATCGAGGCGTACGAGCTGCGCGAGAAGCCGCGCGACTGATAACGCACACCGTTCCGCACGCCGCATCCGAGTCTTCGGGTGCGGCGTGCGGTCATGCGGGCAATCCATCTACCAGGAGGTGAGCACCGCTGTACATCGGTGCGCTCGAATTCGATCTACTGCTCGGTGACGTGCATTCGCTCAAGGAGAAGCGGTCGGTGATCCGCCCGATTCTCGCCGAGCTGCAGAAGCGCTTCGCCGTACACGCCGCCGAGGCGGGAGATCAGGACCTGCACCGCCGGGCATTGCTCGGGGTGGCCATGGTCAGTGCGGATACCGGGCACCTGAGCGAGGTGCTCGACAAGTGTGAGCGGCACGTTGCCGCGCGTCCGGAGATAGAGTTGCTGGCAGTACGCCGCCGGATCTTCGGACCCGAAGACTGAAGTAGAGATGCGGCACGGGTGTCAAGGCCCGGAGGCGGTAGCCTGCGTGACCACGCAGGGCCTCACCCGTGCCGCCCAGGAGAGGAGTCAGACCCATGGTGGATCAAGCCAGGGCACGCCGACTCGCCAAGCGGATTTCCGCGATCGTGGCCACCGCGATCGAGTACGAGATCAAGGATCCGCGGCTGCGGTTCGTCACCGTCACCGATGCCAAGGTGACCGGCGATCTGCGCGAGGCAACGGTGTTCTACACGGTGATGGGCGAGACGCTCGACACCGAACCCGACTACGCGGCCGCGGCCGCCGGTCTGGACGCGGCCAAGGGCGTCCTGCGGTCCAAGGTAGGTGCGGGTACCGGGGTGAAGTTCACCCCGATCCTGTCGTTCACGCTGGACAAGGTGCCCGACGCCGCCCGCGAGATGGAGGAGCTGCTTGCCCGAGCTCGCGCCATCGACGACGAGGTCGCCAAGGTCGCGGCCAACGCCACCCACGCCGGTGAGGCCGACCCGTACAAGGCCGATCGCGACGACGACGGCGACGAGTAACCCGGTATGAACGGTCAGCGCCCGGCGACGGAAGCCTGCGTGAGCACGCAGGGCGCCCGGGCATGCCGATCGGACGCAGCATGACCGGCGCCAGGGACGCGATGGTGCTGGACGCCGCCGTCGCCGCGGTGGCGGCGGCGCGTTCGGTGACCGTGTTGTGTCACGTGCAGCCCGACGCCGACACCATCGGCAGCGGGCTCGCGCTGGCACTGGCGCTGGAGCGCAAGGGCGTGCCGGTGGCGGTGTCGTTCGCCGAGCCCGCCGAACTGCCCGCCTCGCTGCGGACGCTGCCCGGCGGTCATCTGCTGGTGGCGCCCGCCGAGGTGCCGCTCGAGGTCGACCTGTTGGTCGTCGTCGACTGTGGCGCGCGCAGCAGGCTCGGCGCGCTCGCCGACCGGTTGCCCGGTGCGGCGACGACGCTGGTCATCGATCATCACCGCGCCAACGACGGTTTCGGCACCGTCGACCTGATCGACGAGTCGGCGGCGTCGACCACCGAACTGGTGACCCGCCTGCTCGACGCGTGGGGCATCCCGATCGACGCCGACATCGCGCACTGCCTGTTCGCGGGCTTGGTGACCGACACCGGATCGTTCCGCTGGGCGCGCACCGGCAGTCACACCATGGCCGAGCGGCTGCTCGCCACCGGAATCGATGGCGCCGAGATCACCCGCGTGCTGCTCGACACCCACCCGTTCTCGTGGCTGCCGATGCTGTCGAAGGTGCTGTCGACGGCCGTCGTCGTCCCGTCGGCCGCGGGCGTCGGGCTGGTCTATGCGCTGGTGCGCGCCGCCGACACCCATGATGTCGGGCCCGAAGAGGTGGAGAGCGTCATCGACGTCGTCCGGACCACCGCCGAAGCGGGGATCGCGGCCGTCTTCAAGGAAGCCCGCGGTCAGAACGACCGGTGGACGGTCTCGCTGCGCTCCCGTGACTCCGCGCCCGGTGCTGCCGATGGTGTGGATGTGGCGGCGATCGCCGCATCGTTCGGCGGTGGCGGGCACCGGTTCGCGGCGGGGTATACGACCTACGGCAACGCGGTCGACGTGGTGCAGGCTCTGGTCACCGCGCTTGGTTGATCGCCGAGTTGGTGACCGGACGCCCAGTCCGGCCAAGGCGGGACGGTCCAGCTGACCGGTCCGGCGCAGGCTGGTGACGGTCCAGCCGATTGGCCCGGCGCAGGCTGGTGACGGTCCAGCCGATCGGCTCGGTCCATGCCGGCGAGCGACCAGGCTGAGGATGGCCTAGCTGATCGTCTGGCGCAGGTGGTGATGGCCCTGCTGAGCGGCCCGGCTCGGGCTGGCGGCGGTCCAGTCGACCGGCTCGGCTCAGGTGAGTGACGGCGCTGCCGATCTGTCCGGGCGCGATCAGCCGACCTGAACAGGAGTGCGGCGCAAGCGCATCGTGAGCGGGACGCCCAGAATCGTTGTGGCAGCACACAATCCGAAGGCGAGTGCCGGTCGGTCGACGAGTAGCCCGGTGGCGCCGGCGACGACCAGGCCGCCGAGATTGCCGGTCATCCAGATCAGTCCGGCCGCCGTGCCTTCGGCCGCCCCGGTGTGGCGTTCGGCCATGGTGAGGACGATCGGCAGCGCGGGCAACAGGGTGAGGCCGATGAGGACAAACGCCAGGAATCCGGTGGCAAGGCCCGGCGCCACGGCCACGAGCAGGCAGGCGAGCGCGCTGGCCGTGAGGCCGACCATGACCGCGGGCAGTTCGACGCCGCGCCGCAGCACCGCCACCGGGACGACCGCGCATCCGACGACGCCGGCGAGGACGTTGATCAGCAGCACGATGCTCGCGGCATCGGTGCTGACGCCCGCGGGTTCCAGCAGCGCCTGACCGTAGGTGGCCAGGGCGACGAAGGTGCCGAACGGGAAGAACACCGCGACGCACAACCTGCGCACATAGCCGTCGCCGAGCGTGGCGCGCAGGGCGGACAGCGACGTCTGTGTACTCGCCGCCGGTCCGCGTCCGGCGTGGACCAGCTCCACCGTCAGCCAGATCGCGGCCGCACCGGCGAAGAGCGCACCGATCGCCGCCAGCGTTCCGAGCTGAGATTCCGCGGGCAGCGCCGCGCCGAGGACGAAGGCGGCGGCCATCCCGGCGAACGTGCTCGCCGTACCCACGGCGATCCCCGTCGGCCGGTCCTTCTCGTCGAGGTAGTGCCCGGCGATGCCGGTGATCGCATTGAGCACCAGCGGCTGCGCCACGGCGACGACGGTCTGCCCGACGAACACCACCGCGAACCCGTCGTGGAGCAACCGCAGTCCTGCACCGAACGCGGTCAGCACCGCGCCGGCGATCAACGCCGGCCGGAACCAGCGGTCGAGCAGGATGCCCGCGGGCACCGCGAGGACGACGTAGAGCAGCGGAAACATGTTCGCCAGCCAGCCGACGGCGGATTCGGAGACACCGAAATGCTCGGCGGCGACGGTCGTCACCGGTGCGTAAGTGAGCCACACCAGCTGCGTGGCCGCGCCGACCAGGGCAAACGCCGTGATCATGCGCCATCGGTTCGCCATGGTCGATCGTCCTCGGTGGTTCGGGCGGACTGGGAGTTCGCGGTGTTCGCTCGCCCGAGCGTGCGGTGTGGTCGTACCGGCAGCATCTGGGCGGGTGACCAATAATGCCCCGTCGGGGCGTACATCACGCGACTTTCCGGAATCAGCCCCGTCGGCGCCGGGCTTATGACGTGCATCGGACCGGACGGCGTCGGCCCATGATGCCGAGCGGCCAAGCCCGCGTCGCGCCCACTGTGTGGCTCGGGGTGTCGCGCCGGGCGGCGACGATCGACCGGAAGATGGCCTCGTCGAGGGGTCATGCCGGTGTCGTGGCCACGGTGTCGGGCCGAGCCGGTCTGGCGCTTGTCGCGCACTGAGTGCCGGGCGATCAGGACCGTGTAGCGCCCACGGTGCCTCCGGGCCGCCCACGGTGCCCATCGATTCGGTCGGTATCGCGCCCACGATGCCGATCGGTCTGCTCGGGCGGCGCGTCCCCGATGCGCTGGGATCGTCCGGTGCCCGGTCGGTGTGCCTGGGCAGCTGGACCGCATGCCGTGCCGTCGCCGCCGGCTTGTCGGTGCGGTGTGCGACCATCGGCCGTGATCAGCACTGGCGTGCGCCGGAACGGGCGCCCATCGACGGGGGAGGCCGGGGCGTGAGTTCCATCGATGATCCGAAGGGTCAGGTCGGTCCGCGGCGGATTCTCGGGATCGCGCTGCCTACGCTCGGTGTGCTGGTGGCCGAGCCGTTGTATCTGCTGTTCGACATGGCGGTCGTCGGCAGGCTCGGGGCGCTGGCTCTGGCGGGGCTGGCCGTCGGTGGCGTCATCGTGGGCACAGTCAGCACCCAGCTGACCTTCCTGTCGTACGGCACGACGGCGCGGGCGGCGCGACGGCACGGTGCGGGGGATCGGGCCGGTGCGGTCGAGGAAGGCATCCAGGCGAGCTGGGTGGGGGCGGCGATCGGTGTGCTCATCGTGCTGGTGGTGCAGCTGTTCGCGGGGCCGCTGTGCGCGGCGATCGCCGGTGGTGGCGAGATCGCCGACGAGGCGCTGATCTGGGTGCGGATCGCGCTGTGCGGTGTGCCGCTGATCCTGCTGTCGATGGCGGGTAACGGCTGGATGCGTGGCGTGCAGGACGTGCGCCGCCCGCTGATGTATGTGGTTGCGGGACTGGCGTTGTCGGCCGTGCTGTGCCCGGTGCTGGTGTACGGGCTGTTGGGCGCGCCGCGGATGGAACTGGCCGGTTCGGCGGTGGCGAATCTCGCCGGGCAGCTCGTGTCCGGCGCCCTGTTCGTCTACGCGCTGCTGCGGGAACGGGTTTCGCTGCGTCCGCGTCCCGCCGTGATGCGCGCGCAGCTGGTGCTCGGCCGTGATCTCATCGTGCGCAGCCTGTCGTTCCAGGTGTGCTTCGTCTCCGCCGCCGCGGTCGCCGCGCGCTTCGGCGCCGCCTCCGTCGCCGCCCACCAGCTGGTCCTGCAACTGTGGAATTTCCTTGCGCTGACCCTGGATTCGCTCGCCATCGCCGCCCAGACCCTCGTCGGCGCCGCGCTCGGCGCGGGCAATGCGCGCGGCGCGAAGGGTATCGCGCGCCGGGTCACCGGCTGGTCGGAGATCTTCGCGCTGGTCCTGGCCGCGGTCTTCGCCGCCGGTGCGGGCGTGATCCCGCTGCTGTTCACCGACGACGCGCAGGTCCTCGATCGTACCCACGTCATCTGGTGGTTCTTCGTCGCCATGATCCCTGTGGCCGGCGCGGTCTTCGCGCTCGACGGCGTGCTGCTCGGCGCGGGCGACGCCGCGTTCCTGCGCACCGCCACCCTCGCCGCGGCCCTCGCCGGATTCCTTCCGCTGATCTGGCTTTCCCTCGTCTTCGACTGGGGCGTTGCGGGGATCTGGTCCGGCCTGGTCGCCTTCATGCTGCTGCGCCTGATCGCCGTCGTCGCCCGGGCTCGCTCCGGCCGCTGGGCTCGTGTCGGCGCCGATGTGCCGAGCGGAGCCGCCTGAAGGGAGTGGCGCTCGTCACACCGATCCCCCCGATGGCGATGTCGCACTACCGTCGGAACGGATGACTTCGAGCCGATGATGGAGGCGAAGTAGCGGTGCTGGACGTGTTTTCGAGGAGTGCCGGCCTGCGCTTGGCGGCCGGCGCGGCAGTGCTGCTGGCCGGTGCCGGGGTGGGGATACCCCCGGCGCAGGCGGCTCCGGAAGGCACCGGCGCACTCCTCGCGCACGTCGACCAGCCCGCGGGCTGGGGAGACTGGTCGCGCGCGGCGATCGTGGACTACCGCACGGAAGGACCCACCGGCGGACTGGTCGACAGCGCCGGACTGGTGCTGCTCCCCGCTGCACCCGCACCCGCGGGCGGCTACCCGATCGTGGCGTGGGACCACGGCACCAGCGGACTCGGTCCACAGTGCGGCATCACGACGACGAAAGCGGCCAACGACCGGCCGCTGCTGCAAGCATTCCTGGATCGCGGCTGGGCGGTAGTTGCCCCGGACTATGTCGGGTTGTCGCCGAACTCGCGGACCGTCCACCCGTACCTGCACACGCGCACCGAGGCGACGGCAACCGTCGACCTGGTCAAGGCGGCACGGTCCGCGGTTCCCGCGCTGTCGAACGCGTGGGCCGTCGTCGGCTCGTCCCAGGGCGGGCACGCCGCGCTGGCCACCGGCAACCTCGCCACCGGCTACGCGCCTGACCTCGATTTCCGTGGCACCGTGGCGATGGCGCCGGAGTCCAACTACGAGAACATCCTCTCCCAGGTGGGTCCGCAGGTGCCCAACCTGCCGATGGTCGACCGGCTCACCGGCCCGTTCGCCGGCATGCTCGCCGGGCTGCGCGCCACCCGTCCCGACCTCGACGTGAACGGGCACCTCAGTGAACCGGGCCGGACCCTCGTCGACGCCATCTCCACTGCCTGCGTCCAGGACTTCGACATGCTCTCGGCGGGCATGTCACTCGGGTCGATACTCGCGAAACCGATGGCGGACAACGGCATCGGGACCGGCCTGCGCGACTACATGGTCGCCCCGACCGCCGGCTACCAGGAGCCGGTGCTGATTACCCACGGCGTGACCGACACCGTCGTCCCGATCCCGATGACCTTCACCCTGCTGTCCCAACTGCGCGCCTCGGGCACCCAGGTCGACTTCGAGATGTACTCGGTCTCGCACGAGGAGATCGAGGAAGCCTCGCGCGACCGCGTGCTGACCTTCGTCGACGGACTGTTCCGCGCCTGATCCGCGTCAGCGTGGACAGGGGCGCTGCCGCGCCCCACGGACGCGCCGCCGCGCGCGTATGCCACTGTGGACAGGTGAATCCGAAGTTGATGGCGGTCAGTGATGTGCACGTGGGGCATCAGGGCAACAAGCCGGTGGTGGAGCAGATCCAGCCGGATTCGCCGGAGGACTGGCTGATCGTCGCGGGTGACGTGGGCGAGAAGGCCGACGAGGTCCGCTGGGCGCTCGAGCTGCTGCGTGGCCGGTTCGCGAAGGTCATCTGGGTGCCGGGCAACCACGAGCTGTGGACCACGCCCAAGGACCCGGTGCAGATGCACGGCGCCGCCCGCTACGACTACCTCGTCGCGATGTGCCGTGACCTCGACGTCGTGACACCGGAGGACCCGTTCCCGGTGTGGACCGGATCCGGCGCCGAGCAGTACGGCGGCCGCGTCACCATCGCACCGATGTTCCTGCTCTACGACTACTCGTGGCTACCCGCCGGGACCACCACCAAGACCCAGGGCCTGGCCCTCGCGCGCGAGCGCAATGTCGTCGCCACCGACGAATTCCTGCTGACCCCCGACCCGTACCTCACCCGCGACGCCTGGTGCCACGCCCGCGTGCAGTACACCCAGCGCCGCCTCGACGCCCTGGGCGCCGACACCCCCGTGGTGCTGGTCAACCACTTCCCGCTGGTCCGCCAGCCCACCGAGATCCTGTTCTACCCCGAGTTCTCGATGTGGTGCGGCACCGACCTCACCGCCGACTGGCACACCAGCTACAACGTGGTCTGCTCGGTCTACGGCCACCTGCACATCCCGCGCACCACCTACTACGACGGCGTCCGCTTCGAAGAGGTCTCCCTCGGCTACCCCCGCGAATGGAAGCGCCGCGGCATGCCCGAACCCCTGCTCCGCCAGATCCTGCCCGAACCGGTCTACGCCGAGGGCGACCTCAACGCCTGGGGCGGCCACTTCACCGTCACCCCGGAAATGGAAGCCGCGGCGGCCGAGATGCGGGCGAAAGCCGACCGGCGCCGGGGCATCTGACCCCGTCGCGGTACCGGCAGCACCACGTTCCGGCACCGACCGCAGCGCGTTCCGGCCACCGGTAGCCGGGCGGGCAGACACAGCTGTCGTGCAGTGGCAGCCGCAGGGCAGACGCCCGCCGGCAGTGACGGGCGCCAGGCCGTGGCGGGCGCGGGGCAGTGACGGCCGCCGGGCCGGCATTCACGGGCGGGGGTGCGGCTGTGGCCTCGGCCGACGCCGGAGCGATGAGCGCAACAGGCAACAGCGGCTGCGGTCGGACGGCGAGCTATGGCACCGATTACGCTGGTTCCCGATGATTCAGAACATTCTGCCGTCCGGGGTTGCTGCCGCGGAGCTGCTGGCGTACCCGGAGGACCTGAAGGCGCACCCGGCCGAGGAGCACCTCATCGCCAAGTCGGTCGAGAAGCGCCGCCGCGACTTCATCGGTGCCCGGCACTGCGCGCGGCTGGCGCTCGAGCAGCTCGGCGAGCCGCCGGTGGCGATCGGTAAAGGGGAGCGTGGCATGCCACTGTTCCCGCGCGGTGTGGTCGGCAGCCTGACCCACTGCGACGGCTACCGTGCTGCCGCGATGGCGCACGCGCTGCGGTTCCGCTCGGTCGGCATCGACGCCGAACCGCACGGTGCCCTGCCCGACGGCGTGCTCGAATCGGTCAGCTTGCCCGCCGAACGGGACTGGCTGGCCGGTGCGCCGAGTGCGGGCCTGCACCTGGATCGCCTGCTGTTCTGCGCCAAGGAAGCCACCTACAAGGCCTGGTTCCCGCTGACTCTGCGCTGGCTCGGCTTCGAGGACGCGCACATCACCTTCGAGATCGATTCCCGCACCGCCGATTCCGGCTCGGGAACGTTCCACACGAAGCTGCTCGTCCCCGGTAGGACGAACGACGGCGGCGCCCCGCTGACCTCGTTCGACGGACGCTGGCTGATCGCCGACGGGCTGATCCTGACCGCGATCGCGCACGGCTGATGGCCGCGCGTACACCCGCGGTCGACCAGCTCGGCGGGCTGGTGATCGTCGACAAGGACGGCGGCTGGACCAGCCACGACGTGGTGGCGCGCAGCCGGAAACTGTTGCGCACCAAGAAGGTCGGCCACGCGGGCACCCTCGACCCGATGGCCACCGGTGTTCTCGTGCTCGGCGTGGAGCGGGCGACGAAGCTGCTCGGTCAGCTGATCCTCACCACCAAGGCGTACACGGCGACCATCCGGCTCGGCCAGGCCACGATCACCGACGACGCCGAGGGCGAGGTCACCGCGACCACGCCCGCGCTGCACCTCACCGACGAGCAGATCGCGGCCGGTGTCGCCGCGCTGACCGGCGACATCGAGCAGGTGCCCGCCACGGTCAGCGCCATCAAGGTCGACGGTGAACGCGCCTACGCCCGCGCCCGCGCCGGCGAAGACGTCCAACTGGCCGCGCGTCCGGTCACCGTGTCGCGCTTCGACATCCTGGCCCGCCGCGATCTCGCCGACGGCGAATTCGTCGACCTCGACGTGGAAGTCGAATGCTCCTCGGGCACCTACATCCGCGCCCTCGCCCGTGACCTCGGCGCCGCCCTCGGCGTCGGCGGCCACCTGACGGCGTTGCGCCGCACCAGGGTCGGCCCGTTCACCCTCGAACACGCCCGCACCCTGGACGAACTCGCCACTGCCGCCGAGGCCGGACAGCCACTGCTCAGCCTCGATATCGACACCGCGGTGCGTACGGCGTTCCCGCACCGCGACATCGACGAATCCCAGGCGAACGACCTGCGCAACGGGCGCTGGCTCGAACCGATCGGCCGCAAGGGCGTGTACGCCGCGATCGATCCGGCTGGCCGCGCCATCGCGCTGCTGGAGGAGAGCGGTAAGCGCGCGGCGTCGGTGATGGTGGTCCGCCCCCAGGGCATCGGCGACTGACCTTCGCGGAAAGTCCGCCGAGGGATACGCCCGGCATTTTCGTGCACTACGCTGCCGCGCAGTCAGAAAACTGACTGCCGACGGCCGTTTCGCACGAAAATGCCGGGCCCAGGCATACCCGCTGGCAGGAACGGGCCGACGTGCACCGGCCCTCGGATAAGTACAGTGGCGGTAACGGTCGGCGCCATGGTTATCGCCGCCCGCGGGGAAGGGTAGCGAGATGACTGCAGAACAGGTCGACACATTCGCGCTGTGGGACCGGGACGGTGACGGCCTGGTGTCCGTGGACGATATCGCGGCCGGAATCCGTTCCGCCGGTATCGAAGTCGACCGCCCGGCGATCGAGCGACTCGTCGCCGCGGCCGACACCGACGGTGACTTCCTGGTCTCACGTGCCGAATTCGATGCCGCCGTCGTCGAGGGGCGCATCGAGGTGACCGATGCCGAGGCAGCGTTCCGGGTGTTCGATGTCAACGGCGACGGGCGAATCTCGGTCACCGAACTGGATTCGCTGATCCGCCACGTCGGCGCGGGGCGGATCGAGGAACCGGCCGGTGATCTGCTCGCCGCCGCGGACCAGGACGGCGACGGGTACTTGTCCCTCGCGGAATTCCGGGTACTGCTGGACTTCCTGTCGCGCTGATACCCAGCGGGAGATCGGCGGCTCGGTCGTCACCCGCTGTCGACCCGTTGATCGGGCGCGCCACTGTGTCAGTGCCACTTGACTTGTCGTTAACGTACGCACCGCACCGGGCGATAGCCGAGATGTATATCTGGCGGCTCGGAGGGTGAATCATGGCTGCGATGCGGAAGACCTGGATCGGCGTCGTTGCCGGTGTGACAGCACTGTTTCTCGCCGGATGTGGAGCTGGTGACCCGCAGGTGTCAGGGACCTCGAGTGCGGCGCGACCGACCAGCACGTCACGTCCGTCGGTCGTCACCCCGCCGAGCGGCGCCCCGGCCACCGCCGCCCCGGCCACGGTCGCGCCGATCGACACCGCCCCCGGGACCACCGCCGTGCCCACCACCCCGGCACAGCCCGGCCCGCCGCCGACACCCACGACAGGCACCGTCGTCCTGCGCACCGCGACGCTGTCGGGTGTTCCTGTTCCGGGTGTTCCCGTATACCTTTCGCTCCAGCAGCCGTGCGATCCGGCGAGCCACGACATCCCCGTCGGCGAAACCACCGAAACCCAGCGGCTGGACGGTGTCACCGACACGTCCGGGCTGGCCGTCTTCACCACCGTGACCGGCTGCTACCGCTTCGGTATGACGGCCCCCGCGGGCACCGACCCCGTCCCGGAAGGCATGCACAGCCTCTTCCTCGTCGACCAGGGCGCCACCGTCACCGGACAGCTCCGCTTCCAGGACGCAGCACCCGAACCGGCACCGGCCTGCGCCGAATCCACCATCGAGACCGAACTCGGCGTCGACCCGGCACCGGCCGCCGACATCGGCGAGTGCAACGGACAGTGGGCCGTGATCTCCTGGGCCACTCCCGGTGACAACCAGCGAATCATCACCCGCACCTCGGGAACCTGGACCACCTATGTCCTGTTCCCGCACACCACCTGCTGGGACACGGCCACCGCCGACGGCGTGCCGGACAGCCTGCGGCGCTACTTCAACTGCTGATCAGGCGGTGAGCCAGATCGCCTCGGCGGCAAGTGTCCCCAGCTCGGTGGGGGTGGCGGCGGCCGCGATGCGGACCGCGATGGTGCCGGCGAAATCGCGGCGCTCCTCGACCTCGATCACGGTGTCGAGGGCGATCCCGACCGAGTCGAAGTAGCGCAGCATCGCCGGATCGGAGTCGGAGATGCGAGCCACGCGGCCGGATTCGCCTGCCGCGAAGTCGCTGAGGCGGCGGGCAGGGGGAGTGGGGACGGCGCCGTCGGCGGAGGGGATGGGGTCGCCGTGCGGGTCGCGGTCGGGGTGGCCGAGTTTCGCGTCGATGCGGGACATCAGCAGCTCCGAGACCGCGTGCTCGAGCACCTCGGCCTCGTCGTGCACTTCGTCCCAGCCGTAGCCGAGTTCGTTCACCAGGAAGGTCTCGATCAGCCGATGCCTGCGCACCATCGCGATCGCGGCGCGCCTGCCGTGCTCGGTGAGGGTGATCGAGCCGTAGCGGGCGTGCTCGACCAGACCCTGATCGGACAGCTTGCGCACGGCCTCCGACACCGTGGAGGCCGACACCCCGATCCGCTCGGCGAGCAGCTTCGTCGACACCTTCTCCTGCGACCATTCCTGCGCGGTCCAGATGACCTTCAGGTAGTCCTGTGCCACCGCCGACAACTCGGGCGCGATCGTCGCGGTGGCAGCGAGTTCGGCCTGTTCACCGAGCTGCGTCGACGCGCGGCGGGGAGCGACATCTCGTTTACCTGGCACATCATTGATGTTAGGCATCCCTGGCCCGAATGACACATCGGCGAACGGCACGGCGCGGTGCAGGATCCTTCTCACACCGGAATTCTGTTCCCGTACCGCTTTGCGTAGGCTTCGCTCTGTGCAGAGATGGCGAAGTCTCGACGATGTGCCCGCGGACTGGGGGCGCTGCGTCCTCACGATCGGCGTGTTCGACGGCGTGCATCGCGGGCACGCGCAGCTGATCAGCCGTGCGGTGGCCGCGGCGAAGAAGCGTGGTGTTCCGTCGGTTCTGATGACCTTCGATCCGCACCCGATGGAAGTGGTGCGGCCCGGTTCGCATCCCGCGCAGCTCACCACCCTGACCCGGCGCGCCGAACTCGCCGAGGAACTGGGCATCGACGTGTTCTGCGTGATGCCGTTCACCCAGGACTTCATGAAGCTCACCCCGTCCGGGTACGTCCACGACCTGCTGGTGGAACGCCTGCACGTCACCGAGGTGGTCGTGGGTGACAACTTCACCTTCGGCAAGAAGGCCGCGGGCACCGTCGACACCATGCGCGAACTCGGTGGCCGCTTCGGCTTCGAGGTCGACGGGGTCACCCTGCTCGGCGAGCACGCCGTCACCTTCTCCTCCACCTACATCCGCTCCTGCGTGGAAGCCGGTGACATGACGGCGGCCGCCGAAGCACTCGGCCGCCCGCATCGCGTCGAAGGCGTCGTCGTGCACGGCGACGGCCGTGGCCGCGGGCTCGGCTTCCCGACCGCCAACGTCGCCCCGCCCATGCACGCCGCGATCCCCGCCGACGGCGTGTACGCGGGCTGGTTCACCGTCCTCGGGCACGGCCCGGCCATCGGCACGGTCGAACCCGGTGAGCGCGCGATGGCCGCGATCTCGGTCGGCACCAACCCCACGTTCTCCGGCCGCTCACGCACCGTGGAGGCGTTCGTCCTCGATGGCGAGGCCGACCTGTACGGCCAGCACGTCGCGGTCGACTTCGTCGAGCAGCTGCGCGGCATGCGCAAGTTCGACACCATCGACGACCTGGTCGAGGCCATGGGCCGCGATGTCGAGAACGCGCGCAAAATCCTGACCGCAGCCGAGGCGGCCAAGCAGGCCTGAACCCGATTCACCGTCTCACCTGGTCGCGTGTAAGGTTGATCCTCGGGTTTGCTGCGGTCCGCGGTGGCGCCCCTCCCGGGTAACCGGAACTTCGAGCGCGGAACTGAGAAATAGGAGTCGATGCCGCATGGCGCTGACCACTGAGCAGAAGTCGGCCATTCTGGCCGAATACGGCCTGCACGAGAAGGACACCGGCTCGCCGGAGGCGCAGATCGCGCTGCTGTCGAAGCGGATCTCGGACCTGACCGAGCACCTCAAGCAGCACAAGCACGATCACCACACCCGGCACGGCCTGCTGGCCCTGATCGGTCGTCGTCGCCGCCTGTCGAAGTACCTGCAGGCCAAGGACATCGAGCGTTACCGTTCGCTCATCGAGCGTCTCGGCCTGCGCCGCTGATCTGCTTCGACACGCCTCCCCGCTGAGGCGGTCGGCGAGTAGCCAATGGGAAGAAGTACACTTCTTCTCGTTGGCTATTCGTGTATTCGGGGACCATCGGGTTCCCACGTGCACTACAACATGTGACAGCCGTGTGCATCCGTCCGCGTGGCGTCGGTCTTCGGTAGTGGCCTTTCGGCTGGCGTGTTCCTCACCGCCGTCGGGCTTCGATCGATGACCGCCTCCGCGTCGCCGCTTCCAAGGGGATACGGCCGGGTGCTGCGCGTGGCAGCCAGGAGGGTTTCCACGTGTCCGTGTCCGGTACGGCTGACGAATAGCCGGTTCGCGCCCACATGGTGCTGCGCTCCGGCGAGACGAGAGGTCGAGAGAAGAAAATGACGCAGACAACTGAACGTACTTCGACTGCGGTCGAGGTCGAGCCCGGTGTTTTCGAGTCGGTCGCGCTGATCGACAACGGTAGCTTCGGCACCCGCACCATCCGCTTCGAGACGGGCCGTCTGGCCAAGCAGGCCGCCGGCTCCGTCGTCGCCTACCTGGACGACGAGACCATGCTGCTGTCGGCGACCACCGCCGGTAAGCACCCCAAGGACCAGTTCGACTTCTTCCCGCTGACGGTCGACGTCGAAGAGCGCATGTACGCCGCGGGCCGTATCCCCGGCTCGTTCTTCCGTCGCGAGGGCCGCCCCTCCACCGACGCGATCCTGACCTGCCGCCTGATCGACCGTCCGCTGCGCCCGTCGTTCGTCGACGGCCTGCGCAACGAGATCCAGGTCGTGGTCACCGTGCTGAGCCTGGACCCGCAGGATCTCTACGACGTGGTGGCCATCAACGCCGCCTCGGCGTCCACCCAGATCTCCGGCCTGCCGTTCTCCGGCCCGGTCGGCGGCGTGCGCGTCGCCCTGATCGGTGGCCAGTGGGTCGCGTTCCCGACCGTGGAGCAGCTCGAGGGCGCCGTGTTCGACATGGTCGTCGCCGGTCGCGTCACCGATACCGGTGACGTCGCCATCATGATGGTCGAGGCCGAGGCCACCGACAAGGTCATCGCGCTGATCGCCGACGGCGCGCAGGCGCCCACCGAGGCCGTCGTCGCCGAGGGCCTCGAGGCCGCCAAGCCGTTCATCGCCCGCCTGTGCCGCGCGCAGTCGGACCTGGCCTCCCTGGCCGCCAAGCCGACCGAGGAGTTCCCGCTCTTCCCGCCGTACGGCGCCGACGTGTTCGAGGCCGTCGAGGGCACCGCCAAGCGTGAGCTGAACGAGGCGCTGTCGATCGCCGACAAGCAGGCCCGCGAGGCCAAGATCGACGAGATCAAGGTCGAGGTGCTCGGTCGCCTCGGTGACGATTTCACCGGTCGCGAGAAGGAGCTGGGCGCCGCGTTCCGCTCGGTCACCAAGAAGCTGGTGCGTCAGCGCATCCTCACCGACGGCTTCCGCATCGACGGTCGCGGTCTGGCCGACATCCGTGAGCTCTCCGCCGAGGTCGACGTGATCCCGCGCGCCCACGGTTCGGCGATCTTCGAGCGTGGCGAGACCCAGATCATGGGCGTCACCACCCTGGACATGGTGAAGATGGCCCAGCAGGTCGACTCGCTCGGCCCGGAGACCACCAAGCGCTACATGCACCACTACAACTTCCCGCCGTTCTCCACCGGCGAGACCGGCCGCGTCGGTTCGCCGAAGCGTCGCGAGATCGGCCACGGCGCGCTCGCCGAGCGTGCGCTGATGCCGGTGCTGCCCTCGCAGGAGGAGTTCCCCTACGCCATCCGTCAGGTCTCGGAGGCGCTGAGCTCCAACGGCTCCACCTCGATGGGTTCGGTCTGTGCCTCGACCCTGTCGCTGCTCAACGCCGGTGTGCCGCTGAAGGCGCCGGTCGCCGGTATCGCCATGGGCCTGGTGTCGGACACCGTCACCAACGACAAGGGTGAGGACGAGGTCCGCTACGTCGCGCTGACCGATATCCTCGGCGCCGAGGATGCCTTCGGCGACATGGACTTCAAGGTTGCCGGTACCCGTGAGTTCGTCACCGCCCTGCAGCTGGACACCAAGCTCGACGGCATCCCCTCGCAGGTGCTGGCCGGTGCGCTGAACCAGGCGCACGACGCGCGCACCACCATCCTGGACGTGATGGCCGAGGCCATCGCCACCCCGGACGAGATGAGCCCGTACGCCCCGCGCGTCACCGCGATCAAGATCCCGGTCGACAAGATCGGTGAGGTCATCGGCCCCAAGGGCAAGATGATCAACCAGATCACCGAGGACACCGGCGCCAACATCTCCATCGAGGATGACGGCACCGTGTTCGTCGGTGCGACCGACGGCCCGTCGGCGCAGGCCGCGATCGACGCGATCAACGCGATCGCCAACCCGCAGCTGCCGAAGGTCGGCGAGCGCTTCCTCGGCACGGTCGTCAAGACCACCGCCTTCGGCGCGTTCGTCTCGCTGCTGCCGGGCCGTGACGGCCTGGTGCACATCTCCAAGCTGGGCAGCGGCAAGCGCGTCGCCAAGGTCGAGGACGTGGTCAACGTCGGCGACAAGCTGCGCGTGGAGATCGCCGACATCGACAACCGCGGCAAGATCTCGCTGGTCCCCGTCGAGGAGGAGACGGCCGAGGCCGCCGCTCCCGCTGAGGAGACCGCCGCCGCGGAGTAAGCGCGCGGTAGCTTCACCACCTGCCGAAACCCCTCGCCGTGTCGCACGGCGGGGGGTTTCGTCGTGTCCGGGGGAGTAGCGGCCACAGAAAAGTGGTGTGAATCACTGCGATGCAACGTTGATGCAACGTTGTTTCACATAGTGTTGCCCGACACAGCGTGCAGCTGTGCCGACAGCTGACATGTCGCCTCGGGAGCGATATGTCCTCCGCTGTCCACTCGGCGTATGCGGTCGAATTGCTGGACCGTTCTCAGCGCCGGGAAACCTGGTCTTCGAGTCGAGATTTTGGCGGAATCTGGTCCGGTTTATTATCCGACCGCATACGCTTCTCCTCGTCTGCTGGTGCGGGTGTCAGGTGTCGTGGTTTGACGATGGAGGTCGGGAGATAACCGAGTCATAGCTGGTTGCATGGCGGCGAACCGGATCGCGGTGATCGTGTCATAGCCGATCGCGCTGAATTCCGGTGTGAGAGGGCGGATTTCGGGCAGGGTGCCCGAGGTTGGCCGCCCGGCGCCGATCCCGTCACCCCGGTGGGTCCGGGGAATTCCCCAGAGTTGTTTGCGGCCGTGTGGCGTCACCTGCGGTCGGTAGATGGAAGGCAGTCCAGATGACCAACACCACTCCGGCGCGCGCGGGAACAGAACAGCTGGCAGCGCTGGTGGCGACGGTCGCGGCGATGGAGCCGGCACGGATCGCGGTCGAGTTCGACGGGACCGCGGTGGCCTATGTCGATCTCGATGCCCAGCTCACCCTGATGGCCGAGCTCACCGGTGGCGCACTGGATCCGGAAACGCTGGTGCAGGTCGTGCTCGCCGAGCTGTTCCCCGGTGTGGTCGACGCGGCCGACGGGACATTCGGTGTGCTGCTGGATTCGCTGGCGCGCGATGCCATGGCGGCGCTGGGTGTGGAGTTGCCGGTGGCGGATCAGGCGCCGACCCTGGTCGACCGGTTCGCCGAGCAGCTGGCCCGCACGCCCGACGGTGTCGCGGTACGGTTCGGCGCCGAGACGCTGACCTATGCCGAATTCGACGCCAGGGTGCGGGTGCTGGCCGGGCGGCTGGTCGCGCTCGGTGTCGGGCCGGAAGCGCTGGTCGGCCTGGCGATGCGGCGCAGTGTGGAGTTGATCGTCGCCGTGCACGCGATCGTGCGCGCGGGCGGCGCGTATGTGCCGCTGGATCCGGATCACCCGGTGGATCGGCTGCAGTACGTCCTCGAGGTGGCGCGGCCGGTCGTGGTGGTGACCCGCGGCTGCGACGAGCCGGATCTGCACGGCGCCCCGGTTCTGCGCACCGACGAGATCGACTGGACCGCGCAGGCAGCCGAGGTGGTCGGTGGTGCGCAGGCGGGCAACACCGCCTATGTCATCTTCACCTCGGGCTCCACCGGCAGGCCCAAGGGTGTGGCCGTCACCCACGGGGCGATCGTGGCGAACCTGGACTGGCGGCAGCGGTGCTACGCGATGACCGACGCCGACGTGGTGTTGCAGAAGACGCCCTACACCTTCGATGTCTCGGTGTGGGAACTGTTCTGGCCCTTGCAGATCGGTGCGCGGCTCGTGGTCGCCGAGCCCGGCCGCCACGGCGATCCCGGCTATCTGGCCGCGCTGATCGCCGAGCACCGGGTGAGCGTCACCCACTTCGTGCCGTCGATGCTGGCCGCGTTCGTCGGTGAGCTGGCCGAGGCCGCCACACCGGTGGATCTGTCGTCGCTGCGGATGGTGTTCGCCTCCGGTGAGGCGCTGCCCGCCGCCACCGCGGCGCGCCTGCGCACGCTGTCGGCGACCGCGTTGCACAACCTGTACGGACCCACCGAGGCGGCGGTCGACGTCACCGCGCACGAGGTCACCGCCGCCGACGAGGTGTCGGTGCCGATCGGTGGCCCCGCCGACGACACCGGGCTGCTGGTGCTCGACGAGAACCTCGACCAGGTGCCCGCCGGGGTGGTGGGCGAGCTGTATCTCTCGGGTGTGCAGCTGGCTCGCGGTTATGTGGCGCGGCCGGGCCTGACCGCCGACCGCTTCGTCGCCGACCCGTTCGGCGAGCCCGGTGAACGCATGTACCGCACCGGTGACCTGGTGCGGCAGCTGCCCGGCGGCGACGAGCTGGAATACCTGGGTCGCACCGATTTCCAGGTGAAGCTGCGTGGTCTGCGGATCGAGCTCGGGGAGATCGAGGCCGTGCTGGCCGCCCATCCCCGGGTCGGCAACGCGGCGGTGGTGCTGCACCGGCACGCGGCCGGTGCGGCGCTGGTCGGCTATGTGGTGAGCGTCGACGGCGAGGAGCTGGATTCCGCCGAGCTGGCCGCGCACGCGAAGACGTCGATGCCGGAGTACATGGTGCCTTCGCTGCTGGTGCAGCTGCCTGCCATGCCGATCAACGCCAGCGGCAAGCTGGATCGGAAAGCCCTGCCGGAACCCGATTTCCGGGCCGCGGCGGCCGAGTTCCGGGAACCGCGCACCGACACCGAACGCGCGGTGGCGGCGATGTTCGGTGAACTGCTCGATGTCGAGACCGTCGGCCTGGACGACGACTTCTTCCGCCTCGGCGGCAATTCGCTCATCGCTACCCGCGCGATCGCCCGGCTGCAGGCGAATTTCGGTGTGCGCGTCGATGTCAGGGACTTCTTCGACAGTCCGACCGTCGCGGTGCTCGCCAAGCTGGTCGAAGGGGGCGTCACCGACGATCGGCCCGCCCTGGTCGCCGGTCCGCGGCCCGCTGTGCTGCCGCTCTCGCCCGCCCAGCAGCGGATGTGGTTCCTGAACCGGTTCGATCCGGAGACCGGGGCCTACAACATCCCGATCGCGGTCCGGTTGTCCGGGGCGCTCGATCTCGAGGCTCTGCGCGCCGCGGTCGGTGATCTGATCACCCGCCACGAGGTGCTGCGCACGATGTACCCGGAGGTCGACGGGGTCGGCACGCAGTATGTGCTGGCGCCCGCACAGGCCTTCGAATCGCTTGCCGCCGAGTCGAACTCGGGCGCCCCGGCTGCCGGCGCTGCTCGCGTGGCTCGGGCTGCTGGTGATGCCGGGGCCAGCGGTCCCGGAAACACGCTGGACCGCGACGGCCGGCGAGCGGAAGAGTCCGTCGGCGGCTTGATGCCGGCGGGGATGTCGGCGCTTTCGGAAGTGCTGACACCTATCAGCGTTGCAGCACAGGAACTCCCGAATGTGCTGGCCGAGGTGATCCTGGGCGGTTTCGACGTGACCGCGGCCCCGCCGCTGCGGGCGCGGTTGTACAAGGTCGACGGTGACCACGTGCTGGTGCTGGTGGTGCACCACATCGCATCGGACGGCTGGTCGGCCGGTCCGCTGGTGCGCGACACCATGGCCGCCTACTACGCGCGCACCGAGGGGAGCGCGCCCGAGTGGGCGCCCTTGCCGGTGCAGTACGCCGATTACACGCTGTGGCAGCGGGCCGTGCTCGGCGCGGAGGACGATCCCGATTCCCGGGCCGGGCGCGAGATCGCGTACTGGCGGGCAGCGCTGGCCGGGCTGCCGGACGAGTCGAGTCTGCCGACCGATCGGCCCCGTCCCGCTGTCGCGTCGATGCGGGGACGCCGGGTCGAGTTCGCCGTGGACGCCGACCTGGTGGCCGGGCTGAATGCCGTCGCGGCCGACCACGGCGCGACCCTGTTCATGGTGCTGCATGCCGCGCTGTCGGTGCTGGTCGCGCGCTTGTCGGGTAATGCCGATGTGGCGATCGGCAGCCCGGTCGCCGGGCGCGGCGCCGCCGAACTCGACGATGTCATCGGCATGTTCGTCAACACCGCGGTCCTGCGTACCGAGGTGCGCGGCGGGGAGTCCTTCGCCGACCTGCTCGGCCGGGTCCGCGCCGACGACCTGGCGGCCTTCGAGCACACCACCTTGCCCTTCGAGCGTCTGGTCGAGGTGCTCGCACCGCCGCGTTCGGCGGGTCGGCATCCACTGTTCCAGGTGGCACTGTCGCTGCTGAATCTGCCGCCGACCACGTTCGAACTGCCCGGCCTACGCGCCGCCGCCGTCGAACTGCCCTACGACATCGAGAAGTTCGATCTCTCGGTGACGCTGCGTGAGTCCGGCGCCACCGGTCTGTCCGGCGAATTCTCCTATGCCACCGATCTGTTCGACGAGACCACGGTCGCGCGGATGGTGCGCCGGTTCACCGGTGTGCTCGCCGCGGTCGCCGCCGCACCACGCACCGCCGTCGCGGATCTGCCGCTGCTGATCGACGCCGAACTCGCCGAGCTCACCGGCCGCAGCGGCGGCCCGTCCGTTCCGTCCTCGCTGCTGCCGCAGGTGCTGGCCCGCGCGGCTGCCGATTCCACCGCGATCGCGATCCGCGACAGCGCGCGCACCCTCACCTACGGCGAACTCGACGCCGCGTCCGCCCGCCTCGCCGCGCACCTGACCGGTCTCGGCATCGGCGCGGGCGATCTTGTCGCCGTGAGCATTCCGCGCTCGGCCGACTCGGTGATCGCCGTCTGGGGCGTCATCAAGTCCGGCGCCGGTTTCCTGCCCGTCGACCCGAACTATCCGGCCGACCGCATCACGCACATGCTGTCGGACTCCGGTGCGGCAGTGGGCATCACGGTCGACGCGGTGCGGGCCGACCTGCCTGCCGCCGTGGACTGGCTCGTGCTCGACCCCGCCGCAGCCGACGTCGACCTGGTGGATTACGCGGCCATCGGTGCCGAATCGTCGGCCGGCAGTCGTGCTCTGGATCCGCTGGATCCCGCCTATGTCATCTACACCTCGGGCACCACCGGTCTGCCCAAGGGCGTGGTGATCCCGCACGGCGCGGTCGCGGCGTATCTGCCGGTGCAGGCGGGGCGGTACCTGGCGTCGGCGGATGCTCGGGTGCTGCATGTCGCGTCGCCGTCGTTCGATATTTCGGTGGCCGAGCTGCTGCTGACCGTTACCGAGGGCGCGACCATGGTCGTCGCACCGGCCGGTGTGTTCGGTGGGGCTGAGCTGGGTGAGCTGCTGCGGGCCGAGCGGGTGACCCACGTGATCATCACCCCGTCGGCGCTGGCGACGGTGAACCCGGAGGGCCTCGACGACCTGCGCGTGGTGGTCGTCGGTGGTGAGGCGTGCCCGGCGGAGCTGGTGGCGCGATGGACCGCCGCGATTCCGGGGCTCGTCTTCCGCAACGGGTACGGCCCGACCGAGACGACCATCGTCACCAATATCAGCGAACCACTCACCGCGACAACGCCGATCACGCTGGGCGCCCCGGTGGAAGGCACCACCGAACTGGTGCTCGACGAGCGGTTGCGTCCCGTCCCGGCCGGTGTCGTCGGCGAGCTGTACATCGCCGGTCCGCAGCTGGCCCGTGGCTACCACCGCAGGCCCGCGCTGACCGCGGGCCGGTTCGTCACCAACCCCTACGGTGCGCCGGGGGAGCGGATGTACCGTACCGGCGACACCGTGCGCTGGGTGCGGTCCGCGGACTCCTGGGATCTGGAATACCTGGGCCGCAACGACTTCCAGGTCAAGGTGCGCGGGTTCCGGATCGAGCTCGGCGAGATCGACGCCGTTCTCGCCCGGCACGCCGCGGTGGACTTCGCCGCGACCATCGGCCACCACACCGACTCGGGTGCGACCGTGCTGGTGTCGTACGTGGTCCCGGTCGACGGCGCGACCGTCGATGCCGCGACACTCCTCGCGCACACCGCAGCCCACCTTCCCGCCCACATGGTGCCCGCCGCGATCGTCGCCCTCGACGCCGTCCCGCTGACCCCCGTCGGCAAGCTCGACCGCGCCGCGCTGCCTGCCCCGGTCTTCGAGGCCGCCGCCTACCGCGCACCGGAGACTCCGGCCGAGCAGGCCGTCGCCGCCGCCTTCGCCGAGGTCCTCGGCCTGGAACAGGTCGGCCGCGACGACGACTTCTTCGACCTGGGCGGCACCTCGCTGCTGGCGACCCGGCTGATGGCCCGCCTCGGCACCGACCTCGACACCCGCATCCCGGTCCGCCAGCTCTTCGACACCACCACCGTTCTGGCCCTCGCCGCGGCCGCCGACCGACTGCGCGGCACCGGCTCCGGACCCGCCCTCGTCGCGGGAACCCGACCCGACCCGCTGCCACTGTCGCCCGCCCAGCAGCGCATGTGGTTTCTCAACCGCTTCGACCCTGGTTCGGCCACCGACAACATCCCGATGGCGGTGCGCCTCACCGGCGCCCTCGACATCGCCGCCCTGCAGGCCGCGCTCGTCGATGTGCTGGACCGGCACGAGGTCCTGCGCACCCGCTATCCGGAGCGCGACGGTCACGCGATCGCCGAGATCCTGCCCGCCGCGGGCCTGGTCCCGGAGGTCCTCCCGCAGATCGTCACCGCGCAGGCACTGCCGGACGCGGTCCGCACCTTCGCCGCCACCGGATTCGACCTCACCCTCGACGCCCCGATCCGGGCGATTCTGCTCCGGGTCACCGATGCGGCAGCGAAGCATTCGTCTGCGCCGAGCGCGGCGGGCTCTCTCGAACCCGAGTATGTGCTCGTGATCGTGGTGCATCACATCGCCGCTGACGGGTTCTCGTTCGGCCCGCTCATCCGGGACGTTCTCACCGCCTACAGTGCGCGGGCCGCGGGGGAGGCGCCGCAGTGGGCGCCGTTGAGTGTGCAGTATGCCGACTACGCGGTGTGGCAGCACGCAGTGCTCGGTGATGCCACTGATCCGGAATCGACAGCGGCGCGGCAACTGTCGTTCTGGGCCGATGCGCTGGCCGGTGCGCCGGAGCAGCTGGAATTGCCGGCGGATCGGACCAGGCCCGCGGTCGCGTCGCGACGTGGTGCGCTGCAGGCGATCGACATCGATGCCGAAACGCACAGTGCGCTGGCCGAATTCGCTCGCGCGCAGGGTGTCACGGTGTTCATGGCCGCCCACGCCGTGTTCGCCGCGCTGCTGGCGCGACTGTCGGCGACCACCGATATCGCGATCGGTACGCCGGTGTCAGGGCGTGGCGATCGGGCGCTCGACGACCTGGTCGGCATGTTCGTCAACACCCTTGTGCTGCGCACCGAGGTGGCGCCCGCCGCCTCGTTCACCGAGCTGCTGGCCCGGGCGCGCGAGATCGATCTTGCCGCCTTCGGCCACGCCGACGTGCCGTTCGAGCGGCTCGTCGAGGTGCTGGACCCGGTCCGCTCCACCGCCCGTAATCCGCTGTTCCAGGTGATGCTGTCCCTCAACGAGGACACCCCGCGCACCCTCGCCCTGCCCGGTCTCGCGGTGGCGGGATTCGACCTGCCCACCGGCGTCGCCAAATTCGATCTCGAACTCACCCTCACCGAGCACCGCGACGGCAACGGCGCCCCCGCGGGCCTGACCGGTGCTTTCCTCTACGCGACCGACTTGTTCGACGCCACCACCGTCGCGGGTTTCGCCACTCGCCTGCGTCGCCTGCTCGACGGCGTCCTCGCCGACCCGGCCCGTCCGGTCGGCGACATCGACCTGCTGGACCCGGCCGAATCCACCGAGGTCCTGACCGCCTGGAACGCCACGGACCTGGCCCTGGACTCCGCGGCCACCCTCGCGTCCCTGTTCACCGACCAGGTCGCCGCGACACCGGATGCCATCGCGGTGGTCGTCGACGCCGATCCGGCGGAGGATCTGGTCTCGGGAGACCGGCATGTCGCGGACGGTCGGCAGGTCGCTGTCGCGTCGCTGACGTATGCGGAGTTCGGGAGTCGTGTCGCCAGGCTGGCGCGGCACCTCATCGGTCTCGGCGCTGCGCCGGGATCGGTTGTCGCTGTGGCCCTGCGGCGTGGTGTGGATCAGCTGGTCGCGGTGCATGCCGTGCTCGCGGCGGGCGCCGCCTATGTGCCGATCGATCCCGATCATCCGGCCGACCGGACCGCGGACGTGCTGGGGCAGACGGCACCGGTCTGCGTGCTGACCGCCGCCGGTCACGGTGTCGCCGTGGGCGAGTCGGTCATCGAGATCGATGCGCTCGACCTGTCCGAGCTGTCGGATCAGCCGATCACCGATGACGAGCGGCTCGCCCCGCTGCGTCCGGAGCACCTCGCCTATGTGCTGTTCACCTCCGGTTCGACCGGCAGGCCGAAGGGTGTGGCTGTGCCGCATCGGGCCGCGGTGAACCAGCTGCTGTGGCTGCAACGCGAATACGCGCTCACCGGCGACGATGTCGTCCTGCAGAAGACCCCGTTCACCTTCGACGCTTCGGTGTGGGAACTGTTGTGGCCGTTGCAGACCGGCGCGCGACTGGTCCTCGCCACCGCCGACGGACACCGGGACCCGGCTTATCTGGCCGCCGCGACCGCTCGGCACGCGGTCAGCGTCGTCCAGTATGTGCCGTCGGTGCTGGCCGCCGTGGTGGCCGAACCGGTGGGGTCGGGTTCCCTACGACTGGTCTTCGCCGGCGGTGAAGCACTGACCACCGAGCTGGCGCAGCGAGTGTGCGCGGCCACTGGTGCGAGGGTGGTGAACCTGTACGGCCCCACCGAAACCGCCATCCAGGTCACCACTCACGAGGTCGGCATTGAGCAGACAGCCGCCGCGCCGATCGGCACGCCCGTCGCCAATACCCGCGTGTACGTGCTGGATTCGCGGCTGCGCCCCGTCCCCGCCGGAGTCCCCGGCGAGCTGTTTGTCGCCGGTGCGCAGCTGGCCGACGGCTACTACGGCCGCGCCGACCTCACCGCCGAACGTTTCGTCGCCGACCCGTTCGGTACCGGCGAGCGCCTCTACCGCACCGGCGACCTCGTCGCCTGGCGCACGGGCCCCGACGGCGCCGCCCTGCACTACCTGGGCCGCACCGACTTCCAGGTGAAGCTGCGCGGCCTCCGGATCGAGCCCGCCGAAATCGAGGCCGCGCTCACCTCGGTCCCTGGCGTCGGCCGAGTCGCGGTCCTGGTCCGCTCCGACGACGACCGCCCGGACCAACTGGTCGCCTACGTCGTCCCCACCCCTGTCTCCGAAAACACCACTCTTCCCACCCGCACCGGCAGCGCCGGTATCGCAGACGCTGATGGTGCCGATGTCGCTGACAGTGCCCGTGTCGTGCCGGCGACGCTGTCACCCGCCGACCTCGATGCCGCGGTCGCGGCGGTGCTGCCGTCGTACATGGTGCCCGGCGCCTATGTCTTCCTCGACGCGCTGCCGATCAACAGTTCCGGCAAGCTCGATCGGCGGGCACTGCCCGCGCCGGAACTGCCGGAGCGCGACTACCGCGAACCCGCCACCGCGACCGAGCGGATCGTCGCCGCGACATTCGCCGGAGTCGTCGGGCTCGAACGGGTAGGTGCCGACGACGACTTCTTCGCCCTCGGCGGTAACTCGCTGCTCGCCACCCAGGTGGTTGCGCGACTCGGGGTGGCACTGGATGCCAGGGTGCCGGTGCGGGAACTGTTCGAGGCGAGCACCGTCGAGGGGCTGGCGGTGCGGTTGGACGCGCTGCGTGGCACCGGCAGCAGGCGGGGGCCCGTGGCGGGGCAACGGCCGCAGCGGATTCCGTTGTCGCCCGCGCAGCAGCGGATGTGGTTCCTGCACCGGTTCGATCCGGAGTCGGCCGCCTATCACATCCCGGTCGCGATACGGCTCAGCGGAGAGCTCGACACCGCCGCGCTGCGTGGTGCGCTGGGGGACTTGATCGCCCGGCACGAGACCCTGCGCACCACCTATCCCGAATTCGACGGGCAGGCAACGCAACTCGTCGGCGCGCCGTTCGTGCCCGATCTCGCCGTCACCGCCGTCACCTCCGACGAGGTCTCCGAAGCCGTGGTCGCGGTCCTCGGCGGCGGCTTCGACATCACCACCGAGGTGCCGGTGCGCGCCGCGCTGCTGCGGGTCGCGCCGACCGAGCATGTGCTGGTGCTGGTCGTGCACCACATCGCCGCGGACGGCTGGTCGATGGGCCCGCTGACGCGCGATCTGGTCGCCGCCTATGCCGCCCGCGCCGCGGGCACCGAGCCGCCATTGCCCGCCCTGGCCGTGCACTACGCCGACTACGCGCTGTGGCAGACCGAGGGACTCGGCAGTGCCGACGATCCCGACGCGCCGTTGGCGCACCAGCTCGCCTACTGGACGGAGCGTCTCGCCGGTCTTCCCGACGTCCTCACGCTGCCCGCCGACCGCCGCAGGCCGCTGGTCGCCTCGAACCGGGGCGCCACCTTCACCGCGACCCTCGACGCCGACTTGCACCGGCGGATCGAGGAGCTGGCCCGCGCGCAGCGCGCCACGCCGTTCATGGTGTTGCACGCCGGTCTCGCCGTGCTGCTGTCGCGGTTGTCCGCGGGCACCGACGTCGTCGTCGGCACGCCGGTCGCGGGTCGCGGGCACCGTGAACTCGACGACATCGTCGGCATGTTCGTCAACACCCTCGTGTTGCGCGCGAACGTTCCGTCGGACGTGCGCTTCAGCGAGTTGCTCGACGAGATCCGCGCGGGTGACCTCGATGCCTTCGACCGGGCCGACGTGCCGTTCGAAAGCCTCGTCGACGCGCTCAACCCGGCGCGCTCGCAAGGCTATTCACCGCTGTACCAGGTGTCGCTGGCCCTGCAGAACCAGCGCACCACCGCGTTCGAATTGCCCGGTCTCACCCTGTCGGGGCTGACTCTGCCGGACGCGCCGATCGAGGTGGATCTGGACTTCACCTTCGTCGACCACTACGCCGCCGACGGCACCGCAGGCGGTCTCGACCTCGAACTGCGCTACGCCACCGACCTTTTCGACGCGGGCACCATCGTGACCCTGTTCGGGATGCTCGAGCGGGTGCTGCGCGCCGCGGTCACCGAACCCGGCACCGCTGTCGGGGACCTCCCCTTGCTCGACGACATCGCGCGCGCTGCGCTGCTGGCAGGCCCGCACGGTGACGTCGAACCGCTCGACGCGGCCCTGGCCGAACTCGGCATCCGCGCCCCGCTGGCCGCGCACCTGCTGGACGCGGCGGCCGCCCGCGACCCGCACGCCGTCGCCGCCGTCTTCGAAGGTGACGAGATCACCTACGGCGCCCTCGCCGCCCGCGCGAATCGCTTCGCGCGCAGGCTCATCGACTGCGGCGTAGGCCCGGAGACCCCGGTGGCCGTCGCCGTGCCGCGCGGCATCGAGCTGCTGGTCGTGTTGCACGGTGTGCTCGCCGCCGGTGGCGTGTACGTGCCGATCGATCCGGCCCAGCCCGCCGACCGTATCGGCCATGTGCTCGAGACCGCGGCGCCGCGACTGGTCGTCGCCGCGTCGGCGGGTGATCTCGACCATATGGACAGCGGCATCCGATCCGCCACGGCCTCAGTGCATTTCGCGGCTGCCTCGCGGTCCGGCTTCCCGGTGCTGACCGTCGCGCAGCTCGAGGACCCGGCCCAGCCGCCCGTCGCGAGCGGCCCGGTCACCGACGCCGAACGCCTCGCGTCGCTGCACCCCGACCACCCGGCCTATGTGCTGTTCACCTCCGGCTCGACCGGTCTGCCCAAGGGTGTGCTGGTCTCGCACCGGGCGGTGGTCAACGAACTGTGCTGGCTGCGTGGGGAATACGACCTGACCTCGGCAGACCGGCTGTTGCAGCGCGCGCCGCTGACCTTCGATGTCTCGCTGTGGGAGCTGTTGTGCCCGGCGCTGCTCGGTGCCACCCTGGTCCTGTTGCGGCCCGGCGGCCACCTCGACCTGGCCTACCAGGCGCGCGTGGTGCGCGAACAGCGCGTCACCATCGCCGAATTCGTGCCGTCGGTGCTGGCCGCCATGCTCGCCGAAGGGCTCGCCGGCGACCTGGCCGGTATGCGGATGCTGCACCTCGGCGGTGAGGAACTGCCCGCCGCGCTGGCGGCCACCGTGCTCGACACCGTCCCCGCCGAACTGCACAACACCTATGGCCCGACCGAGGTGACGATTACCAGCACCTTCCAGCACATCACCGCACCGGTCGAGCTGACCGAGCTGCCGATCGGCAGGCCGACCTGGAACGTGCGCGCCTACGTCCTCGACGAACGGCTGCACCCGGTGCCGCCCGGTGTCGCGGGTGAGCTGTACCTGGCGGGTGACCAGCTCGCCCGTGGCTACCTCGGCAGGCCGGACCTGACCGCCGACCGCTTCGTCGCCGATCCGTTCGCCGCGGAGTTCGATGGTGTGGCGGGCGGACGTCCCGTCGCCGGTTCGTTCGCCGGGGCGTTCGATGGTGCAGCGGGCGCACGTCCCGTCGCCGATTCGTTCGCCGGGGAGTTCGATGGTGTGGCGGGCGGACGCCCCGTTGCCGACTCGTTCGCGACGGCGATCAATGGTGCGACGGGCGCACGCTCCTTCACCGGGGCAGGGGTCGGTGCGCGCATGTATCGCACCGGCGATCTGGTACGCCGCGACCGCTCCGGTGCGCTGGTGTACCTGGGGCGCAACGACTTCCAGGTCAAGATCCGTGGGCTGCGGATCGAGCTGGGCGAGATCGAGGCCGCCCTCGGCGACGCGCCCGGCGTCACCCACGCGACCGTGGTACCCGCGACCGACGACGCCGGGCGCCAGTGCCTGGTCGCCTACGTCGCCGGTGACGTCGATGCCGCCGTGGTGCGCGCGCACGTCGCGGGCCGGGTGCCCGCGTACATGGTGCCCGCCCACCTGGTGGTGCTCGACACCGTCCCGCTCAACTCCGCGGGCAAACTGGACCGCTCGGCGCTGCCGGCCGCCGACCTGTCCGTCACCACCGCCTACGTGGCGCCGCGACCGGGCGCGCAGACCGCGCTCGCCGCCGTGGTGGGCGAGTTGCTCGGGCTGGCCCGGGTCGGCGCCGACGACGACTTCTTCGCCGTCGGTGGCAACTCCCTGCTCGCCATGCGGCTCGTCGCCCGCGCCAACGCGGCACTGGGCAGCGCGCTCGACGTGCGCGATGTCTTCGACGCCCCGACCGTCGCGGGCCTGGCCGAACGCGCCGCCGCCCGCGGCGAGAACCTGCCGCCACTGACCGTGGCCTCTCCGCGTCCGGACCGTATTCCGTTGTCGCTGGCCCAGACTCGCCTGTGGCTACTGAACCGGATCGACCCCGACTCGGCCGTCTACACCCTGCCGATCGCCCTGCGCCTGTCCGGAGAGCTGGACACCGGCGCCCTGTGGGCGGCGCTGGGCGACGTGCTCGAGCGGCACGAATCGCTGCGGACCGTGTTCCCGGAGGACGCCGAGGGACCGACCCAGGTCGTCCTCCCGGTGGACCGCGTGCTGCCGGTCGCGGTCGTCCGCGAAGTCGATGAGGCTGAGCTGGCCGGGGTGGTACGCGAGATCGTCGGGGCGGGTTACGACCTGACGACCCAGCCGCCGGTGCGTGCTGCGCTTCTCCGGTGCACGAGCACCGACGGCCGGGCGCAGTCGGGCCGCCGGACCACCGGCCATTCCGCTGCCATTCGGAACGGCGTCATCCTCGATGGCGCGTTGGCCCAAGTCGCTCGCAATGATGCTGCGCACAACGATGTCCTGCGCAACGGTGCGGTGGCTGACGGTGCCGTGCGCGACAGCGCGGTGGCTGAAGGTGCCGTGCCGGATCACGCAGTGGCCGATGTTGTGGCCGGTGGCGCCTCGCGCGCCGACGCTGTGCCCGACCGTGCCGTGTGCGACGGTGCGGTGGCCGGCGGTGCCGTGCGTGATGGTGTTGCGGCGGATGGCGCCCCGCGCGACGGTGCTGTGCCCAACGGTGTCCAGCGCAACGGTGCCGTGGCCGATGGTGTCGTGCCGGATAATGCGCTGGCCGATGGCGTTGTGCGTGACGGTGCCGTGCTCGATGGCGTTGCGCGCAACGGTGCGGATGCCGCTGGCGCGGTGGTCGAAAACGTAGCGATGCGTGTCGTTCTCGGCGACCCGTTGTCGGCCGGCGAAGTGGTGCAGGATGCGGAGCATGTGCTGGTGCTCGCGGTGCATCACATTGCCGCCGATGGTGTGTCGACGACGCCGTTGGCCCGGGATCTGATCACGGCGTATGCCGCTCGGAGTGCCGGCAGCGCGCCGGTGTGGGAACCGTTGCCGGTGCAGTACCCCGACTTCACGCTGTGGCAGCACGCGGTGCTCGGTGATGCCGCGGATCCGTCGTCGCGGCTGGCGCGGCAGCTGGCGCATTGGCGGGACGAATTGGCCGGTCTCGCACCGGCTCTGGAGCTCGCCACCGATCGGCCGCGGCCTGCCGTGCGCACGGGTGTCGGCGGGTCCGTCGGGTTCGATGTGCCTGCCGGTGTGGTGGCCGGGATCGAGGAGCTGGCGCGTCGCCACGGGGTGTCCACGTTCATGGTGGTGCACGCGGCGTTCGCGGTGCTGCTGGCGCGGCAGGGGGCGGGTGCCGACATCGTGGTCGGCACGCCGGTCGCCGGACGGGCCGATGCCGCGCTGGACGATCTCGTCGGCATGTTCGTCAACACGCTGGTGCTGCGGACGACCGTCGACGGTGGGGTCGGGTTCGCCGATCTGCTCGCGCACGTGCGTGCTGCCGATCTGCGGGCGTTCGCGCATGCCGATCTGCCGTTCGAGCGGCTGGTCGACGAACTGAATCCGGTTCGGTCGACGGCGTATTCGCCGATCGTGCAGGTGATGCTGGCGTTCGAGCACCGCGACGACACCACCATCGAGCTGCCCGGTCTGCGGATCGGCGAGTTCGCCCTGCCCGCCGCCACGACCCAGTTCGATCTGTCGCTGGCGATCAACGAGATCACCGGTGCGGCGGGCGAACCCGGTCTGCGCGGCTGGCTGCGCTATGCCACCGATCTGTTCGACGCCGAGACGGTCACCGCGTTCGGTGAGCGCTTCGTCCGCATCCTCGCGGCGGTCGTCGCCGACGACACCTCGCCCGTCGGCGAGATCGACCTGCTCGATGCCGCCGAGACCGCCCAGCTGGCGGCGTGGAACGACACCGCGACGCCACTGGACACCGACGCGACGCTCGTCTCGATGTTCGCCGCGCAGACCCGCCGCACACCCGACGCCGTCGCGCTCGAATTCGAGCGTGAGCGGATCACCTACGGCGAGTTCGCTGTTCGGGTCGCCCGCCTGGCCCGGATGCTGATCGCCGAAGGTGTCGGCCCCGGCGCCATCGTCGGTGTCGGACTGCGCCGCGGCATCGACCTGCTGGTCGCCGTCTACGCGGTGCAGGCCGCGGGTGCGGCCTATCTGCCGCTGGACCCCGACCATCCGGCCGACCGGATCGCCGACGTCCTCGCCACCGCCGAGCCGGTGTGCGTGCTGGCCGCGGACGATTTCCCGGCCATCGATACCCGCACTGTCGATCCCGCCGGTCTCGACCTGTCCGGGTTCGCCGCCGATCCGGTCACCGACGACGACCGGATCCGGCCGCTGCGTGGCGCCGACCTGGCCTATGTCCTGTTCACCTCGGGCTCGACGGGTAAGCCGAAGGGGGTCGCGGTCAGTCACAGCGCGATCGTCAACCGCCTGGTCTGGATGCAGGACGCCTACCGGCTCGACGCGGCCGACACGGTGCTGCAGAAGACGCCGATCACCTTCGACGTGTCGGTGTGGGAACTGTTCTGGCCCTTGCAGGTCGGCGCCGCCCTGGTGATCGCCCGTCCCGACGGGCACCGCGACCCCGCCTACCTGGCCGAGGTGATCACCCGCACCGGAGTCGGTGTCGCGCACTTCGTGCCGTCGATGCTGGCCGCGTTCCTCGCCGAACCCCGCGCCGCCGAGTGTGTGTCGCTGCGGCAGGTGTTCGCCTCCGGTGAGGCGCTGCCCGCCGTCGACGCGCAACGGTTGCGCGCACTGGTGCCCGGGGTAGCCGTGCACAACCTGTACGGGCCGACCGAAGCCGCGGTCGACGTCACCTTCCACGAGGTCACCGACGCCGACACCGTCACCGTGCCGATCGGCGCGCCGGTCGCCAATACCGCCCTGCACGTGCTCGACGCCCGCCTGCGGCCCGTGCCGGTCGGCACGCCCGGCGAGCTCTACCTGGCCGGTGTGCAGCTGGCCCGTGGCTACCTGGCCCGCCCCGACCTGTCCGCGGACCGCTTCGTCGCCAACCCGTACGGCACACCCGGCGCACGCATGTACCGCACCGGCGACCTCGTCGTGCGCGCCCGCACCGGCGAGCTGGAATACTTGGGCCGCACCGACTTCCAGGTGAAGCTGCGCGGCCTGCGCATCGAACTCGGCGAGATCGAAGCCGTCCTCGCCGCCCTCGGCACCGTCGACCGTGCCGTCGTCACCGTCCGCGACGACGGCGCCGGCGACTACCTCACCGCCTACCTCGTCCCCGCGAGCACAGCCGGTCGTCCGCTCGACCTCGATGCGGTGAAAGGCGCACTGCGGCAGGCGCTTCCGGCGTACATGGTGCCGAGTGCCTTCGTTGTCCTCGATGTGCTGCCGGTGAACGCCTCCGGCAAGCTCGATCGGCGCGCACTGCCTGCGCCGGAGCTGGCGGTTCGCGAATTCCGCGCTCCGGCAACACCGTCGGAGCAGCTGGTCGCCGGTGTGATCGCCGAGGTGCTCGGACTCGAGCTGGTCGGTGCCGACGACGACTTCTTCGATCTCGGCGGCAACTCGCTCGTCGCCACCCGCGTCGCCGCCCGGCTCGGCGCCGCGCTGGACCAGCAGGTGCCGGTGGCGCGGATCTTCGAGGCGCCCGTGGTGGCCGCGCTGGCGGCCGCGCTCGACGGCGCCGACGGCGACGCCCGGCTGGCGCTGGTGGCGGGGGAGCGGCCCGTGGTCGTCCCGCTCTCGCCCGCGCAGCAGCGCATGTGGTTCCTCAACCGGTTCGATCCCGAGTCGGCCGGGTACAACGTGCCGATCGCGGTGCGCCTGAACGGTGCGCTCGACATCGATGCCATCGCCGCGGCAGTCGGCGATCTCGTCGAGCGCCACGAAGTCCTGCGGACGTATTACCCCGAGACCGCCGACGGCCCGGTACAGCAGATCCTGACTGCCGCCGAAGCCGGTGTCGCCCTTCAGGTTCGCGACGTCACGGCCGAGCGGGTCGTGGCGGCCGTGACCGCGTTGGCCGCCACCACGTTCGACGTCACCGCCGGGGTGCCGTGGCAGGTCGTGCTCTACCGGATCACCGCCGACGAGGCCGTCCTGGCCATGGTCGTGCACCACATCAGCGCCGACGGTTCGTCCGTGCCGCCGCTGGTGCGCGACCTGATGACCGCCTACCTGGCCCGCCGCGACGGCGCAACGCCGCGGTGGACGCCGCTGCCTGTGCAGTACGCCGACTACGCGCTGTGGCAGCGCGCCGTGCTCGGCGACGAAGCCGACCCGGCCTCGGTGGCCGCCCGCCAGCTCGACTTCTGGCGCGGCGAACTCGCCGACCTCCCGGACGAACTCGCCCTGCCGCTGGACCGGCCGCGCCCGGCCGTGCGCACCCTCACCGGTGGCACGGTGCCGGTCACCCTCGATGCCGCCACTCATGCCCGGCTGAGCGAGCTGGCCAGGGAATCCGGCGCCACGCTGTTCATGATCGTGCACACGGCGTTCGCGGCATTGCTCGGACGGCTCTCGGGTAGCGCCGACATCACCGTCGGCACCCCGGTCGCCGGTCGCGGTGAGGCGGCGCTGGAAGACCTGATCGGCATGTTCGTCAACACGCTGGTGTTCCGTACCCGGCTGGTCGCGGGGGAGACGTTCGCGCAGTTGCTGGCCCGTCAGCGCGCCACCGACCTCGCGGTCTACGCCAATGCCGACGTGCCGTTCGAACGGCTCGTCGAGGTGCTGGACCCGGCCCGCTCCACCGCACGGCACCCCCTGTTCCAGGTCGGCTTCTCCTTCCAGAACTTCGAGCGCGCCGAACTGGCACTGCCCGGGATCACGGTGTCCGGTCTGGACACCGACAACGAGCTGTCCCAGTTCGACCTGCACCTGATCGTCAGCGACGAGTACGCCGACGGTGCCGCCGCGGGTGTCACGGGCGTCCTCACCTATGCCGACGACGTGTTCGACACCGAGACCGCGGCGTCGATCGCGGGCCGGCTGGAGCGACTGCTCACCGCTGTCGCCGCGGCACCGCACACGCCGCTGGACACCGTGGACGTGCTCGAGCCTGCCGAGCGGACCCGCATCCTCACCGAGTGGAACGCCACCACACACGAGATCGACCGCACCGCAACGCTGCTCACCCCGTTCCGCGCGCAGGTGCGCTCGAACCCCGAGGCGACGGCGCTCGTCTATGAGGGCACCGAGCTGACCTACGGCGAGCTCGACGCCCAGATCAACCGCCTCGCCCGGTACCTGATCGACGACGGCGTCGGCCCCGATGTGCTGGTCGCGCTCGCCATCCGGCGATCCGTCGACCTCGTCGTCGCCATGTACGCGGTACTCACCGCGGGCGGCGCGTATGTTCCCGTCGACCCGGATCATCCGGCCGACCGCATCGCCCAGGTGCTCGACACCGCCCGGCCGCACCTGGTTCTCACGACTGCCGGGGACGACGTCGATATGCCGATCGTCGCAGGGGGCGCGCCGGCGCCCAGGATCGTCGTGCTCGACACCATCGACACTGCCGCGTACCCGGAGCACGCGGTGACCGACACCGAACTCCGCGCGCACCTGCGGGATTCGAGCCTCGCCTATGTCCTGTTCACCTCGGGCTCGACCGGCAGGCCCAAGGGCGTGGCGATGAGCCACGCGGGTGTCCGGAATCAGATCGCGTGGCTGATCGAGCGGTATCGGATCGGCGATGCCGATACGTATCTGCAGAAGTCGGCCGCCGGATTCGACCTGTCGGTGTGGGGCTTCTTCGCACCGCTGGCCGCGGGCGCGACGCTGGTGCTCGCCACTCCCGACGGGCACCGTGACCCGCTGTACCTGGCCGAACTCGTCGCCGCGCAGCGGATCACCATCGCCGACTTCGTGCCGTCGATGCTGGCGATGTTCGCCGCGCACGCCGAGCCCGGCCAGCTGACGAGCCTGCGTCTGGTTCTCGCGATCGGTGAGGCACTCACCCCGGACACCGTGGCCGCGCTGAGCGCGAAATCGGCTGCGGCCGTGCACAACCTGTACGGGCCCACCGAGGCCGCCGTGTCGGTCACCGCCTGGCCCGCCGACGGCGCCGCGACCGGGCAGACCGTGCCGATCGGTGTGCCCGAGTGGAACACCAGGGTTTACGTGCTCGACGAACGGCTGCGGCCGGTCGCGCCGGGTGTCGCCGGTGAGCTGTATCTGGCGGGCGAGCAGCTGGCTCGCGGGTACCTCGGTCGCCCCGATCTATCGGCCGACCGGTTCGTCGCCGACCCGTTCGGGGCGGCGGGCGAACGCATGTACCGCACCGGCGACCTCGTGCGCTGGACCCGCGACGGCGTCCTGATCTATCTGGCGCGCAGCGACTTCCAGGTGAAGTTCCGCGGTCAGCGCATCGAACTCGGTGAGATCGAGACCGCGCTGGGCGGGCTGCCGATGGTCAGCCAGGCCGCGGCGGTGGTGTCGGCGAGCGCGACCGGTGACCGGCTCGTCGGGTACGCGGTGCCGGTGCCCGGCGCCGAACTCGATCCGGCGCGGCTGCGTTCGGCCGTGGGCGCGGTGCTGCCGTCGTACATGGTGCCGTCGGTGATCGTCGTGCTCGACGCGTTCCCGCTCAACACCTCCGGCAAGCTCGACCGCAAGGCGCTGCCCGCACCGGAATTCGTGGCAAGGCCGTTCCGTGCGCCGGTCACGCCGGCTCAGCGGGCGGTCGCCGAGGTCTTCGGTGAGGTGCTCGGGCGCGCGCAGGTCGGTCTCGACGACGACTTCTTCGAGCTCGGCGGCAACTCGCTCATCGCGACCCGCGTCGCGGCCCGCCTCGGCGCGGCACTGTCGGCCCGGGTGCCGGTGCGCACCCTGTTCGAAGCGACCACCGTCGTCGACCTGGCGGCCGCGCTCGCCGCGCAGATGGGCAGCGGCGCCGGCGTCGCGCTGACGGCAGGTCAACGGCCGCACCGGATTCCGCTGTCGGCGGCGCAGCAGCGGATGTGGCTGCTCAACCGCCTCGATCCGGCCTCGGCGGCCTACAACATCCCGATCGCGGTGCGTCTGCGCGGCGACGTGGACGCCGCGGCGCTGGCCGCCGCCGTCACCGATGTGCTCGACCGCCACGAGGTACTGCGCACCGTGTACCCGGCGATCGACGGCATCGGCTATCAGACGGTGTGGCAGTTCGTGCCGACCCCGGTCGTCGAGACCGTCGACCCGATCGCGGTGCCCGCCATGGTGGCCGCCGAGATCGGCCGCGGCTTCGACGTCACCGTCGCACCGCCCGTGCGGGTGCGGGTGCTGCGCTCGGCGCCCGACGAGGTGGTGCTGGTCGTGGTGATCCACCACATCAGCGCCGACGGATTCTCCGCGGGCCCGCTGCTGCGCGATACGACCGCCGCCTACCTGGCCCGCCGGGCCGGAGCCGAACCCGGGTGGGCGCCGCTGGAAGTCCAGTACGCCGATTACACGCTGTGGCAGCGCGCGGTGCTTGGCAGCGAGGATGACGCCGAGTCGGTCGCCGCCCGGCAGGTGCGGTTCTGGCGCGACGAGCTGGCCGGGCTGCCCGGACTGCTCGAGCTGCCCGCCGACCGGCCGCGGCCCGCGGTCGCCTCGCAGCGCGGCGCGAGCGTGGAAACCGTGGTGCCGCAGGAGATCTGGCAGCGGGTGGGGCAGCTGGCCCGGCGTGCGGATGCCAGTGCGTTCATGGTCGCCCACGCGGCGCTGGCCGCGCTGCTGGCCCGGCTCAGCGGTACCGGCGATATCGCCGTCGGCACCCCCGTCGCTGGTCGAGGTGCGGCGGCGCTGGACGACCTGGTCGGCATGTTCGTCAACACGCTGGTGCTGCGCACCGCCGTCGACCAGGGCGCGTCCTTCACCGACCTGCTGCGCCAGGCCCGGCGCGTCGACCTCGACGCGTTCGAGAACGCGGACGTGCCGTTCGAACGGCTCGTCGACGTACTCGATCCGGTCCGCTCGACGGCGCACAGCCCGCTGTTCCAGGTGATGCTCGCCTTCCAGAACCTGGACGCGGCGCCTGCCGAGGTCAGCCTGCCCGACCTCACCGTGACCGGGCTCGACATCGACACCGCCGTCGCCAAGTTCGACCTGGACCTGGTGCTCGCCGACACGGCCGACGGCGGCTGCGCGGTGAGCCTCACCTACGCCACCGACCTGTTCGACGCCGCGACCGCGGCCCGGATCGCCGATGGCTATGTGCGGGTGCTCGATGCCGTCACCGCCGACCCGGCCGGGGCGATCGGCGATGTCGGCCTGCTGACCGGCGATGACCGCGTGCTGCTCGAAAGCTGGTGTGACACCGCGTATCCGGTGTCCACCGAAGTACTGCCCGTCGCGTTCGACCGGCAGGCCGCCGCGACACCGTCGGCGATCGCGCTCACCGACGGTGACACCTCGCTCACCTACGCCGAGTTCGCGGCGCGGGTGAACCGGCTCGCCCGGCACCTCGTCGACCAGGGCGTCGGGCCGGACACGGCGGTGGCTGTCGCCGCGCGCCGGTCGCCGGAGTTGCTGGTCGCGGTGCACGCGGTGCTCGCCGCCGGTGGCATCTACGTGCCGATCGACCCCGATCATCCCGCCGAGCGGATCAGACGAATCCTGCGGATCGCGCAGCCGGTGTGCGTGGTCACCACGTCCGATGACCGCGCGGACCTGCCGGTCATCGGTACCCCGCTGGACGGGGTCGACGTGGTCGTGGCCGACACCGTCGACCTCACCGCCTATCCGGCCGGACCGCTCTCCGACGCCGAACGGGTGCAGCCGCTGCTGCCCGAGCACACCGCGTACGTGATCTTCACCTCCGGATCCACCGGTCTGCCCAAGGGCGTCGGGGTGCCGCATCGCGCGATCGTCAACCAGCTCGACTGGATGGCGGCCGAATTCGGGTTCGGCGCGGGCGACACCGTGCTGCACAAGACGCCGGTCACCTTCGACGCGTCGATCTGGGAACTGCTGCTCCCGCCGCGCGTCGGCGCCCGCACCGTCCTCGCCAGCCCCGGCGGCCACGGAGACCCGGCCTACCTGGCGGCACTGATCGCCGAACACGGCATCGACACAGTGCAGTTCGCGCCCACGTTGCTCGCGGCCTATGTTGCCGAGGTCGCCCAGGCCGAGCTGCAGTCGGCCGATGCCACGGATGCCCGGGCCGTCCCGGGTGGGTGGCAGTCGGCTGATGCCGGAGATTTGGGCGTTGTCCCGGGTGGGTGGCAGGTGTCCGAGGTCGCGGATGCCGGGGTCGTCCCCGGGAGGCGGCAGTCGGCCCATGCCGCCGAATCAGCGGCTGACGGGACGGAGCAGCTCGCAGCGCCGACCGGCCTGCGGCGTGTGTTCGCCGGTGGCGAGGCGTTGCCCGCCGCGCTGGCACAGCGTGCGCGGGAGCTGACCGGTGCCCAGGTGATCAACCTGTACGGGCCGACCGAGACCGCCGTGCAGGTGAGCACCCACGTGGTGCGCGATGCCGACACGGTGTCCGTGCCGATCGGTGCGCCTGTGTGGAACACCGGGCTCTATGTGCTCGACGCGCGACTGCGGCCGGTGCCGCCGGGGGTGACCGGCGAACTGTACGTCGGCGGTGCGCAACTCGCGCACGGCTATGTCGGCGCGCCCGAGCTCACCGCCGAGCGCTTCCTGCCCGATCCGTTCGCCGGTGCCGGTTCCCGGATGTATCGGACCGGTGACCTCGTCCGGTTGTGCCTGGACGAAAATGGCTCCGCCGCACTCGATTACGTCGGGCGCGGTGACCTTCAGGTCAAGCTGAACGGTCAGCGCGTCGAACTCGGTGAGGTGGAAGCCGCGCTGCTGCGGCAGCCCGGTGTGGCCCAGGCGGCGGCCGCGGTGGTGTCGGGCGCGGGCGCGGATCGGCTCGTCGGGTACATCGTCGCGGATTCGGCTGGAGCGCACGATGATCCGGCCGTGGTGCGTACCGCGCTGGCCGCGGAACTGCCCGCGTACCTGGTGCCCGCCGTGGTGCTCGTGCTCGACGAGTTCCCGGTCAACACCTCCGGCAAGCTCGACCGTGCCGCCCTGCCCCGTCCGGAACTGCGCCAGGCCGCCTACCGTGGCCCGGTCACCGAGACCGAACGGGTCGTCGCCGGCGAATTCGCCCGGGTGCTCGGGCTGGACCGGATCGGCATGGACGACAACTTCTTCGACCTCGGCGGCAACTCGCTGACCGCGGTCCAGTTGTCCGCGCGGCTCGGTGCGGCACTGGGCATCGCGGTGCCCGTCGCGTGGTTCTTCACCGACCCGACACCGGCCGTGGTGGTGGAACGGCTGCGCGCCGAGGACGATTCGGCCGACGATGCGTTCGCGGTGCTGCTGCCGCTGCGCGCGAGCGGGACCGGCGCACCGCTGTTCTGCATCCATCCCGTGGGTGGCGTGTCCTGGTCGTTCGCCGGCCTCACCCGCCACCTCGACCCGCAGCGCCCGATCTACGGTCTGCAATCGCCCGCCCTCACCGCGGACGAACCGCTGCCCGCCACCATCGACGCCTGGGCACAGCGCTACGTCACGGCCATTCGCGAGGTACAGCCCGAGGGGCCGTACCACCTGCTCGGCTGGTCGCTGGGCGGTCTGCTCGCGCACGCCGTCGCGACCCGGTTGCAGGCCGAGGGCGCGGACGTGGCGCAGCTGGCGATGATGGACAGCTGGCTCGGCGACGAACCGGCGCAGACCCCCATGCCGACCGTCGGTGACCTGCTCGGCGGCCTGGCCGGTGACGCGCTCGACGTGGTCTTCGACGCCGACGGACTCGCCGCCGCCGCGGCGCGGATCGGCGGTCCACTGGCCGCGCTCGACGGGACCCGCATCGCCCGCGTCATCGACGCCGCCACCGCCTCGATGAGCATGGTCGACACCTACCGGCCCGACCGGTTCGACGGCGATCTCGTCTACTTCGCCGCCACCGTCGACGACCCGACCGGCGCGCGCGGCGCGGCGAGCTGGGCGACGGCGATCGGCGGCGACGTGCACCGCTACGGCATCGACGCGACGCACTGGGCGATGGCGGGCGAGGCCGCGCTGGCCCGGATCGCCGCCGTGCTCGACGCGCCCGAACCGGCGCACGACCGCATCGACGCCACGAGGCCCGATGCGCGGGCGGGGGTGCCGGGCGCATAGAATCGCGAAGCCGGCCGTCGAGCCTGCTGCCTGCTCGCCCCAGGCATCCGCGCACGTCGCCAGCACCCGTTCCGAGAGGTTGAGAACCCCATGTCAGTACAGCCGTCCGGTGGGATCGGGTGACGAAGCCACAGTTGACCGAGTCGAGTACCGAAACCGCTGACGACGTCTCCACCGACGGTGGTGTGCGGCGCACCGTGCTCCCTGGCGGGCTGCGCGTGGTCACCGAACACGTCCCCGGCGTGCGCTCGGCCTCCATCGGCGTGTGGGTCGGCGTGGGGTCACGCGACGAAGGACCCACCGTCGCCGGCGCGGCACACTTCCTCGAACACCTGCTGTTCAAGGCGACACCCACCCGCTCGGCGCTCGACATCGCCCAGACGATGGATGCCGTCGGCGGCGAACTCAACGCGTTCACCGCCAAGGAACAGACCTGCTACTACGCCCACGTCATCGACGAGGACCTGCCGTTGGCGGTCGAACTCGTCGCCGACGTGGTGCTCAACGGGCTGTGCCGGGCCGTCGATGTCGACGTGGAACGCCAGGTGGTGCTCGAGGAGATCGCCATGCGCGACGACGATCCCGAGGACCTGGTCGCCGACTCCTTCCTCACCGCCCTGTTCGGCGACCACCCGATCGGGCGACCCGTGATCGGCTCCGTCGAATCCATCGAAGGCATGCAGGCCGCGCAGCTGCGCGGATTCCACCAGCGCCGCTACCGGCCCGACCGGATGGTCGTCGCCGTCGCGGGCAACGTCGACCACGACCGCACCGTCGAACTCGTGCACCGCGCCTTCGCCGCGCACCTGGACTCCGCGGTCGAACCGGCGCCGCGCCGCGAGGGCAAGTTCCGCGCGCAGGCCGCGCCGAGCCTGGTCCGGATCAACCGCGACAGCGAACAGACCCACCTCGTCTTCGGTGTGCGCGCGTTCGGCAGGCACGAAGGACAGCAGCGCTGGCCGCTGTCGGTGCTCAACACCATCGTGGGCGGCGGCCTGAGTTCCCGCCTGTTCCAGCGCATCCGGGAAGAGCGCGGGCTGGCGTACTCGGTGTACTCGAGCGTGGACACCTTCGCCGACACCGGCGCGTTCTCCGTCTACCTCGGCTGCCAGCCCGAAAACCTCGCCCAGGTCGCGACATTGGCGCGCGACGTGCTCGTCGACGTGGCGGCCAACGGGGTCACCGACGCCGAATGCGCCCGCGCCAAAGGCTCGTTGCGCGGCGGTCTGGTCCTCGGGCTCGAGGACTCCGCCTCCCGGATGAACCGCATCGGGCGCAGCGAACTCAGCTACGGCAACCACCGCAGCGTCTCGGCGACCCTGGCCCGCATCGACGCCGTCACCACCGAGGAGGTCAGCGCGATCGCCCGCACCCTGCTCGCCCGGCCCTACGGCGCGGCCGTGGCTGGTCCGTACCGGCGCACCCGCGACCTGCCGGCCTCGGTGCGCAAACTGGTGGAGCACTGATCTTTTCGACCCCGATGGGCCGGTACTCTGCACGCGGATGACCGCACAGGGGAGGGGAGGGGTCGTGCCGGTACAGGCGGCGATCGAACGGGCCAGGGTGGCCAAGGAGATCGGGAAGGTCGAGGAGGCTCGGCGGATTCTGGGAACGGCGTTGGCGACGGCGCCCGACGACCCGGAACTGCTGGCGGCTGAGTCCACACGACGCGCCGGCATTGCTGCTGATGGCGTGGCTGCTCGCCTACGGGCCCGAACCCGACGAGACACGGGCGCGGGCAGCGCTGGCCGAAGCGGTCACCCTCATGCCCGACGACGCCGATGTCCACTGCTCAGCAGCCGAGATCTACCAGCATCTGACCGACCTCGACGCGGTCCGGCGGCACGTGACGGCGGGCCTTGCTATCGACCCCACCCACACCGACCTGCTGCATAGGCAGGCCAGACTGGAATTCGGTGGCGTCGACGGCGGCCGGGCCGCGGCCGTCGCGATCCTGCGCGGAGTGCTCGCCCGGACCCCGACCGACACCAAGGCTCGCCGGCTCCTCGCCGAGGTGCACTGGCGGGCGCTGATGCGTTTGGCCGCGTGGGTGTGGGCGTTCGCGGCCTGCCTCGCCTTCGCGACGATGTGGATCCCCGCGGGCGGGTTGCGCGTGCTGTCACCGGTGCTGTTCGTGGCGTTGCCGCTGGCTTGGTACGGGGTGTTCCGCAAGCTGCGCAAGCAACTCCCCGCCGGCTACCTGCGGGCCAGGGTGATGCGGCCGCGGCCGCTGTTCGCACTGCTGTCGGTGGGCGGGGCCGGACTGATCGCCGACCTCGGCGCCATCGCGATGCGGTCGCAGTACGTCGAACTCGTCCGGCTGGGTGGGTGGTGTGTGGTGCTCGGCGCGTTCGGTGCGGCCTTCGGACATCTGCTGCTCTTCACCGCGTGGCAGCAGCGCAGTCGGGACGATCCCTCTCCCGGTGACGCCTTCGACTTCGCGTTCGGGATGCTCATCGGATCCGCGCTGCTCGGGGTGCCGCTGCTCGTCATCGCTGTACTGGGGCGGGGATGGGCGCGTCAGCCGGCGCTGCTCGGTGTCCTGCTCGCGGTGCTCGGCATCGTGCTGGCCACCGTCGTGCTCGAAGGGGTGATCGCGATCTGGCGGGAGCGAGGGAGCTATCGCCGGATGCCCGCGATCGTGGCGTGCGTACTCGCGCTGCTGGTCGTGGCCGGTGCCGCCGTGTGGTGGGGTGGCGGCGAGATCGTCGAGGGCGAGGTGCGCGGGCGAGACCTGGTGGACGTGCCCGCGCCGCCGACCTCGCGGCGACCGCTCCCGACGCTCCCGACGATTCCGAGCCGGCTGTTGCCGACACCGCCGAAGCGGCCGAGTACTACCGTCGCACCGCCGTCGACCACCGACCGCTGAGCGGACCGGTCCTACTCCTCGCGATGCGCGCGATTGGCGGCCTCGACGATCGAGGGGAGCAGGCCGGGGACGGCGTCCTCGACGGCGTCGGCGCGCAGGCGCTGGTAGGTCTGGCCGTCGATGGTCAGGCGCTCGATCAGGCCCGCCTCGCGCAGGATCTTGAAGTGGTGGGTCGCCGTGGATTTGTTGATCGCGTCGTAGAGCGCCGCGCAGCGCAGCGGCTCGGCCGCATTGCTGAGGCGGCGCACCATCTCCAGCCGTACCGGATCGTGCAGCGCACCCAGGACAGCGGGCAGCGCCGCGACCGGTAGGGTCGGCGCCGCGGCGTGACCATTAGCCTGAGTCATGATCTACCTCACTCCGGGGTTTGATAGCCATCATACTCGGCGTAGTGTCGGAGCCGTTCGATGGTTATCAAACTCACCTGATGGGGGCCGCCATGGCAGCGACAACGATGGCGCCGGTCGAAGCCGGGCAGCGCTGGGCGTACGGGCTGGTGCTCGCCGCGACCGGGGTGGCGCTCGGCGTCTCGGGGGCGCCCGCCCCGCTCTACGGCATCTACGAGACCGAGTGGCATCTCTCGCCGCTCACCACCACCATGGTGTTCGCCGTGTACGCGGTGGCCGCCCTCGGCGCGGTGCTGGTCTCGGGCCGGGTGTCGGATGTGGTGGGGCGCAAGCCGGTGATCGTCGGCGCGTTCGTCACCATGATCCTCGGGCTGGTCGCGTTCCTGCTCGCCGATTCGGTGTCGATGCTGCTGCTGGCCAGGGCGCTGCACGGCGCTGCGGTCGGCGCCACCGTCGTGGCGGGCGCCGCGGCCCTGCTCGATCTGCGGCCCGAACATGGCGCGCGCTCCGGGCAGCTCAGCGGCGTGGCGTTCAATGTCGGCATGGCGGTCGCCGTGCTGGGGTCGGCCGCGCTGGCGCAGTACGCGCCCTCGCCGTTGCGCACGCCGTATGTGGTGATCGCGGTGGTCTGCCTGGCCGTCGCCGCGGGCATGCTCGCGCTGCGTGAACCGCACACCGCCCGGGTGAAGGGGCGCATCACCATCGCGAAACCCGCTGTGCCGCACGAGATCAGGGCTGATTTCTGGTTCTCCGCGATCGGTGTGATGGCGGCCTGGTCGGTGCTGGGTGTGCTGCTGTCGCTGTATCCGTCGCTGGCCGCGGCCGAGACCGGGGTGCACAATCTGCTGTTCGGCGGGGTGGTGGTGGCCAGCACCGCGTTCGCCGCCGCCATGGTCCAGCTCTTCGCCACCCGGATTCCGGCGCGGCGGGCCGCGATCATCGGCGACCTCGGGATGGCGGCCGCACTGCTGGCCACGGTGCCCGCACTGGCTACCAGGCAACCGGTCGCGGTGCTGATCGCCGGGCTCGTGCTCGGCGCCACCTTCGGGCTCGGGTTCGGTGGTTCGCTGCGTCACCTGTCGGAAGTCGTGCCGCCGCATCGGCGCGGGGAGACCATGTCGGCCTATTACCTGCTCGCCTATTCCGCGATGGCGTTGCCGACGCTGGCGGCGGGCTGGGCAGCGACCACCTGGGGCCTGGCGACCGTGTTTCCCTGGTTCATCGTGATCGTCGCGGTGGCGTGCGTACTGGCCGCGTTGCTCGGACTGCGCGGCAGCCGGGCTGGCGCGCGATAACGACAAAACCGGCCGGTCCGCGGGATGCGGACCGGCCGGTGTCATGGCGTCTTACGAGGGCCAGCCACCGTACGGGACGGTGATCATCTCCAGGAAGTGCCCGTTGGGGTCGAGGAAATAGACTCCGCGACCGCCGTCGTTGTGGTTGATCTCGTTCACTCCGTGCTGCTGCGGATCAGCCCAATGGTCCAGCTTGTAGCGCTGGATCTTGGCGTAGGCCGCGTCGAACTCGGCCTCCGAGATGAGGAATGCGTAATGCTGCGGCTGGATTTCGGAAGCATGCGGCGGCACCCGGGCGAAATCGAAGGTGACGCCGTTGTCGAGCGGGATCGGAATGAACGGACCCCACTCCTTTCCTATGTCCAACCCGAGGATGTCCGCCCAGAATTCGGCGGTTTCCCTATTATCGCGGCAACCGACAATGGTGTGATTGAACTGTACTGACAGGGGATTTCTCCTAGGTTCGTGATGGCGCCGACCCTGGGCACGGTACGAGGCGGCCGACAGGAGCACCATCACCGCGAACGAATTTAGCGCCGAATCCGCGGTCTCGCAATGGCCGTTTCGCGGTAGGTTCGCGCCATGAGGATTCGTGGAGCCGTCCTGGAACGCATCGCCGACCCGGCGCCGTTCGCCGCGTCGCAGCCGATCACCGTGTGTGAGCTGGAATTGGCCGAGCCGGGTGCGGGTGAGCTGCTGGTCCGGATCGAGGCGGCGGGACTGTGCCATTCGGATCTGTCGGTGGTCGACGGTAATCGGGTGCGCCCGGTGCCCATGCTGCTCGGCCACGAAGCGGCGGGCATCGTCGAGTCCGTCGGGCCGGGCGTCGACGATGTGGCGGTGGGGCAGCGGGTCGTGATGACGTTCCTGCCACGCTGCGGTGACTGCGCGGGCTGTGCGAGCAACGGGCGCACCCCGTGTGGTCCGGGCAGCGTCGCCAACAACGCGGGTGAGCTCCTCGGCGGCGGGCGCAGACTGAGCCGTGACGGTGCCGAGGTGCACCACCACCTCGGTGTCTCCGGGTTCGCCACCCATGCCGTCGTCGACCGGCGGTCGGTGGTTCCCGTCGACGACGACGTCCCGCCGGAGATCGCCGCGGTGCTCGGCTGCGCGGTGCTCACCGGTGGTGGGGCGCTGCTCAATGCGGCGAAACCGGTGCAGGGCGACCGGATCATGGTCGTCGGGCTCGGTGGTGTCGGCATGGCCGCGGTGCTCGTCGCGGTCTCGCTCGGACTCGGCGAGGTCGTCGCCGTCGACACCGTCGGCGAAAAGCTCGCGCTGGCACGAGAATTCGGCGCCACCGCCGTGTTCACGCCAGGCGAGATCGCCGAGCAGGGCGTGCAGGCCGACGTGGTGATCGAGGCCGCGGGCAATGTGCGCGCCTTCGAAACCGCCGTCGCCGCAACAGCTCCCGGTGGCGTCACCGTGACGGTGGGCCTGCCCGCTCCGACAGCCACCGCGACGATCTCTCCACTGGCGCTGGTCGCCCAGGGGCGCACCATCATCGGCAGCTACCTCGGCTCGGCCGTGCCCGAGCGCGACATCCCCGAATACGTGCGCCGGTGGCGCGCGGGCACGCTGCCGCTGGAGCGGCTCGTCTCGTCGCGGATCGGCCTCGACCAGGTCAACGAGGCGATGGACGAGCTCGCGGCGGGCGCGGCGCTGCGGCAGGTGATCGTCTTCGACTGACCTCGCGCCGGGTAGTCCGCCGCTGCTCGATAGGCTTGCCGGCAAGTGAGCAGCGAGACGAGGAGATACGGGTGACCATTCGGGTCGGAGTGCTCGGAGCACACGGCAAGGTCGGACAGGCGATCTGCGCGGCCGTGGAGGCGGCGGCCGATCTGGAGCTGGTCGCGCAGGTCGACAAGGGTGACGCGCTGGCGACGTTCACCGAGACCGGTGCCGAGGTGGTCGTCGACTTCACCCACCCCGACGTGGTGATGGGGAATCTGAAGTTCCTGGTCGAGAACGGGATCCACGCGGTCGTCGGCACCACCGGTTTCGACGAGGCCCGCCTGGCCGAAGTCCGGTCCTGGCTGGCGCAGCGTCCCGAGGTCGGCGTGCTGATCGCGCCGAACTTCGCCATCGGCGCGGTGCTGTCGATGCGGTTCGCCGAGCAGGCGGCGCGGTTCTTCGAATCGGTCGAGGTCATCGAGCTGCATCATCCGAACAAGGCCGACGCGCCCTCGGGTACCGCCTACCGCACCGCCGCGCTGATCGCCGCGGCCCGCGCCGAGGCGGGCGTCGGGCTCAGCCCCGATGCCACCACCACTGAACTCGAGGGTGCCCGCGGCGCCGACGTCGACGGGGTGCGGGTGCACTCGGTGCGCCTGGCCGGGCTCGTCGCCCACCAGGAGGTGCTGTTCGGCACCCAGGGCGAGACTCTGACGATCCGCCACGACTCCATCGACCGGAACTCCTTCGCGCCGGGCGTGTTGCTCGGCGTCCGCGAGATCGCCGGGCGCCCCGGCCTGACCGTGGGACTCGACCCCTTCCTGGATCTGTGAGCGCACCCGAACCCGCCGCGCGGCGACCTGATCGGCAGGTCGTGAAAATCGTCGCGCTGGTGGCGTTCCTGGTGCTGGCGCTGATCTACTACTTCATCCGCCTCGGCGGGCTCGCCATCGCCTACATCGCCGACGGCGGCTTCGCCGGTATCGCGATCGGCATCGGCATGCTGCTGCTGCCGATGGTCGGCGTGTGGATCGTGTGGACGACGCTGCAGGCGGCGCTGGCCCATCAGCACCTGGCCCGCCGCATGGACGAGGAGGGACTCGAGGTCGACACCTCGCAGCTGCCGCGACGTCCCTCCGGCCGCGTCGAACGCGAGGCGGCCGACGCGCTGTTCGCCCAGATCAAGACCGAATGGGAAGCCGACCCGGACAACTGGCGGTCGTCCTACCGGCTGGCGCGCGCCTACGACTACGCGGGCGACCGCACCCGCGCCCGCGAGACCATGCGCCGCGCGGTGGCACTGGAGAAGCTGGAACGGGAGTCGTAGACCACACGTCGAATAGGCTGGCGGAGTGCCGAACCTGCTGATCATTCATCACACTCCGTCGCCGTTCATGCAGGAGATGTTCGAGGCGGTCGTCTCCGGCGCGACCGACCCCGAGATCGAGGGCGTTGACGTTGTCCGGCGGCCCGCGCTGTCGGTTTCTCCGACGGATGTCCTGGCGGCGGACGGCTACATTCTCGGCACCCCGGCCAACCTCGGATACATGAGCGGCGCCCTCAAAGTCGCCTTCGACAACATCTACTACCCGTGCCTCGACTCGACGCGCGGCCGCCCGTTCGGCGTCTACATCCATGCGAATCAGGGTGCCGAGGGAGCCCAGCGGGCCATCACGTCGATCACGACCGGCCTCGGCTGGGTGAAGGCGGCCGACGATGTGGTGGTGTCGGGCAAGCCGCCCAAGGCCGATATCGAAGCGTGCTGGGAGTTGGGCGCGACTGTCGCGGCCCAGCTGATGGGCTGAGCGGACGGCGGGAACCCGCCTGATTCCAGGACTCGGCAAGGTGGCGATCACCGGCGAACTTCGGCGTTGCAGCTGCGTGGAGCGATCGCTTCGGTGCGAAGATGTGTGGTGTGCGGATCCCTGGCTCGATCCCCGTCAGCGCTCGTCCGGCGCGCTGTGTGCGCCGCGAGTGGACAGTCTGTCTCGCCGTGGCGTCGACCGTGATGATGGCGGCCTGCGGCACCTCGAGTTCGCCGCCGGACACCGCACAGCCTGCGACGATGCCGACGACAGCGGCCCACGCGCCGGCGAAACTGGAGCCGCGTGACTGCCCGGATTCGTCGGAGCTGACGGACGCGCAGTGCTGGACCATGGAGGTGCCGGCGAATCGCACCACCGGCCAGGGCACCGTCCGGTTGCCGGTGGTGAGAATTCCGGCGGAAATTCAGCCCGCGGAGCCGGATCCGATCGTGTTTCTGACCGGCGGGCCGGGTAATGATGCGATCCTGGACCCGCCGATTCCGAATGGTGTCGGGCGAAATCGCGATCTGATCCTGATGTCGGCTCGCGGCACGCTCTCGGCGGAACCGGCGCTGACGTGCCCGGAAATCGATGAGTTCTACGCCGAACGAGTGGGTCTGGTGTTCGGCTCGCCCAGCACCGGCAGCAAGAATTCGGCGGCGGCCGAGGCGTGCTACGACCGGCTTTCAGGTAGCACGGACTTGGCGTCGTTCAACACGATGGAAATGGCCTCCGATCTGGCGGAGTTGCGGGCAGCGCTGGAGATAGACCAGTGGAATATCTATTCCCATTCCTACGGCACCGACCTCGCGCTGGTCTTCATGCGCCAGGACCCGCAGGGAATCCGGTCGGTGGTCCTGGACGGTGTGACGCCGCCGTCGGTCGCCGCCCTCGGGTGGACCTGGGCCAGTGCGCGGGAAGCCTTCGACAACATGACCGCGGCGTGTGATGCACAACCGCCGTGCGAAGCTGCCTACCCCGACCTCGCAGACACATTCGTCGACATGGTGAACAAGCTCGAGTCCGAGCCGATCACGACCACCGTCGACGTCCACGGGAAGAACACCACCGTGGTCCTCGACGGTGGCACGCTGCTGAACTGGTTCGTCCCGATGGCCACCCACTTTCCCGCGGAGTTTCCCGCAGCGATCTACGAGTTGGCCGAGGGCAAGCCGGAACGGATCGCGCAGATCTGGGCCATGGTCTGGACGGATCCCGCCAAGGTCGGGAAGTTCGGCTGGGGCCTGGCATTGAGTGTGTGGTGTAGCGAATGGGTGCCGTTCGAGACCCGCGAGGACGAACTCCGGATGGCAGCGGAAGCCTTCCCCGATTTTCCCGATTCGGTGCGCGAGCAGGCGCCGCAATTGCCGTTCCTTCGCGAAGTGTGTGCGGTGTGGCGGGTGCCGAAAGCCCCCGACGCCATTCGCGACGTGACGAAAAGCGATATCCCGACATTGGTGCTGTCCGGTAGCTACGACGGCCAGACCGGGGCGCGATGGGGACACTATGTCGCGGCGGACCTTTCGCGTTCCACGGAGGTGACCGTGCCCGGCGTCGCACACGGCATCTACGTCGATCCCTGCGCGGCCCAGATCGCGGTCTCGTTCTACGAGAATCCGCTCGAGCCCGACACCGGCTGCGTCAGCTCGACGCAACCACCCACGTACGCCGTCAACCCCCCGCCGCCGTGACCCGGTTCGGTCCCGGACCGGCCGCCACCGCGGTGTCTCGACGGTCGGTGCTCGGTGGTGCCGTCGGTGGCGCGGCGCTGCTCGCGCTGTCGTCCTGTTCGTCGACGCCCTCGCCCGCCCCGGGGACGACCACCGGGGACTCCGCGTTCGGCGAACTCGACGCCAAGATCGAGGCGGGCATGCGGTCCTACGGGATTCCGGGCGTCGCCGTCGGAGTCCTGGCAGGCGGACAGGAATACATCAGGGGGTATGGCGTCACCAATGTCGACCACCCGGTGCCGGTCGACGCGGACACGGTGTTCCGGATCGGTTCCACCACAAAGACATTCACCGGCACCGCCATGATGCGGTTGATCGACGACGGCACGGTGGAGCTGGACGCGCCGGTGCGCCGCTACCTGCCGGACTTCGCGGTCGCCGATCCGGCGGCCGGCTCCGAGGTCACCGTGCGACAGCTGCTGAACCACACCTCCGGCTGGCTGGGCGACGACCTGCAGGACTTCGGACGCGGCGACGACGCGCTGGCTCGCTATGTGTCCTCGATGACCCGCCTGCCGCAGCTGACGCCGCCGGGCAGCGTTTTCGCCTACAACAACGCCGGACTGGTGGTCGCGGGGCGGATCGTCGAGGTCGTCACCGGATCGACGTACGAGGCGGCGGTGCGGAATCTGCTGCTCGACCCCCTGGAGTTGAGCCGTACCCGGTTCTTCTCCGACCAGATCATCGGCTTGAACATCGCCGCCTCCCACACCGTGGTCGACGGCAAACCGGTGGTGGACACGGGTTTCTGGGAGTTCCCGCGCAGCTGCAACCCCACCGGATCGTTGATCTCGAGCGTCCGGGATCAGATGCGCTACGCGCGTTTTCACCTCGGCGACGGCACCGCACCCGACGGTACCCGCCTCATGAGCCGGCCGGCGCTCGAGGCCATGCGTTCCAACCCGGGTGCCGGTGGGACGCTGCAGGTCGAGCTCACCGGCATGGGTGTGACCTGGATGCTGCGCCCTTCCGCCGAGAACGAGACGATCGTTCAGCACGGCGGGACCTGGTCGGGCCAACGTTCCGGATTCTTCCTGGTGCCCAGCCGCGGCTTCGCCATGACCGCGCTCACCAATTCCGAGGGCGGCGCGCAACTGCTCACCGACCTGTTCGCCGACGATTGGGCACTGCGGCGTTTCGCCGGGGTCGGCAATCTGCCCGCGACGCCGCAGCTCCTCGGCGCGGGCGAGCTCGCACCCTACGAAGGGCGCTACGCGACCCAGCAGATCGTCGAAACGGGCAGCCTCGAGTCGATCGCGATCGACTTCGTCGCCAGGGACGGCCGCCTGCACGGCACCATGAGCGACGGGGCAGACCCCAGCACGAACCCCGACGAGGACGCCGGCGCGCAACTCGGCCTCGCGTTCTACAGGCCCGACTACGGTCTCGACCTCGGGCCGGACGGCACACCGATCGGCACCCGATCCGACTTCGTCCGCGGCGACGACGGGAATATCGCCTGGTTCCGCAGTCACGGACGCCTGTATCGACGGCAATGACCGCGGCGGCCCCGAATTCTGGTGGGCTGACATGCGGGCCCCCGATGCGGTAGAACTCGGGCGCACACCTCGGTCGTGACCAGTAGACTCCGCCTCGAATCGATCGGGGTGGGGAGCGAATCCCTGTGAGCTACAAGGGAATCGACTATGGGGATCGTGCTGGTGACCGGTGCCACCGGATTCGTGGCCGGGCACTGCGTTCGGGAGTTGCTCGAGCACGGCTATCAGGTCAGGGCGACCGTGCGGGAACTCGACGCGGCCGGGAGGCGTGCCCATCTGGTGGAGCTCGCCGCACGGCTCGGTGGTGCGGTGGAGTTCGTGCAGGCGGACCTGACCTCCGACGACGGCTGGGATATCGCGGTGAAGGGCTGCGACTACATCCTGCACGTGGCTTCGCCGATACCCGACGGCGGCAAGGAATCCGAGCAGGCCATGGTCGAGGCCGCCGTCGAGGGCACCCTGCGGGTGCTGCGCGCGGCCGCCGCGAGCCCGACCGTGCGACGGGTCGTGCTCACCTCGTCGATCGTGACCGTCAACCAGGGCCACGACGTGGACAAGGTGTTCACCGAACAGGACTGGTCGGATCCGGACCGGCTCACCGGCTACGACAGGAGCAAGGTTCTCGCCGAACGTGCCGCTCGGGACTTCGTCGACCGGCCGCCGACGGCGCTCGGGTTCGACCTGGTGACCCTGCACCCGCCGATGATTCTGGGACCGGTGCTGCACCCGCAGACCAACATTTCCCACGAGCCGGTGATCAGGCTGCTCGGCCGGAAGGTTCCGGGATCGCTCGATGTGGGGTGGTCCACCGTGGATGTCCGAGACCTGGCGCGCGCCCATCGCCTCGCGATGGAAACCCCCGAGGCGGGCGGGCAGCGCTACATCTGCGGGGGAGAACACGTGTGGATGCGGGAGATGGCGGCCGTCCTCGCCGCGGAGTTCGGCCCGCGGGGCTTCGCCGTGCCGTCGCGGACGCTGCCCGACTGGCTGGTCAAGCTCGCCGCGCTGACCGACGACACCGTCAAACGGGTGGTTCCCGCCTTGGGCAAGCAGGAGCGGGTCAGCGCGGAGAAGGCGAAGTCCGAGCTCGGTCTCACCTTTCTGCCCGTCCGGCAATCGGTCCTCGACACCGCGGAAAGCCTGCTCACCCACGGCATCGTCGCGGCGCCGACGCCGAGCCGGTGGTCGCGCCGCGGCCGGATCGGCTGAGGCGGCGAGCAGGCTCGACGTGGGCGGATCGCCGCGGCCCCGAATTCTGGTGGGCTGACACGCGGGCCCCCGATGCGGTAGAACTCGACACCGAACGGGTCGCGGGCTGGCCGCGGATGGGTGTTCGAGGATGGGGAGTGGTCGGTGAGCGAGTTGCAGCAGACTCCGGCGGTGCGGCGGATCGGACTGGTCGAGGACCACGAGTCCGTGGCGATCGGGCTGGCGGCCATGCTCGGGCCCGAACCCGACCTGGATCTCGTCGCGACCGCCGACACCGTTTCCGGGCTGCTCGCCACCGACGCCGCCCTGGACCTGGTGGTGCTCGACCTGCGCCTGCCCGACGGCTCGACCCCCGAGGACAATGTCACCGCGCTGCGCGAACGCGGCATCGAGGTGCTGGTGTTCACCGGCGCCGACAACGCGTTCCTGGTCCGCTCGGCCGCCAAGGCCGGTGTGCTCGGGGTGCTGCGGAAGTCCGAGAGTGTGGCGACGGTGGTCGAGGCGGTCCGCCGGGCCGCCTCCGGGGAACAGGTCGTCACCACCGACTGGGCCGCCGCGATCGACGGCGACCCGCAGCTCTCCGACGTCGGGCTCAGCCCGCGCCAGGAGGAAGTGCTCATGCTGTACGCCTCGGGGGAGAAGGCGTCGCGGGTGGCCAGGCTGACCGGGCTGTCCGAACAGACCGTCAACGACTACCTGGGCCGCATCCGGCAGAAATACGCCGACGCGGGCCGTCCGGCCCCCACCAAGACCGATCTGTACAAACGGGCCGTCGAGGACGGGTGGCTGCCCGTGCCGGAACGGCAGCAGCGCACGTGACCACCACCGCGGCCCGCGCGCACGCGCCGGTGCCCGCCGCGGTGGACACCGAGCTCTCGCGGGCGGCGACCGATCAGATCCTGCGCAGGCTCGGGGTCGTGATCGGCGTCGGCGCGATGATCGTGATGACTCTCGAGCTGCCCGCGGTCCTGATCCAGCCGCTCAACCGGTCGGTGTGGCCCGAAGTGCATCTGGTGGCGGCGTACCTGTTGTTCGCGCCGCTGGCGATCGTGTCGGCGCGCGGGGCGGTCACCGCGATCCGCCGGGTCGCCGGGGCGGCCGCGATCTGCTATCTCGTCGCGACGGTGACGACCCCGCTGGTGTACTCGGTGGTGACGATCGGTTCGTTCGCGTCCTGGCCCTATCGCGGGCTTGTACTCGGGGTGATGGCGGGTGGACTCGCCTGGTCGGGCCGGGTGGCGGCGGGTTTCGCCGCGGTGCTGGCCGTGGCGACCAGTGCCTCCAATGCCGCTGTCGTTCCCGACAGTTCGGCGTGGGCGCTGTTCGGTGACATCACCAGGGCGCTCGGGGTCGCCGCGCTGTTCCTGTGGTGCGTGGTCTACGCGCGGACCGCCGCCGAACGCGTCGACCGGGAAGCGGTCCGGCAGCGTTCGCGGGCGGCGACGGTCGCGGCGACCGCGGCCCGCGAGCGCGAGGGCGCCCGGTTCGCCGCGCTGATCCACGACGCGGTCCTGTCGACGCTGCTGGAGGCCTCCCGCGAGCAGGAACCCTCCCAGGTGCTGCGCAAGCAGGCCGCGCGCACGCTCGAACAGCTCGAACAGGCCCGCAGCGCACCCGAACTCGACCATCTCGACGCGGCCGCCGCCGTGGAGTTCGTGCGCGCCGCCGTGCGCGAGGTCGACCCCGAGCTGCCGGTCCAGGCCTCGCGGCGCGGCGCGGACCTGTGCCTGCCGCTCGAAGCCGCGCAGGTGCTCGGCGCCGCGCTCAGCGAAGCCGTGCGCAACAGCGTGCGCCATGCCGGGGTCGCGGGCAGGCAGGTGCGGCGCGAGGTCGCCATCACCATCGCCACCGGCGGCATCCGGGTGGTGCTCACCGACGACGGCGCCGGCTTCGACCCGGCCCGGATACCGGCCGACCGGATGGGGATCGCGGGCAGCATTCTCGGCAGGATGCGCACCCTGGCCGGTGGCGCGGCCTTCGTGGAGTCGGCCCCTGGCGCGGGCACCGCGGTCACCCTGGTGTGGGGTAGTCATGGCTGAGCGGGATCTGCCGTTCGGCGTCCGCGACCTGGTCGGCCTCAGCGACGGCATGGCCTGGCTGTTCGTGGTGATCTTCGAGGCCACCATCATCATGTACCTGCGGGTGAACTTCGACATCGTGCCGCCGGTACCGGCCGCCGCGGCCCTCGTGCTGATGGCCGTCGCCGCGCTGGTGGTGCTGGTCTTCCCGGTGGACCCGCTGCCGTGGCCCGCCACCGCCTACGTCGCCTGCGCCGGTCCCGCCGCGATGGCGCTGACCGTGCCGTGGGTCGAGAACCCCACCGGCTTCTCGCATCAGCTGTGGACCGCCTACCCGACTTCGTACCTGCTGGCCATGCTGGTGTTGCGCGGGCGGATCCTGCCTGCCTGGCTCGGTGTCGCCGCGGCCGCGACGGTGCTCGTCACCATGGGCGTGTTCACCACCTGGCACCCGGAGACCGTGGTGCGGGCCCTGACTCCGGTGGCCACCGTCGGCGTGGTGACGGTGTTCATGGCGATCGTGCGGCCCACCCAGCGCTCGCTGCGGGAACTGCGCGACCAGGCCAACCGTCGCGCCGCGACCGAGGCGGCACTGACCGCGGCCACCGCCGAACGCGACCGGCAGCTGACCAGGCTCGACCAGGTCGCCGGGCCGATCCTCGCGCGCATCGCCGAGGGCGCCCAGCTCACCGGCGACGAACGCGAACAGTGCAGGCTGCTCGAAGCCGAACTGCGCGACGGACTGCGCGCCCCGGAACTGGTGACCGAACGGCTCAGCGCCGCCGCGCGCGGCGCCCGATCCCGCGGTGTCGAGGTGACCCTGCTCGACGACGGCGGTTTCCGCGGCGTCCCGACCTGGGTGCGCCACAACGTGATCGACGCCGCCGTCGGCGAACTCGACACCGCCGAGGCGGGCACCGTCACCGTGCGTGTGCTGCCGATCGGGCGGCGCTGGGTGGCGACCGTGCTGGCCGCGGCGCCGACCGGGGACCGGCGCACCGAGATCGACACCGCGGGGGTGGTCCGGGTCTCCACCTGAGCCAGGGAAACCTGTCGTACCCCTGTGTCAGGCTGAGGAGATGCAGCGGATGAATGTGGCGACGGCCCGGCGGATCGCGCTGGCCGCGCAGGGTTTCGGTAAACGCCGACCGGCCAAGCCGAATCGACGGGCCGTCCTCGATGTCGTCGCCAGAACCCGTCTGCTGCAACTGGATTCGGTGTCGGCGGTGGTGCGGGCGCACTACGCGCCGGTGTTCAGCCGGATCGGCCCCTACGATCGCAGCCTGCTCGAGGGCGCGGCGTGGAGCGACAGCCCACGGGCCCGCCGCGGCCTGGTCGAGTACTGGGCGCACGAGGCCGCGCTCATCCCGGTCGCGGACTGGCCGCTGATGCGCTGGCGGATGGCCGAATACCGGAACGGGCGCTGGTCGGGCATGCGCAAGGTCGTCGAGCGGAACCCGACCCTGGGCAAGGACATCCTCGATGTCGTCACCGATGTCGGCGCCGCGAGCGCGGGCGAGATCGAACGTCATCTGGAACTGGACAAGCCGCGCCCCAAAGGCACCTGGTGGAACCTCAGCGACACCAAGATGATCTGTGAGCAGCTCTTCGCCGCGGGGGAGCTGTCCATCGCGCGCCGGTCCGGTTTCACCCGTCTCTACGACCTCACCGAACGTGTCGTCCCGGCCGACGTCCGCGATCGCGACATCACCGAGGACGACGCCGTGCGCGAGCTGCTGCGCCGCTCCAGCCGGGCGCTGGGCATCGGCACCGAGACCGACCTGCGCGACTACTACCGCCTGAACCGCCGCCAGACCGCGCCCGCGATCGCCGACCTCGTCGACGCGGGCGAACTGATCCCGGTCGACGTCGACGGCTGGGACGCACCGGCCTACCTGCACCCCGAGGCGAGCTCGCCGCGCAAGATCACCGGCGCCGCCCTGCTGTGCCCGTTCGATCCGCTGATCTTCTTCCGGCCGCGCACCCAGCGGATCTTCGACTTCCACTACCGCATCGAGATCTACACGCCCGAACCCAAACGGGTGCACGGCTATTACGTCTTCCCGTTCCTGCTCGACGGCCGCCTGGTAGGCCGCGTCGACCTGCGCGCCGAGCGTGGCAGCGGCAGGCTGCTCGCACCCGGCGCGTTCGCCGAACCCGGCTACGCCACCGCCGAGACCGCGGACGCGATGCGTGGCGCGCTGCGGGAGATGGCGGACTGGCTCGAACTCGACGACGTCGTCGTCGGCGAGCGCGGCGACCTCGCTCCGCTGCTGTGAGCGGGTCCGGTTACCAGCCCTTCGGGCCCTGGCCGCGCATCTGGTCACGCAGCGCGCCGGTGACCGCGCCGGAGAGCCAGGAGTTGAGCGACTGCCCGTTCTGCGCCGCCGCCTCCTCGGCCTTGGACTTGAGCTGTTCGACCAGGCGCAGGGTGACCCGGCTGATGTCGCCGGTCATCTCCTCGAAGGTCGGCGGTTCCTCGGAGCCCGACGGCGTGTTCTTGCGCACGTCGGCCACCGCCTCGGTGCCGTCGAGGCGGACGTGCACGGTGCGGTCGCCGAGCTCGGTGCTGATCTCGGCGGCCAGTTCCGACAGCGCCGAGAGCAGCACGAGCCGGCTCGAACTCTCCACCGCCGCGGCCAGGGCTGCGGCGGTGGCCTGCGTTTTCTCGTCGCCGAGAGCAGCGGCGGCGATCAGTTCCTCGCGCAGCTGCGCGGTATGAGCGTTCAGATCCATGACATCATTGTGCTGTCATTGGTGACATCACGCAAGAGTGGCGATGATGTCACAATCCGAGCAGGCAGGCAGCGAAAAACACCCACCGGCAGCCGGATCGGGCGCTAGGGTGTCGAGGCTCAACTGGGGACCGGGTAGCCTTTCTGACCATGACGAACGGTGAATCGACGCCAACGGAGCTGCACGCGTCCGGCACGGTGGGTGTCGCGATGGTGACCCCCTTCAGCGCTGCGGGCAAGGTCGACATCGATGCCGGTGTAGCCCTGGCGGCGCGCCTGGTCGACCGCGGCGTCGATCTGCTGGCCATCTCGGGCACCACCGGTGAGTCGCCGACCACCACCGAATCGGAGAAGTCCGACCTGCTGCGCGCCGTCGTCGACGCCGTGGGCGAGCGCGCCACCGTGATCGCCGGCGCGGGCACCTACGACACCGCGCATTCGCTCGAGCTGGCGCGCGCCGCCGAGAACGCCGGCGCGCACGGCCTGCTTGTCGTGACCCCGTACTACTCGCGGCCCACGCAGGAGGGCCTGATCGCGCACTTCACCGCGGTCGCCGACGCCACCTCGCTGCCGGTGACCCTCTACGACATTCCACCGCGGTCGGTGGTGCCCATCGCCATCGACACGATCCGCCGGCTCGCCGATCACCCGAACATCGTCGCGGTGAAGGACGCCAAGGGCGATCTGGTCTCCGGCGCCGATCTCATCGCGACCACCGGCCTGGCCTTCTACTCCGGTGACGACGGGCTCAACCTGCCCTGGCTCTCGGTCGGCGCCACCGGATTCATCAGCGTGATCGGTCATCTCGTGCCCGAACGCCTGCGCGAGATCCACCAGGCCTACACCGCCGGTGACGTGGTCCGGGCACGGGAGATCAACGCGACACTGTTGCCGCTGTTCGCGGCCATGACCCGCCTGGGAGGTGTGGCGATGTGCAAGGGAGCTCTTCGATTGCTCGGTGTCGAGGTGGGTGAACCTCGGTTGCCGCAGCTGATGCCCACGCAGGCGCAGCTCGACGCGCTGGCGCTGGATCTGCAGGCCGCGGGGGTGTCGGCATGACCGAACCGGCCGCTCGCAAGCCCCGTCGCCGTTCCGCCAGCCGCGCCGCAGGCGCGCCCGAACCCACTCCGGTCGCGCCGCCGCAGGCCGCCCCGAAGCAGCCCGAGCCGGTCGCGACGCCGGTCGCCGAGATCGTCGCCGAGGCGAACCTGGTCGGCGAGGCCGAGGTGGGCACCGACCTGATCAGCGTCGCCGAGGAACAGGTCACCGTGCCGAAGAAGGCCGGTTCGCGCCGCGCCAAGAGCAAGCCCGCCGCCGAGCAGGCGCCGCCGCAGCAGGCCCGCGGTGGTGGCCGTGGCCGCCAGGGCGGTGGCCGCGGTCGTGGCGCCGCACCGGCCGCCGAATCCCGCGAGAAGGCGGCTCAGGACAAGCTCGGCGCTCCGCCGAAGCTGCCGAAGAATGGCCTGCGCGTGTTCGCGCTCGGCGGCATCGGTGAAATCGGCCGCAACATGACCGTTTTCGAGTACAACGGCAAGCTGCTGATCGTCGACTGCGGTGTGCTGTTCCCCGAGGACCAGCAGCCCGGCGTCGACCTGATCCTGCCCGACTTCCGGCCCATCGAGGACCGGATGGACGACATCGTCGCCATCGTGCTCACCCACGGTCACGAGGACCACATCGGCGCGGTGCCGTTCCTGCTGCGCAACCGCCCCGACATCCCCGTGATCGGCGCCAAGTTCACCCTCGCGCTGGTCGCCGCCAAGTGCCGCGAGCACCGGCTGCAGCCCAAGCTCATGGAGGTCGCCGAGGGCGAGACCACCGTGCACGGCCCGTTCGAGTGCGAGTACTTCGCGGTCAACCACTCGATCCCCGACGCCATCGCGGTCGCCATCCGCACCCCGGCGGGCGTGGTGCTGCACACCGGTGACATCAAGCTCGACCAGCTGCCGCTCGACGGCCGCCTCACCGACCTGGCCGGCTTCTCCCGCCTCGGCGACGAGGGCGTCGACCTGTTCCTGGTTGATTCCACCAATGCCGAGGTCCCCGGCTTCGTCACCCCCGAGCGCGAGATCGGCGGTGTGCTCGACAACGTCATCGGCAAGGCGCGCAACCGCGTCATCGTCGCCTCCTTCGCCAGTCACGTGCACCGCATCCAGCAGGTCGTCGACGTGGCGCAGAAGTACAACCGCAAGATCTGCTTCGTCGGCCGCTCGATGGTGCGCAACATGCAGATCGCACAGGACCTGGGCTACCTGACGGTGCCCGACAACGTGGTCGTCGACCTGGACGCGGCCGCGAACCTGCCCGGCAACCGCCTGGTGCTGATCTCCACCGGTTCCCAGGGCGAGCCGCTCTCGGCGCTGGCGCGGATGGCCCGCGGCGACCACCGCCAGATCAACATCCGCGCCGACGATCTGATCGTGCTGGCCTCCTCGCTGATCCCCGGCAACGAGAACTCGGTGTTCGCGGTGGTCAACGGGCTGGCCCGGCTCGGCGCGACGGTCATCACCCAGCAGAACGCGAAGGTGCACGTCTCCGGCCACGCCTCCGCGGGTGAGCTGCTGTACCTGTACAACGCGGTCCGCCCGACCAATGCCATGCCCGTGCACGGCGAATGGCGGCACCTGCGCGCCAACGCCGCGCTCGCGGTGGCGACCGGCGTGCCCGAGGAACGGGTCGTGCTGGCCGAGGACGGCGTGGTGGTCGACCTGGTCGACGGCATCGCCTCCATCGTCGGCCGGGTGCCGGTCGGGCACGTTTACGTCGACGGCCTCTCGGTCGGTGACGTCGGCGAGTCGACCCTGTCGGACCGCCTGGTCCTCGGAGAGGGCGGCTTCATCTCGATCACCGTCGTCATCGACGCGACCACCGGCAAGGCGGTCAGCACCGAGATCAACGGACGCGGCTTCTCCGACGATCCGGCCGCGCTCAGCGGCGCGAACGAACTGGTCGAGGCCGAGCTGCTGCGGCTGGCCGGTGAGGGCATCACCGACACCCACCGCATCGCCCAGGGCGTGCGGCGCGTGGTCGGCCGCTGGGTCGCCGACACCTACCGCCGTCGCCCGATGATCGTGCCGACGGTCATCGGCGTCTGATCCACGCGAAACACGAAACCGCCGGGTGACAGTGTCGCCCGGCGGTTTTCGTTTCTCTCGCGTCAGGCCTGGCAGGCCGCGGAGTCGAGCTTGGCCGACTTCACGATGTTGCAGGTGAACACGTGCGACACGCGCCAGCCGCCCTCGGAGGCCACGAACTCCACGGTCGCGCCCTGGACCGGCGTGCCGTCGATGGTGACGTCGGCGGGCGCCTTCACCTTGCCGTCGGCGGGCGTGCCGACGCTGGTGATCTTGGCCTTGACGTTGTTCTTCTTCGCCGCCTCGACGAACTTGTCGACCAGGTTCGGGTCGCGCTCGGCGTCCTCGATGAAGGTCGCCTTCTCCTCGGCGGTCAGCTGACCCGCCATGGCCTTGTCCAGGCGGGCGTTGAGCTCGTCGACCGTCGGCGCGGGCAGCACCGGCACGGCGGTGGTCATCGGCGCGTCACCCTCCTGGGTGCCCTCCACCTTCTTGCCGTCCTCGAACGCGGCGCCCGCGGTGGTCGAGGTCGCCCCCGCGGAGGTCTCGCTGTCGCTGCTGCTGCACGCGGTCAAGCCGAGCGCGGCGGCGGCCACCGTCACGGCGACCGCCGTCTTGAACATGCGGTTGTTCACTGATCTCCCCAATTGAGATTGGCGCCGGAGTGACATTTCCGGCGGGTGGTGCGACTCAGAGCTCGTAGCCCGAGGTGCAGTTCCAGTTGATGATGGTGGCAGCGCCGCGGTTGGCGTTGATCGCGTTGCGCTTGGCCGCCCGCAGCGAGGACGCCGAGGCCCAGCTGTAGGAGCGGCTCGACTCGGCGAGCGCGCCACACCCGTTGCGCCACGACATCTTCACGTCGCAGCCCGCACCGCCGCCGCTGCGCTGGCAACCCGCCATGGCGGCCGACTCGGCCTCGGCGTAACTGTCGTAGTTGGCGGTGATGCTGGACGCGCCGTTACGCGAGAGCGCGAGCGCGCCGTAGTTGCTGGCCTGCGCCTGGGCCGGCGCGATGTGGCCGCCCAGCAGCGCGCCGATGGTCGCGGTCATGACCACCGCGCCGGTGAAAACTCTTTTCACTTGATTCCCCTCGTATTCCTGGCCACAACCTGGTGGACCGGGTGACAACGTACCGACCGTTGCGTCCTCCGCGCCACCTGCGGCGCCCGGATTCGAGCTGATCACAAGGGATCTGAAAGGTTTTGCTCAGGTCGCGCCGGTGCCGGAACACCGCGAAACGCGGTCGCGGGCGAGCTTTTCCCGCCCTGACCGGGGCCCCGCGACCTGCGCATCCGGGTGAGATCACGGTCGCAACCGGGGTGGGACCAGTGTTGCGGATGGTCCGGGCGGTGCTCGAGCGGCTAGCCTGATGGTCATGGCAGGTAAGTCCCGCAGCACCACGACCTCTCGGGCGCGGGCGGGATCGAGCAGGGGGCAGACGCCGTCGGCGCGATCTCGTTCGACGACTCCGCGAGCGTCGGCGGCGCCACGCGGGCGCACCGCACCCGCGCGCAGGCCGGTCAGGAGCGCGTCGAACACCGCGCCGCTGGCGGTGATCGGGCGCGGCGTCGGCACCGGCTGGACCATGCTGGCCCGCGGCGTCGGCGCCACCACCCGCACGCTGAGCCGGGCAGGCGAGATCGAGCACGGGCACCGGCGCGACGGAATCGGCTTGGCGCTCATCGCGGTCAGCGCGATCATCGCCGCCGCCATGTGGATGTCGGCAGGCGGTCCGGTCGGGCGTTTCCTCGAAGACGTCGTGCGCGCGATCGCGGGAACGGCGGGCGGGCTGGCTCCGCTGCTGTTCATCGCGCTCGCCGTGTTGCTCATGCGCACCGAGCCGCAACCGGAGATCCGGCCGCGGCTGGTGCTGGGCGGTCTGCTCGTCGTGCTGCCCGCCCTCGGCGTGTGGCATCTGGCCGCCGGGTCGCCCACCGACGCCCACGGACGTTCACGGGCGGCGGGCGCGCTCGGCTACGCCATCGGCGGTCCGCTCGGGCAGGGTCTCACGCCGTGGCTGGCGTTGCCGATCCTGCTGCTGGCCATGGTGTTCGGCGTGCTGCTGCTGACCGGGACCACGGTGCGCGAGGTGCCATCGGCCCTGCGCGAGTACTTCGGCCTCGGCGAACACGCCGGCGACGACGACCCGTACGACCCGGCCAACTACGACGCCGACGGATTCCCGGTGCACCGCAACCGCACCCGCCGCCGTGGCCAGACCCCCGACGACAACTACCCGCCCGACGAGTTCGGCGGCTCCGACGCGCTCACCGAGTCCCTCGGCGAACCGCCGCTGCGCGATGCCAAGCCGATCGTCGACGAACCGCCCGCACCCGCACCGAAACCGGCGCGGAAACGCCCGCCGGCCAAGGTCGTCGACCAGACCCCGCCCGCACCGTCGGAGCCGGAGTTCGTCACCGATCGCGTCGTCGACGGCGACTACACGCTGCCCCCGCTGACCCTGCTGCTCGACGGCGATCCGCCCAAGAAGCGTTCGGCCGCCAACGAATCGATGATCGAGGCGATCACCGAGGTGCTGGTGCAGTTCAAGATCGACGCCGCCGTCACCGGTTTCGTGCGCGGCCCGACCGTCACCCGCTACGAGGTGGAACTGGGCCCCGGCGTCAAGGTCGAGAAGATCACCGCGCTGGCCCGCAACCTGGCCTACGCGGTCGCCACCGAGAACGTGCGCCTGCTCGCGCCGATCCCCGGCAAGTCGGCGGTCGGTATCGAGGTGCCCAACGCCGACCGCGAATTGGTGCGCCTGGCCGACGTGCTCAAGTCGCCGCACACCCGCAACGACCATCATCCACTGGTGATCGGCCTCGGCAAGAACATCGAGGGCGAGTTCGTCTCGGCGAACCTGGCCAAGATGCCGCACCTGCTGGTGGCCGGCTCCACCGGTTCCGGTAAGTCCAGCTTCGTCAACTCGATGCTGATCTCGCTGCTGCACCGCGCCACGCCGGAGGAGGTCAGGATGATCCTGATCGACCCGAAGATGGTGGAGCTCACGCCGTATGAAGGCATTCCGCACCTGATCACGCCCATCATCACCCAGCCGAAGAAGGCCGCCGCCGCGCTGGCCTGGCTGGTCGAGGAGATGGAACAGCGCTATCAGGACATGCAGGCCAACAAGGTCCGCCACATCGACGACTTCAACAAGAAGGTGAAATCGGGCCAGATCACCGCGCCGCTGGGCAGCGAGCGCGTCTACCGGCCCTACCCCTACATCCTGGCCATCGTCGACGAGCTCGCCGACCTGATGATGACCGCGCCGCGTGACGTCGAGGACGCGATCGTGCGGATCACCCAGAAGGCGCGTGCGGCGGGCATCCACCTGGTGCTGGCCACCCAGCGCCCGTCGGTGGACGTGGTCACCGGCCTGATCAAGACCAATGTGCCCTCGCGCCTTGCCTTCGCGACCTCCTCGCTCACCGACTCCCGCGTCATCCTGGACCAGCCGGGCGCGGAGAAGCTGATCGGCATGGGCGACGGGTTGTTCCTGCCGATGGGTGCGGGCAAGCCGACCCGTCTGCAGGGCGCGTTCATCTCCGACGAGGAGATCCACGCGGTCGTCGAGTTCAGCAAGACGCAGGCCGAACCGGAATACCAGGAGGGCGTCACCGCCGCCAAGGCCGGTGAGGTCAAGGACGTCGACCCCGATATCGGCGACGACATGGACGTCCTGCTGCAGGCCGTGGAACTCGTGGTCACCTCGCAATTCGGCTCCACTTCCATGCTGCAACGCAAGCTGCGCGTCGGCTTCGCCAAGGCGGGCCGGTTGATGGACCTGATGGAGACCCGCGGCGTCGTCGGGCCCAGCGAGGGGTCCAAGGCGCGCGATGTGCTGATCAAGCCCGACGAGCTCGACGGGCTGCTGTGGTCGATCCGTGGCGGCGACCCCGGTGGCGCCGAGGACGAATAGGTCGGTGCGCGTTGCTGGTTTGCTCTGACCGTGCCGGGAGCAGACGGCGACGAACGAGGAGGGACCGGAGGCGCGGTGGCGTACGGGTGTGGGGAGAGTGCCTGGATCAGGCCGGTGTGAAGCCGGTCAGCAGGCGCTGCGCACGCACGAAAGGCGTTGCGGCAGCCCGGCACCCAGGGGTAGCCGGTGCATATCGACACGGCGTTCGTACTGCGCGGTGGATCCGTTCACGGCTAGCTCCTCTCGGGGTGCGGGTCTTGTGACGATGCGTCGACGGTAGCAGCGGGGGATGCGCCGCGAAACGGATTTATCCGCCGCGCCGACCGGGCCAGGTGCAGGTCAGGCCGCGTGTGTGTGAAATCATGGCGGGCAATCGTTCCGCAAAGCCGACTGAAACGGACATTTCGGGCATGATGGACCGCATGAACTTCATCGATCGGACCACCACATGCAGGTGACCACGCTCGAGTGGGTGATCACCGGTCTGGTGATCCTCGGCTTGTTCGTCTTCGACTTCTTCGCCCATGTGCGGACACCGCACGAACCGACGTTCAAGGAATCCGGCTTCTGGTCGGCCGTCTACATCAGCCTGGCGCTGCTGTTCGGCCTGTTCGTCGCCTGGAAATGGGGTGGCACCTACGCGGGGGAGTACTACGCGGGCTTCGTCACCGAGAAGGCGCTCTCGGTCGACAACCTGTTCATCTTCCTGATCATCATGAGCACCTTCGCCGTGCCGCGGATCTACCAGCAGAAGGTGCTGCTGATCGGCATCGTGCTCGCGCTGGTGATGCGCGGTGCGTTCATCGCCGTCGGCGCGGCCGCGATCAGCGCGTTCAGCTGGGTGTTCTACCTGTTCGGCGCGTTCCTGATCTACACCGCGATCAACCTGCTGCGCGAGAGCGGGCACGAGGTCGAGCACGAGCAGCAACGCGACAGCAGGATCGTCGCGCTGGCCAAGCGAATCCTGCCGACCACCGACCAGTACGACGGCGACAAACTCGTCACCCGGATCGACGGCAAACGTGTGGTGACACCGCTGCTGCTGGCGCTGCTGGCCATCGGCTTCGCCGACCTGCTCTTCGCCCTCGACTCGATTCCGGCCATCTACGGCCTCACCGAGCAGCCCTACCTGGTGTTCACCGCCAACGCCTTCGCGCTGATGGGCCTGCGCCAGCTGTACTTCCTCATCGGCGGCCTGCTCGACCGCCTGGTGTACCTGTCCTACGGCCTGGCCGCCATCCTGGCGTTCATCGGCATCAAGCTGGTCCTGCACGCCCTGCACGAGAACACGCTGCCGTTCATCAACGGCGGTGAGCACGTGAGCGTGCCGGAGATCTCCACCCCGGCGTCGCTGAGCGTGATCATCGGCATTCTGATCGTCGCCACGGTGGCGAGCCTGCTGAAGACCCGCAACACCACCTCCTCCTGAACGCGCACTGCCCGGAACCACCATGGTTCCGGGCAGTGCCGTGTCAGCGGCCGGTCACTCGGCGAAGGCGCCCATCACCGGCAGCCATTCGACGACGCGCACGGCCTCGATCAGGCCCAGCTTCGCGAACGGGTCGTCGGCGAGCAGCGTGGTCAGCGACGGCGCGTTCTCGGCGCGGAAGATCAGCAGCGCGCCCGTACCGTCCGGATACGGGCCGCTGGTGAGCAGCGTGGCAGTGCTCGACAGCGGTGTCCCCGAGGGGCCTGCGTGGTCACGCTTCGCTACCGCCTCCGGCCCGGCCGGGGACACCGCGGTGTCGACGAGCGCGTTGAGCCAGCCGCGGTGTTCGGGGCGGTTGGTCGCCCGGTCGGCCGCGGTGGCTTCGGTGTAGGTGTAGTGGACGGCGAAGATCGGCACGGTCGATCACTTTCTCGCGGTGGACTTGCGGAAATTCAGAGAGTCAGCAGCATGCGGGTGTTGCCGAGGGTGTTCGGCTTGACGTAGCTGAGGTCGAGGAATTCGGCGACGCCGGTGTCGTAGGACCGGCACATCTCGGCGTACACCTCGGCGGTGACCGGTGTGCCGTCGATCTCGACGAAACCGTGCCTGCCGAAGAAGTCCACCTCGAAGGTCAGCACGAACAGGCGCTGCAACTGCAGCTCGCGCGCGACCGCGACCAGCCGCTCGACGACGGCGCCACCGACACCGCGGCCCTTCACCACCGGATCGACGGCGACCGTGCGCACCTCACCCAGATCGGCCCACAGCACGTGCAGCGCACCGCAGCCGACGACCTGGCCGTCGAGTTCGGCGACCCAGAATTCCTGGACGGACTCGTACAGGGTGACCAGGTTCTTCTCCAGCAGGATGCGGCCCGCGTACTCGTCGACCAGGCGCTTGATCTCGGGGACGTCGGAGGTTCGGGCTCGTCGGACGACCACGCCGGAAACGGGCGCTGCGGAGGGCGCGACGGGATGCGCGTCGCTGGTCGAACCACCCAGTGGTCCCCGTGAGGTCATGGGGTGCACAGTAGTCGGCCCGCTTACCGATAGTCTGAACGTGTGCCGCACATCCTGTCGTTCCGCTCACCGCATCGCGCCGGGCTCGACGACCGGATCGGACGGCACTACCCGCGCGAGCAAACCGCGGGCGAAACAGGTGGATTTCGGCGCAGTGCCGGTGAGTGCCGAGAGGGCGGGGCATGAGAGGTCAGCGCGCGGAGGAGGCAGCCTGCGTAACCACGGAGAGCGCCCGAGCAGGCCGGATGGACGCAGCATGAGCGTGCGACCCGAAGAGATCGACCGCAGGTGGACGGCGGCAACGCCGCCGCGGGCGATGCCCGACCGCGCCGACGCGCAGGTTCCCCTGCTCAACATCGCGAACGTGCTGACCGTCGCGCGCATCGTGCTGGTGCCGTTGTTCGTGCTGGCGCTGTTCGCCGACGGCGGGCACGACACGCGCTGGCGGGTCATCGCCGCCGCGGTGTTCGGGCTGGCCGCGATCACCGACCGCTTCGACGGGCAACTTGCCCGCAAATACGGTTTGGTCACCGATTTCGGCAAGATGGCCGACCCCATCGCGGACAAGGCGCTGATCGGATCGGCGCTGATCGGGCTGTCGATCCTGGGTGATCTGCCCTGGTGGATCACCGTGGTCATCGTCGGGCGTGAGATCGGCATCACACTGCTGCGGCTGGTGGTGGTCCGGCGCGGCGTGATCCCGGCCGGCCGCGGCGGCAAGCTCAAGACGCTGGTCCAGTCCATCGCCATCGCGCTGCTGCTGTTGCCGCTGTCGGGCGCCTTCGCGACCGCGGGCATGGTGCTGATGTACGCCGCCGTGGCGCTGACCGTGATCACCGGCCTGGACTACGTCGGCCAGGCGGCCCGGGTGTGGCTGGCAGGGGGACGCGGACGCGGCGAGTCCCGCTCGTGAGCGATCCGCTCGTCGACGGCGCGCCGGTCACCGAACTGGTCGAGGCGCTGACCGCGGCCGGTCAGACCGTCGCCACCGCCGAATCGCTGACCGCGGGTCTGCTGGCCGCGACGGTGGCAGGCGTACCGGGTGCCAGCGCGGTGCTGCGCGGCGGCCTGATCGTGTATGCCACGGACCTGAAAAACCGGCTGGCCTGCGTCGACGACGACATCCTCCGGGTCGACGGGCCGGTCGCCGCGTCGACCGCCGAGCAGCTCGCGGTGGGCGCCAGGGAACGCTGTGGCGCCGACTGGGGTGTCGGCCTGACCGGAGTCGCCGGACCCGATTCCCAGGACGGGCACCCGGTCGGGACGGTATACCTCGGATTGGCCGGTCCGAGTCACAGCGAAGTGGTCCGGTTGAAACTGGACGGCGACCGGTGGACGATCAGAATCGGTGCGGTGCACAGCGCGGTGCGGGAGTTGCTGCGCTGTGTGACGACGAACTGACCGCGTCCGGGAACCACCGGCCCATGCTCGACGTTGTGCCAGAAAGAGGTGAGCACCGCTACGGCGGTGACACGAGGTGGAGGAGAACGAGATGACGCTGCTGCGGGAGGCAATCGGGGACAGTCTGCGGCGTGCGCGTCTCGCCCAGCATCGAACGCTGCGCGAGGTGTCGACCTCGGCGCGCGTGAGCCTCGGCTATCTGTCGGAAGTGGAGCGCGGCCGCAAGGAAGCCTCCAGTGAACTGCTCGCCGCCATCTGCGAGGCACTGGACGTGCCGCTGTCGCGGGTGCTGTGGGACGTGAGCACCATCATGGCGGGCGCGGACGGTTCGGCGCCGCGCGAGCCCGCGCTGACCGGTCCCGCCGCCGAGCGCGAGGCCGTCGCGGCCGAGCCCGCCGCGGAACCGGCCGCCGCGCCCGAGTCGGCCGCCGCGAGCATGGCGGCCGACCAGGGCCCCCGGATCGGCATCGCCGAGGACACTCGCATCGTCATCCCGGCGCCGAGGGCCGAGATGCTGGTACTGGTGAAGGGAATGTGACGCGGCGAACCACGTGCCGGACGCGCGAGACGCTGCACACCGCTGGTGAGAACGGATAGATTCTCATCAGGCGTCGATGGGGCCGGTCTCACCGGCTCGGGTGCCGCATGGTGAAGGATAAGCACATATCTGGTGCGTGACGGTCGCGCACCACCAGTCGCACGAGCGACGCACAGATGGAGGCGGGATCAATCGATGGCTAATCCGTTCGTGAAGGCCTGGAAGTACATGATGGCCCTCTTCGACTCCAAGATCGAAGAGCATGCGGATCCGAAGGTCCAGATTCAGCAGGCTATCGAGGAGGCGCAGCGTCAGCATCAGGCGCTGTCGCAGCAGGCGGCGTCGGTGATCGGCAACCAGCGTCAGCTGGAGATGAAGCTGAACCGCCAGCTCGACGAGGTCGAGAAGCTCAACGCCAATGCCCGTCAGGCCGTCACGCTGGCCGATCAGGCGGCCGCCGCGGGCGACACCGAGAAGGCGATCCAGTACACCAACGCCGCCGAGGCGTTCGCCGCCCAGCTGGTCACCGCCGAGCAGTCGGTGGAAGACCTCAAGGTGCTGCACGACCAGTCCCTGCAGGCCGCCGCACAGGCCAAGAAGGCGGTCGAGCAGAACGCGATGATGTTGCAGCAGAAGGTGGCCGAGCGCACCAAGCTGCTCAGCCAGCTCGAGCAGGCCAAGATGCAGGAGCAGGTCTCGGCCTCGCTGCAGCAAATGGACTCCACCCTGTCCGCACCCGGTTCCACCCCCAGCCTCGACGCGGTGCGCGACAAGATCGAGCGGCGCTACGCCAATGCGCTCGGTGCCGCCGAGCTGGCGCAGAACACGGTGCAGGGTCGCATGATGGAGGTCCAGCAGGCCAGCATCCAGATGGCCGGGCACAGCAAGCTCGAGCAGATCCGCGCCTCGATGCGTGGTGACGCACTGCCCACCGGCAACAACGCGCAGGCGATCGACCCGGCCAAGCAGCAGCCCGCCCAGGCACCGCAGATCAACAAGGGCCAGACCGCACAGCAGTAATTCGGAGCGCTGGCGCGCTCGAGTCGCGGCTCCTCCTGTCCCGGCGATCAGGCACCGTTGTTTGCTCCTTCGTCGCCGAAGCAAACGCGCCAGATAGCCCGGACGGCCCCCACCCCCCCAGCGCGGCG
>NZ_JBSGVQ010000017.1:0-137063 GCF_053608525.1 Nocardia sp. NPDC055029
GGCCTGTCATCGCCGGGCGCGGGCGCATGCGGGAAAATGGCTCGGTGACCACCGAGAATCCCCGCCCCCGGCCGCCGGCGATGAGCCCGACCATCCTGGTGATCACGCTGTCGCGGCGGGTCGAGGCGGAGTTGAGCGCGGGGCTGGCGCCGCTGGATCTCACGGTGGCGCGGCTCGGGTTGCTCGGGCATATCAACGGGGTGCCGGGGGCGTCGTTCAGCGAGCTGGCGCGGATGTCGGGGACCAGCGTGCAGAGCGTGCATACGGCGGTGAAGTCTCTCGTCGCGGCGGGGCTGGTGCAGGATCGCACCGCGCGGGCCGGGTCCGCGTCGGCGATCGAGCTCACCGAGGCGGGGAAGCAGCTGCTCGGCGAGGCGCGAAAAGTGGTGACACAGGTGGACACTCAGCTTTTCGGGCCGGCGGCCGACCCGATTCAGCGGCGGGTCGGCGCGGCCATCGTCGCCGCGTTCACCGGCGCGTCGCCGCCCTGACCTGCGCCGTCCGCGGACGTGACACATCCAACCTTCAATGTTGTTGAAACTCGCGCTAAGCTTCAGCCACATTGAAGGTCGGAGGGAGTCGGTAGGTGGAACATCTGTTGTTGTCCGTGCATGTGGTCGCGGGCATCGTCTTCGTCGGGGGTTCGGCGGTCGCGACCAGCCTGTTCCCCCGCTATGCCCCGGTCACCGCGGACGGGCCCGATCCTGAGTCGGTGCGCAGCAGGTCCGTGGCCGTCGCCATGCACCGGATCACCGGCAACTACGCCAAACTCGCGATCATCGTCCCGGTGATCGGCATCGTGCTGGCCACGATCCAGGGCCGGATGAACGAAATCTGGATCACCACCGCCATGGTGACCACGGCTATCGCGGGCGGCCTGCTCGCCGTGCAGATCCACCCGATGCAGCGCCAAGCGCTCGACGAACCCGACGACGGCAAGCGCCTGCGCGTGCTGTCGATGCTGGCAGGCATCTACAACCTGCTCTGGACGGCCGTTGTCGTCCTCATGATCGTCCGTCCCGGATCCGCGAGCTGAAGGAGTTTCGACATGACCGACCAGGGTGTCACTTTCATCAACGTCATCGAGGTGTCCGCCGACGAGGTCGACGGTTTCGTCGCGCAGTGGCGCGAGCGGGTCGCGCTGATGCGCACCGCGCCCGGCTTCCGCGATGTCCGCCTGCACCGCGCACTGCTCCCCGATTCCCGCTTCCAGCTGGTGAACGTCGCGCACTGGGACAGCGCGGAGGCCTGCGAGGCCGCCGGGCTCAACCCGACGGTCGTCGCGTCCGTCGACCAGGCGCGCCAGGTCGCGCGCGCCAACCCCGCGCTCTACCAGGTGGTCGCCGAATTCCCCTGAGCCACGACCGTTCAGACCGGCACGTCGAACCCCGCCCCGGCCGAGGCGGGGTTCGCGGCGTCAGGCGTGTTTGGCGCCGATGGTGTGGAGTATTTCGTGGATGATCGGGTCGGTCAGGCGGTTGGTGACCGTGCGGCCCTCGCGGGTCGAGGTGACGCAGCCCTCGTAGCGCAGGACGCGCAGGGCTTGGGAGATCGCGTTCTCGGTGCGGCCGATCGCGGCGGCCAGTTCGCCGACGCTGATGCCGGGGGTGCGGTGCAGGCAGAGCAGGATTTCCAGGCGGTTCGGATCCGAGAGCAGGTCGAATCGCTGGGCCCATGCGGCGATCTCGACGTCGCCGATCGCGCGCCGGCCGAGTTCGACAGGCGACCCTTCCAGTGTGCGTGGCTCTCCCATGACGAACCTCAGCTTAATCGCCGACTGGACGACCCCGCTATTACCTGGCCAGGGTGGTACTCAGTCCGCGAGGCGGATGCGCAGGGTCTCGTAGGTGGGGATGAAGACCTTGCGGCGGTAGCGGCGCTCGACGATCTCCCACGGCCTGCCCGCCGCGGTGAGCGCCGCGAGCAACGCGGTGAGCTCGGAGTGGACGAGCTGCGCGCCCAGGCACAGATGACGGCCCCCGCCGAACCAGAGCTGCCGGGTCTCGGGCACGTAGTCGCGGTGCACGCTGAACTCGCCGACCGCGTTGTTGATCGTCCAGGTGAGGATCTTGACGTGCTCGCCGGCGCGTAGCTCGCGCCCGGCGATGGTCACGTCGGCGGTGACCGAGCGTCCGACCAGATAGGCCGGACTGGTCACCCGCAGCGTCTCGCGGATCGCGTCGGGCAGCCGCTCGGGCGCGGCGAGCAGCGCCCGGTGCTGACCGGTGTCGTGCATGATCGCGACCATCCTGGTCATCGCGCTGGCCAGGGTGTCGGTGCCGGCCACGGCCATGAGAATCGCCAGCCCCGCCGCGTGCTCGACATCCAGACCCAGCTCCCGGCAGCGCCCGAGGGTGGTGTCGGGATCCGCGCGTGCGTAGGCGCTAGGGACATTGACAGCCAATTGCCCCGCCAGTTCCTTCGCGCGGGCCACCGCGACCGGGTCGAGGGTGGTCGAGGCCATGGTGCCGAAGCCGAGGTTGACCAGCTCCTCGACATGGTGGAACAGCCGCAGGAACAGCGCGTCCAGGTCGTCGGTGTGGTCGCCGCCGATGGCCGCGGCGATGTCCTCGGGGCGCATGCCGACCAGGTCGGACACGCTGCGCCCGACCAGGATCTGGGCGCGGGCGGCGATGTCGACGGTCTCGCCCGCGGCGAGCCGATCTCGCAGATCCCGCAGGTCGGGGCCGATGACACGCTCGACGAGGGCATCGGTGTGGGTGAGTGTGAACAGATCACGCACCGTGGTCCGCAGCTCGGTGTGGCCTGGTCCTTCGAACAGGTCCTCGACCCAGTCGCCGATGACCTGCGCCCACCAGTGTCCGGCGGCGCCCTCGGCGACGATGCTGAAATGCGTACTGTCGTTGTAGATCTGGCGCGCGACCAGCGGATCGGCAACGAACCAGCCGAGTTTGGGGACCTTGCGAATCGGCCGCGCGATCCTGCCCAACAGCAGAACGCCAGGCAACCAGGGCTGACCTGCGGCTAGTAGGGTGAGTTCATGGCGTCGGGCAGCACTCCACACCCCGGCACAATCTAGTTGACCGTGACCGAATAGTGAAGGTCTGTGACTAGGATCGGCGAGATGCGCTGATGGCGGACTGTGCATCGCGCGATATTCGGAAGTGAACACATGGTGAGATCGACAATCGAAGCCGTCGGCGCGTATCTGCCGGCCCGCGAGGTGACCACAGCGGAGTTGATGAGCCGATTGGCCGTCGACGCGCCGTTGGACCTGGAGAAGGTCAGCGGGGTCGTGGCGCGGCGCGTCCGCGGCGTCGACCCGGATGGCACGGCGGAGGACTCGTTCACCATCGCCCTCGCCGCCGCCCGTAGCGCGCTGGCGAATTCCCGGTACGACGCCGCCGACCTGGACGTCGTCATCTCCTGCTCGATCACCCGCACCCGCGGCGAGAACTTCTGCTTCGCGCCGTCATTCGCGCTGCTGCTGCGCAACACGCTCGGAGCGACGCGGGCCATCCACTTCGACGTGTCCAACGCGTGCGCCGGGATGATGACCGGAGTTCTGTTGCTGGACAGAATGATTCGATCCGGCGCGGTCCGGCGGGGCATGGTGGTCTCCGGCGAGTGCATCACGCCGATCTCCGACACCGCGGTGCGTGAGATCTCGGAGAAATACGATCCGCAGTTCGCCTCGCTCACCGTCGGTGACGCGGGCGCTGCCGTGATCCTCGACGGCACCGACGGACCCGGCATCGACTACGTCGAGCTCAACACCAGTGCGGCGTTCGCGAAGCTGTGCCTCGGCATGCCGAGCGATCAGGGTCCCGGTGTCGCGCTCTACACCGACAACCGCGCGATGCACAACGAGTCGCGGTACCTGCTGTGGACCTCGCGTCAGCGCGAATTCCTCACCGCCCGAGGCTCGGGCTTCGCCGACGAGGGCTACGACTACCTGATCCATCACCAGTTCAGCGGTCCCGCGGTGGAATTGATCGACAAGATCGCCGAGCGCGAGTTCGACTCGGTGATGCCGCCGAAGCTGGCGGTGCTCGACCGCTATGGAAACACCGCGTCGACTTCGCATTTCGTGGTGCTGCACGACGCATTGCGGCAGGGTCTGCTCGCGCCGGGGTCCAAGGTGCTGCTCGTGCCTGCCGCCTCCGGGGTGGTCGCCGGGTTCCTGTCGGTGACAATCGGCGATCTGCGGGTATAGGACAGTATGGGAATCATCATTTCTTCGGCCGTGACACAGACCGGCGGAGTCAGTTCGGTGGGCCAGGCGGCCGCCGCCGCGCGTGCCGCGCTGACCGGCGCGGGCTGCACACCGGAACAGATCGACGCGCTGATCAATGTCGGGGTGTACCGCGACGCGAACCTCGTCGAGCCCGCCGTGGCAGCGCTCATCCAGCAGGCGGCGGGCATCGGCCTGGAGTACCGGCCCGGTGACGTACCGTGTCTGTCGTTCGACCTGATGAACGGGGCATGCGGCGTGGTCAATGCCGTCGGTGTCGCCGCGTCGCTGCTGGCCGACCTGCCCGCCGGGCACGTGGTCATCGTCTCCGGCGACGCGCACCCGTCGATGCGGGCCGACGCCGACTTCCCGTTCGAACCCGTCGGCGCGGCACTGGTGCTCGAGAATTCCACCGCCGCTGTCGGTTTCGGCGGCGTGCACGTGAGCGCCGGTGACGCGCCGCCCGACCCGCAGGGGTATGTGAACCTGTCGACGATGGGCTCCACCGGCCGGTCGGCGTTGACGGTGGAACTCGGTACCGACACCACCGAACTCGTCGAGCACGCGGTCGCCGCGGCGCGCGAAGCGCTGGCCGCCGACGATATCGACGCGGCCCAGGTCGTGCTCGTGTGCGGCAAACCGACACCCGGCTTCGCCGCCGCGCTGGCCGCCGAGCTCGGTGTCGGCGCCGTGGTGACCGACGACCTGGCCGGTGACGCGCACACCTCCGCGCTGACGGCCGCCTATGTGGCGGCCCGCGATGCCGGGCTGGCGCAGCGGCCGCTGCTGTTCGTCGCGGCCGACGGCGGACCCACCGCAGCGGCGGTCACCTACCGCGGGCCGGGGGTGCGGTGATGACAACACACGCCGCTTCGAGAGCGGACGGAAACACGGAGAGGTGGACGGTGGCGGCACCGCAACACGGTCAGGCACGGCATCGCGCGGCTACGGCGAGCGCCCCCAGCAGAGGGACCGTACTCGCGCTGCGGACGATCCCTGTGCTGGGCTGGGCATTCGTGATACTCGGGATGGTGCGCCCGTTTCGTTCGCGCCTGCTGAAGATCGCGTTCTGGATCGACCTGGCGCTCAGCGTCGGCGCGCACCTGGCGCAGATTCCCGCCGCGCGCCGCGTGGCCGCCGAGCGGGGAATCGGGCCGCGGCGGGCCGCCGCGATGACGATGCTGTTCGGTGCGACGTGGTGGAAGACGCTGGGCGAGACCGAGCGGTGAGCCCGGCGTGGACAGCGGCGCGGCGACCGAATCGGTGTGCCCAGCTGTCCGCGCCGCGTCGACGCCTTATGGTGACGCGATGACTGTGCTGGTGACGGGGGCGAGCGGCTTCGTCGGCGGGGAGATCGTGCGCGGGCTGCTCGCGCGCGGTGTGCCGGTCAGGGCGATGGTGCGCGATCCCGCGTCCGCGCCTGCCGGCGCCGAGGTGGCGGTGGCCGATCTCGCGGACGCCGCCGCCCTGGCCCGTGCCGTGTCCGGGGTGCGGGCCGTGGTGCACGCCGCGGCGCTGCTCGGGGAATTCGGGCGGCCCGCGGAGTTCTTCGCGGTCAATGTGGCCGGGACCGATCGGCTGATGCAGGAGGCCGCGGCGGCGGGCGTGACGCGGTTCGTCTTCATCGGCAGTCCGAGTGCGCTGATGGCGCCCGAGGGCGGTGACCAGCTCGGCATCGACGAGACGGTGCCCTACCCCGCCCGGTTCCTGAACAGCTATTGCGAGACCAAGGCGGTGGCCGAGCAGCTGGTGCTCGCGGCCGATACGCCGGAATTCACGACGTGCTCGCTGCGGCCGCGCGCGGTGTGGGGGCCCGGTGACCGCCGCGGGCCGATCGTGCAGCTCCTGGCGAAGTTGCGGGCGGGCCGGTTGCCCGACCTGTCCGGCGGCCGGGATGTGCTGGCGTCGCTGTGCTACATCGACCATCTCGTGCAGGCGGTGGAACTGGCGCTCGAGGCCGAGAAGGTCGGTGGGCGAGCCTATTTCGTCGCCGATGCCGAACCGGTGTCGGTGTGGCCGACGATGGCCGCGGTGGCGCAGCGGTTCGGGTTGACCCCGCCGAGTATCGCCGTGCCCCCGCCGGTGCTGAGTGGTGCGCTGGCGGCGATCGAAACGGTGTGGCGGATTCCGGCGGTCGCGCAGCGCTGGACGCCCCCGCTGTCGCGGTACGCGGTCGCGCTCGTCACGCGGTCGGCGACCTACGACATCTCGCGGGCCGAACGGGAACTCGGCTACCGGCCGACGGTGTCGTTCGCCGACGGTCTCGAGCGCTTCCACGAGTGGGTCGCCGGGATCGGCGGTCTCGACCGGCTGGTGGCCGACCTGTGAACAGCGGTGCGCTCTGGGTGGTGATTCCCGCGTTCGACGAGGAGCGCGGGATCGGTGCGACCTTGACAGCGATTGCTGCGCAACGGGATACCGACTTCTCCGTGGTCGTGGTCGACAACAACTCCAGTGACGGCACCGTCGAGATCGTGCGGGCGTTCGCCGCGGCGCATCCGGTCCCGGCGATCGAGGTGATCACCGAGCCGCAGAAGGGCACCGGCGCCGCCGCGGACACCGGGATGCGGTACGCGATCGCGCAGGGGGCGACCTTGCTTGCCCGCACCGACGCCGACTGCCTGCCCGCGCCCGACTGGACCCAGCGGATCAAGGCGGGGTTCGATTCCGGGCTGCGGCTGGTCAGCGGGCAGCTGATTCCGCGGACCGACGAAGGAGTTTCGTGGCGTGATCGCACCATCATCCGGGTCGCGCTGGAGGTGGCGTCGGCCTTCGGGAAGGTGCGCTCGGGCAATCGCGATCCGAAATATCTCGGCCCCTACGTGATGACGCCCGGGTGCAATATGGCGATCACCGCCGAGTTGTACCTTGCCGCAGGCGGATTCCCGCGTACCGCGATCGAGGATCTGCACGAGGACCGCGCGCTGGTCAACGCGGTGCGCACGATCACCACCGAGTACGGGTTGCGCCGTGATGTCCGGGTGTACGGGTCCAACCGGCGGGTGCGCGCATGGGGCATCCGCAAGACGCTGGCCTGGTACGCCGACCACCGGTACCGGCCCGAGGTGGTCGATATTCGATGACGACCGACTTTCTCGAACGCCTCGCCATGCAGGCCGACCGTATTCCCGACGCGTCAGCGCTCGGCACGGTCGGCACGCGCGCGCTCACCTATCGCGAGCTCGTCGATACCGTCGGCAGGGTCGCCTACAACCTCGGGGCTGCCGGGTTCCTACCCGGTGATCGGATGCTGTTCTCGATCCGGCCGAGCGTGTCCTCGGTGACGCTGATCTTCGGGGTGATCGCGGCGGGCGGGACCATCGTCTTCGTCGACCCCGGCGTCGGACCCGAACTGTTCGCCCGGCGGGTGACACTGGTCGAGCCAACCTGGGCGGCGACCGAATCACTGCTGTACGCGGTGAGCGGCCCCTTGGCCGGTTTCGGGCGCAGGCGTGGGCTGAGCCTCCCCCGGTTCGGCGCACTCGACGTGCGGCACATCCACAGCGGTCCCTGGCTGCCGGGGACGCCGTCCGATTCGATTCCGTTGCCCCGCTTCACCGGTGCCGCGGCGGGCACGGCGGACGTGCCCGCCGATCCCGAGGCGGCCGCGCTGATCGTGTTCACCTCTGGCACCACCGACGAGCCGAAAGCCGTTGTGCACACCCGTGCTTCGCTCGGTGCGGGGCTGGCCGCGATGAGCGGGCGGACCAGTCTCGCGCCCGGCGCCTTCCTACACACCGAACAGCTCATGATGGGGTTGCCCGCGCTCATGGCGGGTGCGCGCTGGGCGATGCCGCCGTATCCGCGGTTCGGCACCCACATCGACCCCGTCCGGTTCACCCAGGCCCTGCACAGCGCCACCCACGCGTTCTACACGCCCGCCGACCTCGCCGTCGCGCTCGACGCGCTCGAGTCCGGCGAGATCTCCCCGCCGCCGTACCTGCGCCAGGCCGCGCTCGGCGGCGCTCCCGTCACCTCTTCCTTGCTGCGACGGGCCCGGAAGTCGTTGCCCAGCACCGAGTTTCTCGCGATCTACGGGATGACGGAGATCCTGCCTGTCGCCGTCACCAACGATGTCGCCAAGCTCGCGCACTCCGGCGATCTGCTCGGCGCTCCCGTACCAGGAGTGGTGGCCCGGATCGCCGACGACGGCGAACTCGTGCTGGCCGGACCGAATCTGTGCCGCGGCTACCTCGGCGCCGACCCGCTCCCGGAGGTCCGTACCGGCGATCTGGCGCGCTGGGACGGTGGCCAGCTCGTGCTCACCGGACGCAAGAAGGACATGATGATCCGCGGGAAGACCAACATCTACCCGGGGCTCTACGAGCCGGTGATCACGGCGATCGACGGCGTCCGCGAGGCGATCATGATCGGCATCCCCGACGAGATCGGCGACGAACGCATCGTCCTCGCCGTCGTCACCGACCCGGACGCCGGTGACGTCGCCACCCTGCTGCGCACACGGTTGCCGCAGATCATCGACACCACCGCGGTTCCCGACGACATCGTGATCGTCGACCGGATCCCGGTCAGCGGCCGCACGAACAAACCCGACCGAGCTGCGCTCCGGGAGATGCTGCGCGAACAGCTCACCTAGGGCAGCTTTCGAAGTCCGCCGACCGGTCCCGATTGCGACCGATCGGCGGGATCGTGACCGTTCAGCGCGGTGGTCGACGGGATTCGTTGGTGGTGGCTCGGCTCGTGGTGAGCGGGGCGAGGGTGTGGTCGGCCAGGGATTCGATGGTGGGGCGCGGGAGCATGGTGTCGACGTAGCAGAAGGTGATCGACAGGGTGGTGTCGAAGGTGGCTACGGCGACGGTGAGGGCGCTGGCGCAGGAGTTGGTGCCCGCGACGGTGAGGGCTGTGATCGGCAGGGGGCCGGGGGTTTCGGGTGGGGTGAGGCGGCCGAGGTTGCTGAGGGTGACGTTCCACGGGGCTCGGCGGTCTACGAGTTCGACGGCGCGCCTGCCTGTTTCGAGGGAACGGGGGCAGCCGTAGCGGATGGCGGCCAGGCCGGTCAGGTCGGCGTGGTGAACGAGACGTCGGTCCAATTGGGTTTTCGCCGCGCGGGCCGCGTCCCACAGTGAGCGGTTCGGACCGAAGGGGACGAAGGTCGGGAGTACGGCGGTGAACATGCCGGGTTCGTCATCGGCCGGTGGTGGTCGCAGCCGGGACCGCAGGTCGACCGGAATGCCGATCCCCGCCACGCCGGATCGGCCAGGGCGGTTCAGCTCGCCCAGTGCCTGGGCGAGGGCGGCGGCGAGCGCGGCATTGACGGTGACGCCGGCTCGGTGGCAGCGGGCGCGGAGGTCGGCGAGCTGGTCGCCTTCGATGGTGCGGTGCACGGTGCGGGTGCGGCGCACGGGCAGCGGGGGTAGGTCGCCGGGGAGGCCGACGGGGCGCCGGACAGTCGCGGTGAGCTGACCCGCGAGATTCGTGCGCAGGCACCGGAGCAGACGGGTGTGTACCGGCGGGATCAGGTCGTCGGCGGCCGGGATCGGTGGCCGGGTGGCGGCGGGGCCGGGTGCGCCGAAGGCGACGGCAAGGATGCGTGACGCGAGCGAGGCCATCGAACGGCCGTCGATCAGCACGTGCGAGAAGACCAGGATCAGGTCGTGTAGTTCGTCGGAAGTGCCTGGGCGCCAAGCCAGATCGACGAGACGACCCGGTGCCGTCGACAGGTCGACCGGTGCGGTGAGCTGGTCGTCGAAGACGGTGCGCCATTCCTCGGGATCGGCGACGATGCGGTGCAGGACCGGCAGGTGCGGGTCGTCCGAGGGGACGAAGCGAGGACCGTCGACGACGATCACGCGCAGCAGCGGGTATTCGGCGACGACGGCGTCCGCCGCCTCCTCCAGGCGATACGCGCCGATCGGGCCACGCACCCGCAACCGGACCACGCAGTTGGCCGGTGAAAGTTGATCGACCAGCCAGAACCAGCGTTCCGACGGCGACAGCGGGCGATCGATCTCGCCGGCGCGCACCATTTCCCTCCCCTTCCTCCGCACCTCGTCCAGATCCGCGGCGCTTTCCTACACACTTACTACGTGCGTATTATCGACATATGGGTTTCGAGTGGCCTGATTGGGCGATCGCTCACCTGATCGGCATCGAACCCAGCGAGGTTCGGCAGGTCCTCGCAGCGTCACGACGGTGGCCACGCCCGGCCTTCGACGGCCAGGTGACCGTTCTGACGGTGTGGGGGCGCACCACGGCCGGACGCCCGTTGATCGTGGTCACACGGCAGCGCGACGACTGGACGTGGGTGATCATCGGCGCACGAGCGATGCGCGCCGAGGAACTGGCGCAATTCGAGCAGTGGGAAAGTGGGAACCGGTCATGAGCGATCAGGACTATCCATCGAGCAAAGAAGAACTCGCCGACTACATGGACCGGCTGAGTTTCTCCGATGCGCCCGCCGAAGCTCCGCCCCGCCTGCCCGCCAACGAGGACATCATGGTGACCACCTCCATCCGGTTGCCGCTCGGCCTGCATTCCCGGTTGAAGGATCTCGCCGACGAACGGCGCGTCGGTGTATCGACCCTGCTCAGGGAGTGGGCCGAAGCCGCGGTCGCCGAGATCGACGACGAGGATCAGATGATCTCGCTCGCCGAGGCGAAGCGGGCGCTGTCCCGGGTCCACCCCATTCATCGGGCCAGCTGAGCGCCAACGTCGCGGGATCGTTCTCGGGCGAGAACCGGGGGGTGTAAACATGCCTCATGATGTTCTGGCGGCGCCGATCGAAAGGCGAGCTGCATACCGTCCCCCGCTGGCCCACCGACCCGGATGCCAGGAAGGCCCTGGCGCACTATCTCGACCGGCTGCCGACCGATCCGGCCGTGCCGCGGACCACCGAAATGCTGTTCAACGGTTGGGGACTCGACCTCGGCGGCAGTGATCTGTCCGGGCTCGATCTCGGCGGGGCCGAACTCGGCGAGGCGCGGCTGACCGGGGTCCGGCTGGTCGATACCGATCTCTACGGCGCCTGGATGTTGTCGACGGATCTGTCGGGGGCCGATCTCACCGGTGCCGATCTCGGCAAGGCCCAAGCCCGCGACTGCACGCTGCGCGAAGCCCGGCTGCACGGTGCGCGGCTGATGAAAGCCGACTTCGCGACCTCCGACTTCCATCGCGCCGACCTCACCGGCGCCGACCTGCGGCGAGCGACGTTCGGCGACACCGATTTCCGCGGCGCGAGCCTGCGCGAAGCGCGGATGGACAATGCCAGTTTCCGCGGCGCCCGATTGGCCGGCTGCGAGGTAGCGGGCGCGGTCGGCGCGATCGACGGTCCCGTCGATGTCGGCGAGCGCAGTCCGCAGTGGCTCGACGGTGCCGCCTTGGCGTCATGGTTCGCCTCGTCGGGCGCACCGGGCGTGACGGTTCGTTCGTTGCACTGAGAAATCGAAGCCACGCCCGAGCGCGGGTGACGTAGGCGTGAGAATCGTTGCGCAGGTAGGTAATCCGCGCGCATTCTGGCGCCGTGCAGAAGGTCTTCGCGGTGATGCTCGCCCTGGTTGTCGGATTCGGCGTCGTCGGCTGCAAGCACGACGCCGCCGGCGAGGACACGGCCGAAGTGGTGGAAGAAATCGTGTGCGAAATGGTGGTGCCGATCGTCGACGCCGTCCTGGTGAAATTGAAAGCCGGGGTGACGGTGACGGCGGCACTGATCGCCGGGGCCACCGGGCTCGTGCTGAGCAAAGCCTGCTCCTATCTGCTCGACCGCATCGGCCAGGCCCCGGACGAGGAGCACGAGGTCACCCTCGACAACGGCAAGGGTTCACAGACCACCAAGATCACCGGCAACACCTTCACCAGCGTCACGCAGGACTGGTGCGACAGGACCGGCGGCTGCACCGGCTACGACCGCTGCCCCACCTCCTACGTCTGCCTGTTCACCGGCAGCGAGGGCACCGGCAAGATGTCACTGTTCAAGATCGGCTCCCCCGACCTGGGCAACCAGCACATCGACGCCGCGACGATCTCGGTCTACAACCGCACCGGCAAAACAGCCACCCTCTTCGCCGCCCGCAACAACAAGGGCGACACCCACACCATCGAGAAATCGGACAGGGGCGACCTCCCCGAAGCCTGGCAGGCCACCGCCCGCTCGATCACCGTCGGCCCCCTCCCGACCACCACATCGAGCACCACCACCGGCCCGAGCACCCCACCGCCGTCCACCTCGCGCACCCCGAATTCGTCGACACCGTCGACCTCCAAGACACCAACCGCCGTCCCGACATCCTGAAATTTGGTCAGCGGCCGCGCCGTATCGCCACGATGGGAGATTCGGCAGAATGCCGATACGCCGGTCACAGCATTCAGGCCGAACCCACCTGCACCATCCGGACCGTGCAGGCGACTCCTGGCGCGTTCGCCAAGCGTGAGTCCGTGGTGAGCAGTTCGCAACCGTAGGCTTCGGCTGCTGCGACATAGGCGGCGTCGTAGGCGGTCAGGTTGTCACGGAGGTCCCAGATTCTGGGGACGAGTACGCGGGTGACGGGAACCTCGGGATCCAGGCTGCCGAGGGCGGTGACGGCGCGTTCGGCCTGGACGGGGGTGATCGTGCCGGCGCGGGTGAACCGGCGGATCACCGACAGAACCTCGACGGTCCAGTGTTGCGGGGCGATCCAGCGATTGTCGGCTTCCAGGGCTGCCCGGCAGGCATCACCGAGCGGACCAGGATTCAGGAGAGCGTGAACGAAGACCGACGCATCGACCACGATCACTCGCGGATCTCCGACTCGTCCAGCGCCGAATCCCGTTCGGCACGTTCGGCATCCAGCGCCACGACGACGTCCCGCGCGGTGAACGCGACGTCCACCGCGGCGGGGCTGAACTGTTTGAGCACGGCGATATTGTCCTGGCGCCGAGCTTCATCGCGGACCAGGTCGAAGAGAAATGCCTGCAGCGACTGCCCACGCTGGCGCGCCAGCGCCACCAGCTGATCACGGAGCGGCTCCGGTACGTCGCGAATCTGCAGGGCAACCATGCATGCAATTGTACATGCAGACGCTGGTGGAGAACATGCCCAGCCGCGCCGCAGGAGAACTCGTCGCCACGACGCGACAAAGGCTCCCACGGATAACCATGGGAGCCTTTGTCATTCAGTTACCACACGCTCAGCGCCGGCGCTTGCCCTTGGAGTCGGCGCGGGCGGCTTCGCGGCGTTCGCGGCGGGTGCCGGACTGGTGGCCGCCGTATTCCTGGGCGTCGGAGTGGGATTCGGCGCGGCCGTCTTCGGCGGGGCCCGAGTAGTTCAGGCCGCGGGGGGACGCGTCGGAGATGCCCTTGGCGCGCAGGGCGGGTGGGGCCTGGGTTTCGGCGGGGGCGTCCTGGGGGCGCGGGGCGCCGACCGGGGAACGCAGGCCCTGGCCGACCGAGACGCCCTCGGGCTGGGGCTGCTGGACCTCTACCTGGAGGTTGAACAGGAAGCCGACCGACTCCTCCTTCAGGCCCTCCAGCATCGCGGCGAACATGTCGAAGCCCTCGCGCTGGTACTCGACCAGCGGGTCGCGCTGGGCCATCGCGCGCAGGCCGATGCCCTCCTTGAGGTAGTCCATCTCGTAGAGGTGCTCGCGCCACTTGCGGTCCAGGACCGAGAGCAGGACCTGGCGCTCCAGGTTGCGCATCGCGCCTTCGCCCGCCAGGCCGTCGATCTCCTGCTCGCGCTTCTCGTACGCGGTGTGCGCGTCGTCGAGCAGCGCTTCGCGGAGTTCGTCGCGGGTGAGTTCGCCCGCCTCACCGGTGGCGGTCTCGCCCGCGAGTTCCTTGTGGTCCAGGCTCACCGGGTACAGCGTCTTGAGCGCGGTCCACAGCTTGTCCAGATCCCAGTCCTCGACATAACCCTCGGCGGTGGCGCCGTCGACGTAGGCGGTGGTCACGTCGGTGATCATGTTCTGGACCTGACCCTCCATGTCCTCACCACGCAGGATCCGGTTGCGCTCGCCGTAGATGACGGTGCGCTGCTGGTTCATCACCTCGTCGTACTTCAAGACGTTCTTGCGGATCTCGAAGTTCTGCTGCTCGACCTGGGTCTGGGCGGACTTGATGGCCTTGGACACCATCTTCGCCTCGATCGGCACGTCGTCGGGCAGGTTCAGGCGGGTCATGATCGCCTCGAGCGCGGCGCCGTTGAAGCGGCGCATCAGCTCGTCACCCAGCGACAGGTAGAAGCGGGACTCGCCCGGGTCGCCCTGGCGGCCGGAACGACCACGCAGCTGGTTGTCGATACGACGCGACTCGTGGCGCTCGGTGCCGAGCACGTAGAGGCCACCGGCGTCGCGCACGGCGTCGGCGTCCGCGGCGGTCTGCTCCTTGACCTGCTCGAGCGCCGAGTGCCAGGCGGCCTCGTACTCGTCGGGGGTGTTCACCGGGTCGAGGCCCTGCTTGCGCAGCAGGACGTCGGCGATGATGTCGGCGTTGCCGCCGAGCACGATGTCGGTACCACGACCGGCCATGTTGGTGGCGACGGTGACCGCGCCGGGCCGACCGGCCTCGGCGATGATCTGGGCTTCCTGCTCGTGGAACTTCGCGTTCAGCACCGAGTGCGCCACACCGCGCTTGGTGAACTGCTTGGACAGGTACTCCGAGCGCTCGACGCTGGTGGTACCGATCAGGACCGGCTGGCCCTTCTCGTGCCGCTCCACCACATCGTCGACGACGGCGCTGAACTTGGCCTCTTCCGACTTGTAGATCAGGTCGGCCTGGTCCTTGCGGACCATCGGCTTGTTCGTCGGGATCGGGACGACGCCGAGGCTGTAGATCGAGTGCAGCTCGGCGGCCTCGGTCTCGGCGGTACCGGTCATGCCGGACAGCTTGTCGTAGAGGCGGAAGTAGTTCTGCAGGGTGATCGTGGCCAGAGTCTGGTTCTCCGGCTGGATCTCGACCTTCTCCTTGGCCTCGATCGCCTGGTGCATGCCCTCGTTGTAGCGGCGGCCGACCAGGATGCGGCCGGTGAACTCGTCGACGATGATCACTTCGCCGTCGCGGACGATGTAGTCCTTGTCGCGGGTGTAGAGCTCCTTGGCCTTGATGGCGTTGTTCAGGTAGCTCACCAGCGGGGAGTTGGCGGCCTCGTAGAGGTTGTCGATACCGAGCTGGTCCTCGACGAACTCCACGCCGGCCTCGTGCACGCCGATGGTGCGCTTCTTGATGTCCACCTCGTAGTGGACGTCCTTCTTCAGCAGCGGCGCGATGCGCGCGAACTCGGCGTACCACTTGGACGAGGCGTCGGCCGGGCCCGAGATGATCAGCGGGGTACGTGCCTCGTCGATGAGGATGGAGTCGACCTCGTCGACCACGGCGAAGTTGTGGCCGCGCTGCACGAGATCGTCCAGCGAGTGGGTCATGTTGTCGCGCAGGTAGTCGAAGCCGAACTCGTTGTTCGTGCCGTAGGTGACGTCGGCGTGGTAGGCGACGCGGCGCTCGGCCGGGGTCATACCGCCGAGGATCACGCCGACCTCGAGGCCGAGGAAGCGGTGCACGCGGCCCATCCACTCGGCGTCGCGCTTGGCGAGGTAGTCGTTGACGGTGACGACGTGGACGCCCTCGCCGGAGATCGCGTTCAGATACGCGGGGAGCACACAGGTCAGGGTCTTGCCCTCACCGGTCTTCATCTCCGAGATGTTGCCGAGGTGCAGCGAGGCGCCACCCATGATCTGGACCTTGTAGTGCTTCTGGTTCAGCACTCGCCAGGACGCCTCGCGGGCCACCGCGAACGCCTCGAGCAGCAGGTCGTCGAGGGTCTCACCGTCGGCGTGGCGCTGCTTGAACTCGGCGGTCTTGGCGCGCAGCTCGTCGTCGGTCAGCTGCTCGATCTCCTCGCCGTACGCGATGACCTCGTCGGCGAGGTTCGAGAGCCGCTTGACCGTGCGACCTTCACCAATCCGTAGCAACCTCGTCAGTGTCAGCGCAGGCACGGGTCTCGTCAGTCCTCTGGTCGGGGTGTGTTCGGCTGGTTGGCCACAGTGTTGATGGCCATGGTAGTCCGCAGACCACCGTACCCGGCGGCGCGGACCCATGCCCGGCGTACCGGAGACAGACATCGGCCCTGGTCACGGCGCCCGACGGGCCTCGTTGCCCGGCACCGCGATTCACCTGCCGTGACGTAGGATGTAGCGCGTGCCTGGTCGGGGTCAGCTGGCACCGGAAGGAGTATCAGAGCGCGTGATCACGAGATTGACGCCGCAGGATGCGTCGTTCTACCGGCTCGAATCGAGCAGCAACCCGATCCACATCGGCTCTCTCGCGATCCTCCAGAACTCCGAGCCCGATGCATCCGGCCAGGTCCTGGACTACGACAAGCTCATCGACCTGGTCGAAACCCGGCTGCCGCTGGTCCCCCGCTACCGCCGCAAGGTCCGCGAGATCCCACTCACCCTCGGCAGGCCGGTGTGGGTGGACGACAGCCGCTTCGACATCAGCTATCACATCCGCCGCTCGGCGCTGCCAGGTCCGGGCAGCGACGAACAGCTCTACGACCTGGTCGCCCGGCTCGCGTCCCGCCCGCTGGATCAGGGCAGGCCGCTGTGGGAGATGTATCTGATCGAGGGGCTCGCCGACGGCCGCAGCGCGGTGTTCACCAAATCGCATTCGGCGCTCGTCGACGGTGACACCGCGCTCGAGATCGGACACGTGATCCTCGACAACAGCCCCCTGCCACGGGAGCTGGCCGACGTCGTGTGGCGCGCGCCGCGCGAACCCACCGACGTGGAACTGCTGGCCGGCGCGCTGTCGCACCTCGCCGCGCAGCCACGCGAGGCCTACGAGGTCGCCCGCGACGCGGGCTCCAACGCGTTCGGGCTGGTCAGGGGCACCAGGATGGCGGTGAAGGCGGCGGCAAACGCGGTGCGCGCCGCGACCTCGGGCGTCGCGGACAGCCCGCTCAACGCCCGCACCTCGCGCAGCCGCCGCTTCGATGTCGTGCGCACCGACCTCGACGACTACCGCACCATCCGGCGCCACTTCGACTGCTCGATCAACGACACGGTGCTCGCCGTGGTCACCGGCGCGCTGCGCAACTGGCTGCTCTCGCGCAACGAGGCGCTGGTCGAGTCGACGAATCTGCGGGCCGTCGTACCGATGTCGGTGTACGTCGACGGCGGCGACCAGCTGGCGCCTGCCAGCGAGGTGTCCTCGTTCCTCATCGACCTGCCGGTGGGCGAACCGAATCCGGTGATGCGCCTGTCGCACATCGCGCACGCCACCGAAGCCGCAGGTCGGCAGCGTCGGGGGGTGCGGGCGCGCACGCTGGTGCACCTGGCCGGGTTCGCGCCTGCCAGCCTGCACGCGATGAGTGTGCGGGCGGCGAGTACCTTCGCCGACAACACGTTCAACCTGGTGATCACCAACGCGCCGGGACCACAGACCGCGATGTACATCGGCGGGGCGCGCATGCTGGAGATGTATCCGGTATCGCCGCTGCTGCGCAATCAGACGTTGAGTTTCGGGCTCACCTCGTACGACGGTCAGGTCTTCTACGGACTCAACGCCGACCGCGACGCCATGGCCGACATCGACGTTCTCGCGGCGTCGGTGCACGAATCGATGGAGGAGTTGCTCGGTGCCTGTCTCTGAGAACGGCAAGTTGCGCGTCTACATCCCGGCGACGATCCCGATGCTGCGCCAGCTCGTCGACGAGCGGGAGGTGTTCCCGCTCGGCGCCACCGCGTTCGCCGTGACGCCCGCCCTGCGCGAGGCCTACGCCGCCGGTGACGACGAGGAACTGGCCGAGGTGGCGATGCAGGAGGCGGCCAGGGCCTCGCTGCGGCTGCTGGCCGCCGAACGCGACGGGCTCGACGACGCCGAGGGCGAAGCGGCCACCCCGGGCAGCCCGGTGTACCGGCGCGCGGTGATCGCCGCCGACGTCACCGGCGCGAAGCTGCGGCCCGACCTCGACGACGCGGTGGTGAAGCTGGCCGGGCCGATCACCTACGACCAGGTCGCGTCCGTGCATGTCGACCTGGCCGACGCGGAGCCGCAGGTCGCCAAGGCCGTCGACGTCATCGACGCCGCCGATCTCGGCGACACCGACGCGGAATTCGTCCTGGGTGACGCCGAAGATCACCAGCTCGCCTGGTACGCCACCCAGGAGCTGCCCTTCCTGCTCGATCTGCTTTAGCAGTGCCGTGGGAGGCACGCCACGATTCGACGATGTCTCGCGAGCACATGGGTAACTCGTCGGGTACGAGCTAACACGCCCACCCTGATACCGCCGGCCGCATCCGATCTGCCGACGCTCCTGAGTCTGGCCTGAAGTCGCGGGGAGGCGGACAGCCACGAAACCTACGATGCCGTAACCTGGCAGCGAGCGAGCTACCCCACGGCGGCTCCGAGCACACAGGGAGACAACGGCAAGCATGGTCATGAACAAGTTCCGGGAATGGCTCGAAGCACCGGCCGCGCAGGTCGGCGACCGCGGCGGCAAGCTCAACGTGCTGCGTGGCGCGGTGGCCCGGGTGACCACTCCCCTGCTGCCCGACGACTACCTGCACTTGGCCAACCCGCTGTGGTCGGCGCGGGAGCTGCGGGGGCGGATCGTCGAGGTGCAGAAGGAGACCGCCGACTCGGCGACGCTGGTGATCAAGCCGGGCTGGGGCTTCGACTTCAAGTACCAGCCAGGCCAGTACATCGGCATCGGCATCCTGATCGACGGCCGCTGGAACTGGCGTTCGTACTCGCTGACCTGCCCGCCGGACTGGACCGGCGAGGGCGGCAAGCGGCTCATCTCCATCGCGGTGAAGGCGATGCCGGAGGGCAAGCTGTCCAGCCACCTTGTCAACGGGGTGGCCGCGGGCACCATCGTGCGCCTGCAAGCGCCGCAGGGCGGGTTCGTGATGCCGGAGCCGCCGCCGGCGAAGGTGCTCTTCCTCACCGCGGGCAGCGGCATCACCCCCGTGATGTCGATGCTGCGGACGATGGACCGGCGCAACGGCGTCAGCGACGTGGTGCACGTGCACTCGGCGCCCACCGACGCCGACGTCATGTTCGGCGCCGAACTGCGCGCGCTGCACGCCAAGCACCCGAGCTTCGTCTCGCACCTGCAGCTGACCGATGAGCAGGGCCTGTTCTCCCTGGCGAGCCTCGACGAGCTCTACCCCGACTGGCGCGAGCGCGAGACCTGGGCGTGCGGCCCCGCGCCGATGCTCGACGCGATCGAACAGCATTGGAAGACAGCGGGAATCCCCGGCAAGCTGCACATCGAACGCTTCGAGGTCGAACGTTCCGCGATCGGCGAGGGCGGCACCGTGACCTTCGGCACCACCGGCCGCACCCTCACCGTCGACGGCGCGACCAGCCTGCTCGAAGCGGGCGAGTCCGTCGGCGTGCAGCTGCCCTTCGGCTGCCGCATGGGTATCTGCCAGACCTGCGTGGTCACCCTGTCCGCCGGACACGCCCGCGACCTGCGCAACGGCGACGAACGCCAGCCGGGCGACAAGGTACAGACCTGCATCTCGGCCGCGGCGGGCGACTGCACGCTCGACATCTGAGCATCCCCTCCGCTGAGGACAGCAGGTACCCTCGGAGTCATGCGCCGGCCATATCAATGGCCGGCAGCGGCTGGTCTAGGCCTACCTCGCGCCGACCGGCGCAGCAGGGCCGAGAACACAGCGGCGTAGCCGCGGCGTTCTCGGCCCGCCTCCATTCTGAACCGACCAGCCGCCAACCGACAGAGAGGACCCCGGTGGCCATCACCGATATCCAGGCCTTCGCCCATCTCACGGCCGCCGACATCGAGACACTGGGGAAAGAGCTCGATTCGATCCGCCGTTCGGTGGAGACCTCCCGCGGCGCGCGCGACGCGAAGTACATCCGGCGCACCATCGCCGCACAGCGGGCACTCGAGGTGGCGGGCCGCGCGGTGCTGTTCGGCAGCCGTAACCGCTGGGCGTGGCTCGGCGGCACCGCGCTGCTGTCGGTGGCCAAGATCATCGAGAACATGGAGCTCGGGCACAACGTCAGCCACGGGCAGTGGGACTGGATGAACGATCCGGAGATCCACTCCACCAGCTGGGAGTGGGACATGACCGGGACCTCGGCGCAGTGGCGCCGGGCGCACAACTACTCCCATCACACCTACACCAACGTCCTCGGCAAGGACGAGGACCTGGGCTTCGGCATCCTGCGGATGACCCGCGACGAGGTCTGGCACCCGAAGCACCTGGTACAGCCCGCGGCGAATCTGCTGCTGGCCGCCACCTTCGAGTGGGGCATCGCGCTCCACGACCTCGGCATCGAGAAGGAGCTCGCCGGAGTTCCGCAGAAGCAGCTGCTGTCCGAGCCCAACAAGGAGTTCGCCCGTAAGGCGGGCCGTCAGGTGGTCAAGGACTTCGTGCTGTACCCGGCGCTGACCGGGCCCGCGTGGAAGTCGACACTGAAGGCCAACGCGACCGCGAACCTGGTCCGCAACCTGTGGGCGTACGCGGTGATCTTCTGCGGGCACTTCCCCGACGGCGCGGAGAAGTTCACGATCTCCCAGCTCGACGGCGAGACCCAGGGCGAGTGGTACCTGCGCCAGATGCTGGGCAGCGCCAATTTCAAGGCCGGTCCGGTGATGGCCTTCATGAGCGGCAATCTCTGCTACCAGATCGAGCACCACCTGTTCCCCGACCTGCCGAGCAACCGGTACCCGGAGGTCGCGGTGCGGGTGCGCGAACTGTGCGACAAGTACGACCTGCCCTACACCACCGGTTCGCTGGGCAAGCAGTACCTGCTGGCGTTCCGGACCATCCACAAGCTGGCACTGCCCGACCGGTTCCTCAAGCGGACCGCCGACGACGCGCCCGAGACGTCCTCGGAGCGCAAATTCGCCGGAATCTCGCTGCCGGACGCGCTGCGGGTCGACCCGGAGTCGGGCAAGCGCTTCGGGCTGCGCTCGGCACTGCACGACGCGAAGGTGTCGCTGGAGATCAAGGCCAGGCACGAGAAGGAAGTGCTGCGCGAGGCCAAGGCGACACTGAAGGCGCGGGCGCGGCAGGAAAAGCTGGCGTTGCGCGAGGCGAAGCGGGCGCTGGGCGAGCGTGCCCGCCGTCGCGGGTGAGATAACATCTCGGTCTCTTTTTCGCAATAGGATGCTTCACACAATTCAGCGCTCGAATCGCCAACCTACGCTCTCGTAACCTACGGTAGTGTAGCCGCCATGGCGATCTCGGATGTCAAGGAATACGCGCACCTCACCGCCGCGGATGTCGAAGCTCTCGGTGCGGAGTTCGACGCGATCCGCCGCGAAATCGAATCTTCGCGGGGGGTCGCCGACGCGCGATATATCCGCAATGTCATCCGGCTACAGCGAGCGCTGGAGATCAGCGGCCGCACGGTGCTGTTCGCCAGCTTCCTGCCGCCGGCCTGGCTGGCCGGCGTCGCCCTGCTCGGCACTGCCAAGATCATCGAGAACATGGAGATCGGGCACAACGTCATGCACGGGCAGTGGGACTGGATGAACGATCCGGAAGTCCACTCCACCTCGTGGGAATGGGACAACGCGGGCCCGTCGGCGCACTGGAAGATCACCCACAACTTCCTGCACCACAAGTACACCAACGTCCTGGGCATGGACGACGACATCGGCTACGGCCTGCTGCGCGTCACCCGTGACCAGCGCTGGATGCCGTTCTACCTGGGCAACCCGGTCTACAACCTGCTGCTGCAGATGCTGTTCGAGTACGGCGTCGCGATCCAGCATCTGGAACTGGGCAAGGTCGCCAAGAAGAAGTGGGACAAGGACTCGCCGGAGTGGCGGCAGTTCGACGCCGACCGCAAGCTGGTGCTCAAGAAGATCGGCAAGCAGGCCGCCAAGGACTACCTGATCTTCCCGCTGCTCACCGGCCCGTCGTTCCTCACCACCCTCACCGCCAATATGGCCGCCAACGTGATGCGCAACGTGTGGACCAACGCGGTGATCTTCTGCGGGCACTTCCCCGACGGCGCGGAGAAGTTCACCAAGGCCGACATCGAGAACGAGACGCAGGGCGAGTGGTACCTGCGCCAGATGCTGGGCAGCGCCAACATCTCCGGCGGCAAGGTCATGCACTTCATGACCGGCAACCTCAGCCACCAGATCGAGCACCACCTGTTCCCCGACCTGCCGAGCAACCGCTACGCCGCCATCGCCGTGCGGGTGCGCGAGCTGGCCGAGAAGTACGACCTGCCCTACACCACCGGGTCGATGCCGGTGCAGTACTTCAAGTCGTGGCGCACGATCCTCAAGTTGTCGCTGCCCAACAAGTACCTGCGCCACACCACCGACGACGCCCCGGAAACCAAGTCGGAGAAGCTGTTCGGTGGCAACGCCGTCACCACAGTCGACCCGGTGACCGGCCGTCGCCGTGGTCTGCGCACCGCGCTGTCCGCCGGGCGCAAGCTGGCCCGCCGCTCGATGGCCTGACGGCCTGAGGTTGACTGGTCGGCGTGTGTGCCGACCAGTTGAGCGTCTACGACGCGATCCGCCTGCGCCGTGATGTGCGCGCCGAATTCACCGGCGAGCTCGTCGACGACGAGACGCTGTGGCGGATCCTGGACGCGGCCCATCGCGCGCCCAGTGTCGGCAACTCCCAGCCGTGGGATTTCGTCGTTGTCCGGCAGCCGGACACCCTGCGCCGCTTCGCCGACCATGTCGCGGACAAGCGGGTCGAGTTCAGGGACGCGCTGCCTGCCGACCGGGCCGAGACGTTCGAGCCGATCAAGATCGACGGGATCGTCGAGAGCGGCACCGGCGTCGTGGTCACCCATGACGACCGGCGCGGCGGACCGCAGATCCTGGGCCGGGCGAGCGTGCCCGAGACCGGGGTGTACTCGACGGTGCTGGCGATCCAGAACCTGTGGCTCGCGGCGACCGCCGAGCAGGTCGGCGTCGGCTGGGTGTCGTTCTACAATCCGGACTTCCTGCGCGAGCTGGTCGACCTGCCCGCCGGCATCAAGCCGGTGGCCTGGCTGTGCGTCGGGCCGGTGCGCAAGTTTCAGCGGGTGCCCGACCTGGAACGGTTCGGGTGGCGCTCGGGTCGCTCGCTCACCGAGGCCGTGCATCACGAAACCTTCGGGGGCTGAACACGATCCGGGCACCCGCCGGTGGCGGGTGCCCGGAGGTGTGACGGTGTCAGGCCAGTCTGATCAGGCCGTAGTCGAATGCGTGTCTGCGGTAGACCACCGAGGGCCGGTCGCTCTCGCGGTCGTGGAACAGGAAGAAGTCGTGTCCGACCAGTTCCATCTGATACAGCGCGTCGTCCACCGACATCGGTGTCGCGTTGTGCACCTTGGTGCGCACGATGTGGCCGGGACCGCCTTCGTCTTCGGCGTCCTCGGCATGGGCGTGCGCGGCAGCGCCGTTCGCCTGGGTGAACAGGGATTCGTCGACCAGTGTGGCGGTGGCCCGTGCGACCGAGACGGGCGTCTTGTCGCCGTAGTGCACGACGCGCCGCTTGTCCTTGGACCGGCGCAGTCTGGTCTCGATCTTCTGGGTGGCCGAGTCCAGCGCGGCGTAGAAGCTGTCTGCACAGGCTTCCGCGCGCACGATCGGTCCACGGCCGCGCGCGGTGATCTCCACACGCTGACAGGCCTTGCGTTGACGACGGTTGCGTTCGTGGAAAAGTTCCACATCGAAGAGGAAAATCGACGGATCGAAGCGCTCGAGGCGAGCCAGCTTCTCCGCGACATGGATTCGATAGTGGTCGGGGACTTCGACATTCCGACCGGAGACCACCACTTCGGCGTTCGGGCTCTCGGTCGTGTCGGGGGCACTGTCAGCCAGTGCCGTAGGGTCAGCATCTCGCACTGATGCCCGTGAAGAAGTCGTCACGCGTACCTCCCGGATATGGCCGCACACGATAGAGCGAATGCGGCGGGATTGAGCTGTGCCGATCGGGAATCGCTCGGCACCAGATGTCCGCGGCGCCACCTCCCAAACTTGTCGTTCGGTGTGTGTGTCCGCGACGCTAGTCCGCCACGGGCAAGCGCGCCACTGTTCACGCAAATTTCGCGTCGTCAAGCCGCGCAGGTCACCAAAACGGCACGCGGACGTACGCCGATTCGACCAAGAACGCGCACCGATTCGGTGACAGTCGCCCCGGTGGTGAGCACATCGTCGACCACAACGACCTCGGCGTTCGGCGCGAGACCAGCGGGTCCGAGCGCACCGGCGACCGTCGTGATCTTGTCGCGCAGATTGTGCGCGCGCTCAAAGGTCGTCAAGCCCACCGAATCGCGCACGCCGGGCCGCATCCGCAGCAGCGGCACGGCCCGGCAATCGATCAGCCATTGCGCCGCGGCCACCGCCGACCGCGCCACCGGGTCGCCGCCACGGCGCCGGGCGGCCGCGGCGCGGGTGGGGGCGGGGACGAGAACCAGCGGCCGATCGGGGGCCCGCAAACGGGCGAGAGCGACGGCCAGCGCCAGGCCGAGCGGTGCGGCCAGATCGCGTCTGCCGCGTTCCTTGGCGGCCAGCACAGCGCGTCGGGCTGGACCGCGATAGGGGCCGAGCGCCCAGCACGGGACACCGGGATCGGTGCGCGGCCTGACCCGCACCGGATCCAGGCTCAGCTCGGCCGCGCAGTAGGCGCACCAGGCCGCGCCCGCCGTCGCGCAGCCGGCGCAGTGCACGGGCACCACCAGATCGAGCAGGGCTCTCATAGCGCGTGAGTATCACACCGCGCACCGACAGATCAGCTGGGCAGCACCGGGACGACCTGTTCGCCGGTCAGCCCCGGCACCTCGCGCCAGAAGCGGTCGTTGCGGGCCGGGTCGGCGGTCTGCAACTGCAGCACGGCGCGGGAGTCGGCGACGTACTGGGTGTTGGGCGCCGCGGTCACCACGCGCACCGGCGGGGTCAGGTTCTGCGAGGTCACCGGGGTGAACTGGGAACCGTCGATGGACACGGTGAAGACCGGGTCGACGTTGCCCTCACGCGCCACCATGATGGTGTCGCCGGTGACCCAGCTCAGCGAGACCGCGCGGCTGCTCAGGCCAAGCGCGATCGGCAGCGGGGAGGTGAGCGCGTACTTGCCGTCGGGCCTGCGCTCGATCACCGCGACGTAGACCTTCCCGTCGGCGATCAGCGCCGCACGCGCGCCGGTGCGCGACACCATGATCTCGCTGATCGGCGGACGCGGCGAACCCGATCCCTCGAACAGCGCGGTAGTGTCGACGTCCTGCACCGAGACGTTGCCGGTCGCGCGATCGGTGACCGCACGGATGACACGGTCGCCGTCGACGACGGTCCACGCCGCGCCGCCGTCGGCGGTCCACGACGGACGGGCGATGCTGGCGCCCTCGGCGACCGCGAACGCCTTGGCCCCGTAGTTGCCGATCAGCAGGGTCCGGCCGGGTTCCGGTGCGGGCCTTCCGGTGTCGGCGACCGCGGCGACGAACTGGCCGTCGGCGGAGATCCCGACCGACTGCAGGTTGGTCGCGTCGCCGAAGGATCCGTTCGGTGTGACGATGCCGTCCGGGGTCACCTGGACCAGCGTGCCGTCGCGCAGGGCGTGCAGGCCGATCCGGTTCTGGCCGGGCGCGGACGCGCTGTACTGGTCGAGGTCGGCGACCGACCAGCCGTTGGCGTAGCGCTCGTCGAGCGGTTTGCCGTCGGCGAGCAGCACGTACGGGCCGAGAATGTCGGCGCCGGCCAGCGTCATCACCACCTGCGCCGCGAGCAGTTCGCGTTCGCGCTGGCCGAGGGCGCCGACGCCGCCGAAGTCGATGCGGACACCGCCGATGCCGATGCCGACCTCGCCGGGTTCGTTGTTGGCCTTGGTGATCGGGCTGCGCACGGTGATCGGCGGGGCGAGCTGGTTGCGCACCACCGGGGCGATCGTCGACTGCGGGCCCGCGCCGAGCATGCCGATCAGCCGCTCGGTCAGCTGGGCGCGCGGGACCGAGACCCAGCGCGGGTCCGGCACGAGCACGGAACTGCTCGAGTCGATGTACTGCAGGACGTAGCGGCGGTAGGACTTGTCGAACGCGCTGGAGTCGATGACGACGCCGTCGGGCAGCTCGGTGATCCGCCACTCGCCCTCGATCTTGCTCATCTCGATCTTGTTCTCGAGTGTGCCCTCGACGGCCCGGTAGCCGCCGTCGCTCGCGAGCTCGCCGACCTTGCGGGCGCGGATGACGTAGCTGGCCTTGTCGCCCGAGCGCGACTCGCGCAGGGTGTCGGGCCGGTCGACGATGGTGGTGCTGGCCTCGTCGTTCCAGCTGCCCGCGGTGTCGGCGGCGATGTACTGCCTGGCCGCCGCGTGCCGGTTGGCTGGATCGGCGCTGGCGGTGAGGAAATCGCTCACCAGCAGGTCGGGGTCGCGGCCGGAGATCGGCGGTGTCGGGCCTTCCGAGGTCGGGGCGCGGTTGATGGTGCCCAGCGCCTGGGGCGCCGAGGACTCCGGCAGGCTGGCACAGCCGGTGAGGACCAGCAAGCAGGCCAGGACAGCCGCAGGCAGCACGGCGCAACGCCGCGGCGAGCGATCACCACCCGCGTTCGTCATGACTGTCGGTCTCCGGTCTCGGTGGACATCGGCTCCTCGTGGTCGGCTTCGGTCGCCGCGCGCCCGTTGGTCTCGGGGCGTGCCTGCTCGGTCGGCTCGGCGCCGGATTCCGGTGCTTCGGCGGACGGCTCGCCCGATTCCGGGTCGACCACCACCTCCGGTTCGTCGGCCGGGTCGGTCTCGGGCAGCGGCGGCACCTTGCGCAGCATCGGCTCCAGCGCGAGCGGGCTCGCACCCAGCTTACGACCGCGCACCATCGGCAGCAGCAGCCGGAAGCTGGCGCCGACGCCGGGATCACCCCAGGCCTCCAGCCTGCCCTCGTGCAGATTGGCGTCCTCGACGCTGATCGACAGGCCGAGGCCGGTGCCGCCCGAGCGGCGCACCCGCGAGGGGTCCGAGCGCCAGAACCGGTTGAACACCAGTTTCTCCTCGCCCGGCCGCAGCCCGACGCCCTGATCACGCACGACGGTCGCGACCGCGTTGGCCTCGGCGTCGCCGCGCATCCGGATCAGCACCGGCTTGCCCTCGCTGTGGTCGATCGCGTTGGCGAGCAGGTTGCGCAGCACCCGCTCGACGCGCCGCGGGTCGACCTCGGCGACGACCGGTTCCTCCGGCAGGTCGATGACCACCTCGACTCCGGCTTCCTTGGCCAGGTGGCGCACCGTGGAGATCGCGGCCCGCGCGCACATCCGCACGTCCAGCGATTCCACCTGCAGCTCGGCGACACCGGCGTCGTGGCGGGAGATCTCGAGCAGGTCGTTGAGCAGGCCCTCGAACCGGTCCAGTTCGTTTACCAGCAGTTCGGAGCTGCGGGCCAGCGCGGGATCGAGATCGTCGCTGGAGCCGTGGATGAGGTCGGCCGCCATGCGCACGGTGGTGAGCGGGGTGCGCAGCTCGTGGCTGACGTCGGAGGTGAACCGGCGTTGCAGGTTGCCGAACTCTTCGAGCTGGGTGATCTGGTTCGACAGGCTCTCGGCCATCTCGTTGAACGCCTGCGCGAGCCGGGCCATATCGTCCTCGCCGCGCACGAGCATGCGTTCCTTGAGCCTGCCGTCGGCGAATCGGCCGGCGATCCGCGCGGCCGACCGGATCGGCAGCACCACCTGCCTGGTCACCAGTGCGGTGATCGCGGCGAGCAGCACCAGCAGCACGACGCCACCGATGAGCATCGTGCCGCGCATCAGCGACAGGCTCGATTCCTCGCTGGCCAGCGGGAAGATCAGGTAGATCTCCAGTGTCGCGATCTCGGCGCTCGGGCTGCCGATGATCAGCGCGCGCCCGCGGTAGCCGTCCGGGTCGGCGACAGTGGTGAACTGGTAGGAGACCTGGTTGCGCTGGACGAACCGGCGCAGCTCCTGTGGCACTTCGGAGATGGGGCCCGCGGTGATCTCCTGCGGCGGGGTGCCGCCGACCATCGCCAGCGCCGAGTCGAAGCTACCGGCGGCACCCGTGGACTGGCCGGTGCCGCCACGGCTGGACAGCGCGGCGCGCGCGTCGGCGAGCTGTTGCTGCTGACTGTTCGCGTCGTGGACGCCGGAGAGAATGTCCTCGATCGTGCTGCGGGCACGATCCATCTCCTCGACCGCCGCGTTGATCTTGGCCTCGAGCAGCCGGTCGGTGATCTGACCGGTCAGCACGACACCGAGGATCGTGATCACGATGAGCGAGAGGGTCAGCGTGGACACGATGACACGCAGCTGCAGCGACCGGCGCCACAGATGGCCCAGCGCGGTCCCGACAGCCTGGAACCAGGCCATGACCGGAGCCGCCCATCGCCGCACCTGCGTGACGAAGGTTTGCGCACGTCCGTGCGCTGGAGGCGCTGACGCTGTACCGGCAGGTCGACCGTCGGTCACAGCGGCGCCTCACAGGTACCGATCACGGCGGTCCGGCCTTGTAGCCGACACCGCGGACGGTCAGCACGATCTCCGGGTTCTCCGGATCCTTCTCGACCTTGGCGCGTAGTCGCTGCACGTGCACGTTGACCAGGCGGGTATCGGCGGCGTGCCGGTATCCCCAGACCTGCTCGAGCAGCACCTCGCGGGTGAACACCTGCCGCGGCTTGCGCGCGAGCGCGACCAGCAGGTCGAACTCGAGCGGGGTGAGCGAGATCTGCGCACCGCCGCGCGTCACCTTGTGCGCGGGCACGTCGATGACGATGTCGGCGATGGAGAGCAGCTCGGCGGGCTCGTCCTCGGTACGGCGCAGGCGCGCGCGCACGCGGGCGACGAGTTCCTTCGGCTTGAACGGCTTGACGATGTAATCGTCCGCGCCGGACTCCAGACCGAGCACCACATCGACCGTGTCGGTCTTGGCGGTGAGCATCACGATCGGAACGCCGGAATCGGCCCGCAGCACACGGCATACGTCGATGCCGTTCATGCCGGGCAGCATCAGGTCCAGCAACACCAGGTCGGGGCGGATCTCCCGCACCGCCGACAGGGCCTGCGTGCCGTCGCCGACCACGTGCGGGTCGAACCCTTCCCCGCGCAAGACGATGGTCAGCATCTCAGCGAGTGCCATATCGTCGTCGACGACCAGAATCTTGGGCTTCATAGTCCTATGTTGTCATCTCCCAGGCCAGGATCGGGCCGCCACGCCATTAATGGTGTGAACCCGTCGCGTATCCAACCTTATCCGGCAAAGATTTCCGAGCAGAGGGTGAGTAGGGCAGGCCCATCGTCATCGGATCGGTATGTCCACCATCGACCGAACCAGTCGCGGTCGGCCAGCTCACGATAGACCTCGCCGGTGCGCCGCTGCAGACCGCCGTCCCGCTCGTAGGCGTCCAGCGCCCTGGTCTCGTCGAGTTCGCCACGGCGGCGGGCACGTTCGGCCGCGACCTCGGTGGGAATGTCGATCAGTACGGTCAGCTCGGGGGCGGGCAGCCCCAGCCTGCCGAACTCCAGATCGCCCACCCAGGCGACGATTTCGCCGTCGGCGTCCTGTTCGGCGCGGGCCGCCGAGTACGCGGCGTTGGAGGCCACCCAGCGGTCGAGGACGACGATGTCGTTGGTGTCCAACAGGTTCGACAGCTCCGCGCTCGCCGCGGCCCGGTCGAGGGCGAACATGATCGCCATCGCGTTGATCGAGCCGGCCAGGTCGCCGTGCCCGCCGCGCAGCGCCTCGGCGGCCAGATCGGCGTGGATCGATCGGCCGTACTGCGGAAAGGCCACACTGCCCGCCCGCAATCCCTTGGCGGACAATTCGGCGATCAATCCGTCGATCAACGTCCGTTTACCGGCGCCGTCGAGGCCTTCCACCGCAATCAGTACGCCCATGAGCGGTGAGATTACCCGGCGGGATTCGGCGGGCGCCCAGCGAGCCGAGCATGCGGGCAGCCGTGTCGTCCGGCGCGCCGGGCATGCGGCGACCGGATTCCCCGTTTCGCCCACTCGACCCAGTGTGAAGTGGTCTCATTCCAAAGTCCTCGGCTGACCGATTCCGTCCGGTCCATCGAGGGCACTCACCACCCCGGACCCCCGCCGGGCCGCTCGATCCAGGAGTCACCATGCCCCACCGAACCATCCTCCGCGCCGCCGTGGCCGCCACCGCGCTCGGCATCACCCTCGCAGGCTCCGGTGTCGCGACCGCCGCGCCCGCGATCGATCCCGTCGGCCGCGGCCACCACTCCGGCTCGGCCGCCCTGCTCAGCGGCTCCGCCGAGGCCGGCTCCGCCGCCGCGGGCTCCGCGGCCGAACTCGCCGCCTGCGCACTCCTGGAAGCCGTCATCCCCCTGCCGGTGTGCCTGCTGCTGGTCTGATCACCGGATTCCCCGCGGCCCGTCGATCCCCCGATCGGCGGGCCGTCGCCGTTCTCCAGCGCAACGGCAACCACCCCACGATCTGCGACACCGGCCCCATCGGCTGACACCGGCCGATCCGCTCCCGATCGAGCGGTGCGCTCACCCCCAGAACTGCGGTCTGGTCCGCACCCCCACCACCGATGAGGATTTCGCCATGAGAAAGATCGTTCACACCACCGTCGCCACCCTCACCGTGGGTCTCGCCCTCGCAGGCGCCGCCGCCACAGCGACCGCCGAGCCGCGACCGCTCGAGCCCCACTCGCCCGCCCAGGTGGCTGATTCCGGGAGCAGCATCAGCCCCGTGACGATCACCTCGCTGCTTCGCTCGCTCGCCGTCGCAGTCGGAAGCGCCGAGCCGTGCGACTACACCAAGTTCCCGTCCAACTGCGCCTTCTGATCCGGGCAGGCTGTCCCTGCTCCGCGAATGCGGCCTGCCGATCACCGATCGGCAGGCCGTTGTCATGCCGTCTCGTACCGCACGCGCCGAAACGAACACCGGCCCGCCGATCTCTGCGATCGGCGGGCCGGTGTGCACGAACTACCCGCGCTGCCTCAGTAGCGGTAGTGGTCCGGCTTGTACGGGCCTTCCACGTCAACGCCGATGTATTCGGCCTGGTCCTTGGTGAGCTTGGTCAGGGTGCCGCCGAGGGCCTCGACGTGGATCTTGGCGACCTTCTCGTCGAGGTGCTTGGGCAGGCGGTAGACCTCGTTGTCGTACTCCTCCGGCTTGGTCCACAGTTCGATCTGCGCGATGACCTGGTTGGAGAAGCTGTTCGACATGACGAACGAGGGGTGGCCGGTGGCGTTGCCCAGGTTCAGCAGGCGGCCCTCGGACAGGACGATGATCGCCTTGCCGGAGTCGAAGGTCCACAGGTCGACCTGGGGCTTGATGTTCAGGCGCGCGGCGCCCGAGCTCTCCAGCGCGGCCATGTCGATCTCGTTGTCGAAGTGACCGATGTTGCCGAGGATGGCCTGGTCCTTCATCGCCTTCATGTGCTCGAGGGTGATGATGTCCTTGTTGCCGGTCGAGGTGATGACGATGTCGGCCTGCGAGATCGCCTGCTCGACGGTGACCACGTCGTAGCCGTCCATCAGCGCCTGCAGCGCGTTGATCGGGTCGATCTCGGTGACCTGCACGCGCGCGCCCTGGCCCGCCAGCGACTCCGCGCAACCCTTGCCGACGTCACCGTAACCGCAGATCAGCACCTTCTTGCCACCGATGAGCACATCGGTGCCGCGGTTGATGCCGTCGATCAGCGAGTGGCGGGTGCCGTACTTGTTGTCGAACTTCGACTTGGTGACCGAGTCGTTGACGTTGATCGCCGGGAACACCAGCTCACCCGCGGCGGCGAACTGGTACAGCCGCAGCACGCCGGTGGTGGTCTCCTCGGTGACGCCCTTGACCGAGTCGGCGATGACACTCCACTTGGTCTTGTCGGTCTCGAGGCGCTCACGCAGCAGGTTGAGGAACACCTTGTACTCGGCCGAGTGGTCGGTGTCCTCGGGCGGAACGACACCGGCCTTCTCGAACTGCGCGCCGCGCAGCACGAGCATGGTCGCGTCGCCACCGTCGTCGAGGATCATGTTGGCGGGCTCGTTCGGCCAGGTGAGCATCTGCTCGGCCGCCCACCAGTACTCCTCCAGCGTCTCGCCCTTCCAGGCGAACACGGGGGTGCCCTTTGGCTCGTCGACGGTGCCGTTGGGCCCGACGACGATGGCGGCCGCGGCGTGATCCTGGGTGGAGAAGATGTTGCACGAAGCCCAGCGCACCTCGGCGCCGAGGGCGACGAGCGTTTCGATCAGGACGGCGGTCTGCACCGTCATGTGCAGCGATCCGGAGATGCGCGCGCCCCTGAGCGGCTGCACATCGTGGTATTCGCGGCGCAGAGCCATCAGGCCGGGCATTTCGTGCTCGGCGAGGCGGATCTCCTTGCGGCCGAATTCGGCCAGCGAGAGATCTGCCACCTTGTAATCGATGCCGTTGCGGACGTCAGCGGTGAGCTCGGTGCGCGCGGGAAGTTCTGAGGTCGTCATCAGCCTCTCCTGGTAGTCAGTACCGAGGCAAGGCTACCGCGTGCGGGCGCCGCCGTTCCCCGGTCCTTCGAGGCCGCGGTCAGGCCGCGGCGCGGTATCGGGCCAGCAAACGCCGCGGCTTGGGCGGCGCGACATTGGCCAGGGTCAGGTCGCCGCCGTAGTGGGCGGCCACCTTGGGGTCCATCACCGCTCGCCACAGCGGCGGGACGGCGGCCAGCAGCAGCATCGTGGCGTAGCCGGCGGGCAGCTGCGGCGATTCGCTGCTGCTGCGCAGGGTCTGATAGCGGCGGCCGGGGTTGGCGTGATGGTCGCTGTGGCGCTGCAGATGGAACAGGAAGATGTTGGTGACCAGGCGATCGCTGTTCCAGCTGTCGCGCGGGGAGCAGCGTTCCCAGCGGCCGTTGGGCTTGCGCGCGCGCAGCAGGCCGTAGTGCTCGACGTAGTTGACGGCCTCGAGCAGACCGAACCCGATGACGGCCTGCAGGGCCAGCCACGGCAGGATCGCCGGGCCGAACGCCAGCGCCAGCGAACCGAAGAGCACCGCGCTCATCGCCCACGCCTGGAGGATGTTGTTGCCGGTGCTCCACCAGCCGCGGCCCTTCCTGGCCAGGCGCGCGCGTTCGAGTCGCACGGCCGAGCGGAAGCCGCCGATGATGCTGCGCGGCAAGAACTCCCACAGCGATTCACCCAGCCGGGCACTGGCCGGATCCTCCGGTGTCGCGACCCGGGCGTGATGGCCGCGGTTGTGCTCGACGAAGAAGTGCCCGTACCCCGACTGGGCGAGCGCGATCTTCGACAGCAATCTTTCAGCGCTCTCCACCCGATGGCCCAATTCGTGGGCGGCGTTGATGCCGATGCCGCTGACGAAGCCGACGGTGGCGGCCAATCCGAGCTTGTCGACGAGGTCGAGATCGTTGCCCGCCCACATCGCGCAGGCGATGACGAGGCCGATCAGCTGGACGGGCAGAAACAGATAGGTGCACCAGCGGTAGTACCGGTCGGCGGAGAGCGCTTCATAGTCCTCGTCGCGCGGATTGTTGCCGTCCTCGCCGACGATCCAGTCCAGGACGGGGATGGCGATGAGCACGATCACGGGCCCGATCCACCAGAACACTTCGGCACCGGTGCGGTACACGAGCTGGGAAGGCAACAGCGCGGACGCCGGAGCGATCAACCCTAGAGCCCAGAGATACCGTTTGGGATCACGAAGACCCCCCGGTTTGCCAACCGTTTGCACACCCGCTCCGCTGTAAAAAGACCAATCGCCGACCGATGTGAATACTGACAGACAGTAGGCGCGTTACACAGAGGCAGATCGGCAAACGTGGTGATGGTTACACGGTGGCGAATCAGAGCCGCTCAAGCACCGGAGTGACCTCCGTCACCGCCCTGGGTTCGGAGACCTCGTACCTGCACGATCGCCTCCACGTACGGACTGAGCAGAGCGCTCATCTCCGCCGGTGCGTCGCGCTCGGGGACCGGCGGATTGGGGATGTAGCTCAGCGCGATGCGCACCAGCGCGTGCGCGATGACATCGGCCTCCTCGTCGGTCGCGTTCACCCAGCTGTGCTGGAACACATGGGCCAGCCGCGCGGTGGCGTGTTCGAGCAGCGGGCCCGCGTCGAGGGTGATCAGCCGCAGCAGGTCCGGCTTCATCTCCCCGGCCAGCAGCGAGCGCACCAGCGGGTCGGCCGCGGCGGCGAAGAAGAACCCGGTCATGCCGACCCGGATGGCGGCGCGTGCATCGCCGACATTGTCGAGGAGCGCCTCGCCGACGTGATCGACGAGTTCGTCGGCCAGGCGCAGCGCGTAGGCCTGGGACAGGCCGGCGCGCGAACCGAACTCGTTGTAGAGCGTCTGCCTGCTGACGCCGGCCCTGGCCGCGACGTCACCGAGCGTGATCTTGGACCAATCACGCTCGGTGAGCAGGTCGCGCATCCCGTCCAGGACCGAGGTGCGCAGCAGTTCTCGCGCCGCCTCCTGGTACGGGATGCGCGACCCGGTGCGCGGAGTGCCCGCGACGCTCACGAACGTTCGATCTCGACCATGAAGAAGTCGGACTTGGCCGCGCCGCAGTCCGGGCAGGTCCAGTTGTCGGGAATGTCCTCCCACTTGGTGCCCGGGGCGATGTTGTCATCCGGCCAGCCCTGCGCCTCGTCGTATTCGAAACCGCACTGCACACACTGGTAGAGCTTGTACTCGGTCACCGCGATACTCCTACCGCCTCGAAGTCGATCTTCTCCCGCACCCCGCAGTCCGGACAGCACCAGTCGTCGGGCACCGACGACCAAGCCGTGCCCGCCGGAAATCCTTCGCGCGGCGCGCCTTTCGTTTCGTCGTAGACATAATCACAGACCGGGCACTTGTACGCACTCATGCCTGCTTCTCCTGTCCGTATTGCGCGAGTACCTTCGCCCGGCGCTTCGGTTCGATATTGGCCAGGGTGACGTCGCCGCCGTAGTGCGCGAGCACGCGCTTGTCCATGACCTTGCGCCAGATCGGCGGGAAATAGGCGAGCAGGATCATGCTCGCGTAGCCGCTGGGCAGGTTCGGCGCGCCGTCCCAGCTGCGCAGCGTCTGATAGCGCCGGGTCGGGTACGCGTGGTGATCGCTGTGCCGTTGCAGGTGGTAGAGGAAGATGTTGGTGACGATGTGGTCGCTGTTCCAGCTGTGCTCGGGCGCCGGCCGCTCGTAGCGCCCGCGTGCGGTCTTCTGCCGGACCAGGCCGTAGTGCTCGAGGTAGTTCACCGACTCGAGCAGGCTGAACCCGATGACGGCCTGCAGGATCAGATACGGCAGCACCTCGATGCCGAAGACCGCGATCAGGCCGAGCCACAGCACCACCGACATCGCCCAGGCGTTGAGCACGTCGTTGCGCAGCGTCCACGGGCTCTTGTCCAGCCGGTGCAGGCGCTCCTTCTCCAGATGCCAGGCGGAGCGGAAGCTGCCCGCCACCGTGCGCGGCCAGAACGCCCAGAACGTCTCGCCGATGCGGGCGCTGGCCGGATCCTCCGGCGTGGCAACGCGCACGTGATGTCCACGGTTGTGCTCGATGTAGAAGTGGCCGTAGAACGACTGCGCCAGCGCGACGCGGGCGAGCCAGCGCTCCAGGTGGACCTTCTTGTGGCCGAGTTCGTGCGCGGTGTTGATGCCGATGCCGCCGATCATGCCGACGCTGATCGAGATGCCGATCTTGTCGACCACGTTCGCGCCGCCGGGGAAGCCGAGCCAGTGCAGGTTGTCGGCGGAGATGACGTAGCAGGCGAAGATCAGCGAGGCGTACTGGAACGGCAGGTACAGATAGGTCAGGTAGCGGTAGTACTTGTCGTTCTCCAGGTACTCCATCACCTCGTCGGGCGGGTTGTCGCCGTCGGGACCGAAGAACAGGTCGGCCAGCGGAATGATGAGGTACACCAGGATCGGCCCGAGCCAGAACGGCACTTCCGCGAGCCGGTGCCAGCCGAGCTGGTTGAGTCCCCAGATCAGCGGGATTCCGATGGTGAACAACCCGGTCGGGGCGAACAGGCCCCACAACCAGAGATAGCGCTTGGAATCGCGCCACCGCGGGGGCGCCACCCGCTGTTCGGACGCGTTGGCATCTGTCGACATCGTCGTCTCCATCCTGCGACACACTTCACACCTGTGATGTGCGTAACTCTCTGTCACAGACGATATGTCCCGATTTGTCCGACGTCTAGACAAATTCGCGGATTTGTAAAGATGCAACAGTCGGATAACGAAACAGCGGCCGCGCCACCTGGGCACGGCCGCTGTCATCACAGGTCAGCGAACGATTCAGCCGCCTTTACGGAACGAGCAGCACGTCGGCGCCAGCCGGTAGCCCGTCCACCGGCCACCACCGCAGATCCGCCGATTCGGCGCTGCGCACCGGCACCGCACCGGGCGGCGCGACGATCTCGAACAGCAGGTCGAGATGTCGCGTCGGCACGCCGAGCGAGCAGGTGATCGGGTGCGCCTGCGCGCCGTAGAGACCGGGCGTCAGCCGCAGATCCGGGATGCCCGACTCCTCCACCGCCTCGCGCAGCGCGGCGTCGGCGACCGTCTCGTCACCCGGCTCGCAATGCCCGCCGAGCTGGATCCAGCGGCCCACCCGCGGATGCAGGGTGAGCAGCACCTCGCGGCGATCGTGCGACAACACGATCGCCGAGGCGGTGATGTGGCCGGGCGCGTGTTCACGCAGGCACCCGTTCGGCGCCGAGCCGAGGAAGGCGAGTATCGCCTCCCGCAGCGAGCGGTCCGGTCCGGCCTCGGGCTGCCAGGCGGTGAGCAGCTCGGTCGCGGACGCGTGCAGCGACTCCGCGCTCACAGCTCCACCAGGCCGGCGCCGGGCGAACCGACGGTGCGCGGGGCGGGCTCGTCGAGTGGATGGCCGATCGCGATGGCGCCCAACGGCATCCAGTCCTCGTCCAGGCCGAGGACATCGCGGGTGACCTCCGGCGCGAAGATCGTCGACCCGATCCAGCAGCTGCCGAGCCCGTCGGCGGCCAGCGCCACCAGCAGGCCCTGCACCGCGGCGCCGACCGCGACGGTGAACATCGTCTGCTCGGCGGCCTGGCGGCGGGCGTCGGGATAGGCATGCGCGCCGTCGGGCACGCAGAACGGGATGATCACCTCGGGAGCGTCGAACAGGATGCGCCCGCGCGCGACACGGCGTTCCACCCGTTCGGGCGCGAGGCCGTCGGCGGTGAGATCGGCCCGCCACTGCTCGGCCATGGCCTCGAGCAGCTGGGCGCGCAGCTTCGGCTTGCGCAGCCAGATGAAGCGCACCGGGCGGGTGTGATGCGGCGCCGGCGCGGTGAGCCCGGCCGCGACGGCCGCTCTGATCCGTTCCGGGTCGACCGGCTCGTCGGCGAAGGCACGCACGGAACGACGCAGCGGCACAGCCTCTTTGCGGCCCCGCTCGATCGCCTCGGCGGTGCCGAGCCAGAACAGGTCGTCGACGCCGCCGCGTAGCAGTGCCGACGCGCTCGACCCGTCGTCGTCGGTGGCCAGCCCGCGCACCACCGCGACCGGAACGCCGCCGAGCTTGCCCTTGACCAGATCGGCGGCGGCGGCGAGCTCGTCGGCCACGGCCACCTGGGTGACGTGCAGTTCGTTGCCCTGCCCGTCGACCGCGCCCGCGTAGTCGTGCAGCACGCGCAGCCCGGCCGCGCCGATGGCCGCGTCGATCTGGCCGTTGCGCCAGGCCCTGCCCATGGTGTCGGTGATGACCACGGCCACGTCGACGCCGAGTCGCTGGGCCAGCGCGGCGCGCAGCGACTTGGCGCTGGCGTCGGGGTCGGTGGGCAGCAGCACCAGTTCGCCCTCGGCCACATTCGAGCCGTCGACCCCGGAGGCCGCCTGCACGATGCCGAGGCGGTTCTCGGTGATGAGGGTGCGGCCCTTGCGGGCGAGCACCCGCACGGCCTCGTCGTCGACCAGCTTGCGGCGGGCGGTGTCGCGCTCCTCCGGATCGGTCGGCGCGGTGACGATGCGGCCCTCGACCTTGGAAATGATCTTGCTGGTCACCACGACGACGTCACCGTCGGCGAGCCACGGCGCCTGCGCGGCAAGGTGTTCGGCGACGTCGTCGCCGGGCCGGAACTCCGGCAGCCCGGTGACCGGGAGGATCCGCAGCTCGTCGGCCGCGTGGTCGGGCAACACGCTCATGCCTTCACTCCCGCCAATTCCAGTGCGGCACGGGCCATTTCAGCCGTCGCCTCGGGGTCTGTCATGAGCAGCGGCACGCTGCGCACCTCCACACCGGGCACCTCGGCGGTGTCGGTGGAGTGCACCAGCCAGCCGTCGAGGATGCCGGTGGCCGAGCGGGCGCCGTAGTGCCGACCGATCGCCTCGGCCGTCGACTCGACGCCGATCACGGACAGGCACTCATCGGCCATGCCGCGCAACGGCTTTCCGTCGATCACCGGCGAGAGGCCGATCACCTTGGCCTCGGTGGTGCGCAACGCGCCCCTGATTCCGGGGACGGCGAGGATCGCGCCGATGCTCACGACGGGGTTCGACGGGGCCAGCAACACGGCGTCGGCGGCGGCTATGATTTCGGTCACATCTGGGGCCGGGGAGGCTTGTTCGGCGCCGATCGAGGCAAATCCGTGGGTCGGGAGCGCCGCGCGGTACCGCACCCACCATTCCTGGAAGTGGATCGCGCGACGTTCGCCGGCGTTGTCGGGATCGCTGACGACGACGTGGGTTTCACAGCGATCGTCGGTTGCCGGGAGCAAACGCACGCCCGGCTGCCACCGATTGCACAGCGCTTCGGTGACCGCGGAGAGCGGATATCCGGCGCGCAGCATCTCGGTGCGGATGAGGTGGGTGGCGATATCGCGGTCGCCGAGGCCGAACCAATCGGGCTGGGCGTTGTATTTCGCCAGCTCCTCTTTCGCGTGCCAGGTCTCGTTCGCGTGGCCCCAGCCGCGCTCGGTGTCGATGCCGCCACCGAGGGTGTACATGCAGGTGTCGAGGTCGGGGCAGATACGAAGCCCATGCATCCAGACGTCGTCACCGACATTGACGATGGCCGAGATGTCGGCGTCGGGCAGGAGTTGCCTGACGCCCTGGAGGAACCGTGCACCGCCGACGCCGCCGACCAGAACGGCGATCTTGGGCTCGCGCACCGCGTGTTGTGCAGTCACAGGGTCACAGCCTAGGCGGTGCCGGTTGCCGGGTTATTTCGTGACGAATTCCAGCAAAGTTGCTGGTCATTTGCCACAGCACATAACAAGATCAACACGAAAGGCGGGTGCGGAGTGTAACGGAAGGGTGACGGCGGGTTGACCACCGGCGAGTGCGGCGTGTCTAATCACAGACATGTCATTCCGGTCACCGCGAGAAGACATAGCGCGGGGGCGTTTGCGAGAGGGTGTTGGCTCGCCGGAAGACAGGTTCGGGGAAGCCCGCGGGACTACGTCGCGGTGTTGGGCCGTCGGGGTGTGTGTTGGTCCGACGGAAAGAATCATTCTGCGCTAACACATAGTGAGGAGGCGGAACGATGACCGAAAACATGGTCTCGCCGACCGATTCCACAGCAGGCGCAGCTCACGCTGTCTGCGCCGAGGAGAGCTGGCCGGAACCGGACGTGGCAAGCGAAGTCGCGGCTCCCCGGCTGAGTCTGGTCGTGACGGGCTTCGACGAGATGTTCGAGTCCATCGAAGAGCAGTGGCAGGAACGCGCTCTCTGCGCGCAGACAGACCCCGAGGCGTTCTTCCCCGAGAAGGGCGGCTCGACCCGTGAGGCCAAGCGCATCTGCTTGGGCTGCGAGGTGCGCGATCAGTGCCTGGAGTACGCGCTGGCGCACGACGAGCGTTTCGGCATCTGGGGCGGACTCTCGGAACGAGAGCGTCGCAGGCTGAAGCGCGGAATCGGTTAAGAGAATGTTCGAAAGTAGACTCTGAGGCTCCAGCCCGGAGCACGCAGGCGCAGTACGTCGGTGCTTCGGGCGAACGCCCAGTAGTCGCGCCGTCCTCCGGCTCGACGGGCACGACAGGTGCACGCGAGAAAGGTGGACGAGTTCCCATGGCACGTTCCCGGCGTCATTCCCCGGCCCCCACCGCACGGTCGGTGACCCGCCGCGGTCGTGGCGTTCGTGGACCCATGCTCCCGCCCACCGTTCCCGCGTGGCGCACCAGAGGACAGAAGTTCGACCGGCTCGTGCTCGAGGCGTTCGCCCCGTTGGACACCCGCTGGCACGACCGGCTCACCAAGCTCGACATCGCCGTCGACGATGTACCGAAAATCCGTCCGCTGCACCCTGATTCGGTCACCTGGCCGGATGAGGTGGTCGCCGACGGGCCGGTGCCGCTGTCGCGGTTGATTCCCGCGGGCGTCGACCGGCACGGCGCGGCGACCCGCGCCAGGGTGGTGCTGTTCCGCAAGCCGCTGGAGCTGCGCGCCGCCGATCCCGACGATCTCGTCGAGCTGCTGCGCGAGGTCCTCGTCCAGCAGATCGCGACCTATCTCGGCGTCGATCCGGACCTGATCGATCCCGAACCCGAGTAGCGCGGCGGCCGATAACGGGCGCGTATCACCGCGTGTCCGTATCCACTTTTACGGGCCGGAGGGCTAATCTCGACGTCGTGATCCCCATGCGTCGTTGCTGCCGACCCGGCTGCAAGAACCCGGCTGTAGCGACGCTGACGTATGTGTACTCCGACTCGACCGCCGTCGTCGGACCGCTGGCCACCGTCGCCGAACCGCATTCCTGGGATCTGTGCGAAACCCACGCCTGCCGCATCACCGCCCCCAAGGGCTGGGAACTGGTGCGCCACGAAGGCGGATTCTCCTCGAGCACCCCCGACGACGACGACCTGACCGCACTGGCCGAAGCCGTGCGCGAAGCGGGCCTGCGCCGCCGCCCCGCCGACGCCGACCAGCCCGGCTACCGCGACAACACGCCCACCGCGCCGCGCACCACCCGCACCGGCCGCCGCGGCCACCTCCGAGTCCTCCCGGATCCCTAGCCGCCTCTCCGCGAACTCAGGCCATACAGGTCCGGGAGCTCGGCTGTACGTACAGGTCCTGCGTTCGCACCGCCCAGCTAGAGGTGGTCGGTGAGTTACCCATGTGCGTACGAAATCAGCGGGTCACCGCTCTTGCCGACAGGTACATGCCTAACCGCAGCCCGTCCCCCACTAGGGTGTTGGACATGACGACTGTCGCGCGCTCCGGCGAACTCGTGAACGCCGTGATCAAGGCTTATGACGTCCGCGGGGTGGTGGGCGAACAGATCGATGCGGGGTTCGTCATGGATGTGGGCGCCTCGTTCGCCCGGCTGATGCGCGACGAGGGCGCCACCCGGGTCGTGATCGGCCACGACATGCGTGAGTCCTCCCCCGAACTGGCCGCCGCCTTCGCCGACGGCGTGCGGGCCCAGGGCCTCGATGTGGTGCACATCGGGCTCGCCTCCACCGATCAGCTCTACTTCGCCTCCGGCAAGCTCGGCTGTCCCGGCGCCATGTTCACCGCCAGCCACAATCCGGCCCGCTACAACGGCATCAAGCTGTGCCGCGCGAACGCGCTGCCGGTCGGCCAGGACACCGGGCTGGCCACCATCGCGGCCGAGGTCGTCGACGGCGTGCCCGCCTACGACGGCACCGCGGGCACCGCGACGACCACCGATCTGCTCGCCGACTACGCGAGCTTCCTGCGCGAGCTGGTGAACCTCGACGACATCCGCCCGCTGACCATCGCGGTGGACGCGGGCAACGGCATGGGCGGCCACACCGTCCCCGCCGTGCTCGGCACGCTCGGCCAGATCACGATCGTGCCGCTGTACTTCGAACTCGACGGCTCGTTCCCCAATCACGAGGCCAACCCGCTCGACCCGAAGAACCTGGTCGACCTGCAGGCGCTGGTGCGCAGCAGCGGCGCCGACATCGGCCTCGCCTTCGACGGCGACGCCGACCGCTGCTTCGTCGTCGACGAGCGCGGCGAGCCGGTCTCCCCGTCGGCGATCACGGCGCTGGTCGCCCAGCGCGAGCTCGCCAAGGAGCCGGGCGCGACCGTCATCCACAACCTGATCACCTCGCGCGCGGTGCCCGAGCTGGTCGAGGAGCTCGGCGGCAAGCCCGTGCGTACCCGGGTGGGGCACTCGTTCATCAAGCAGGAGATGGCGTCGTCGGGCGCTGTCTTCGGCGGCGAGCACTCGGCGCACTACTACTTCCGCGATTTCTGGGGCGCCGATTCGGGCATGCTGGCCGCGCTGCACGTGCTGGCCGCGCTCGGGGAGGGCCCGCGTCCGGTCTCGGAGCTGATGGCCGCCTACGACGTCTACGCTGCCTCCGGCGAGATCAACTCGACCGTCGCCGACGCCGCCGAGCGCACCGCGGCGGTGCTCGCCGCGTTCGCCGACCGGACCGTCTCGGTGGACCGTCTCGACGGCGTGACCGTCGATCTCGGCGCCAACGCCTGGTTCAATCTGCGCGCCTCGAATACCGAACCGCTGCTTCGTCTCAACGTCGAAGCCGGATCGCAGGCTGAAGTCGACGAACTCGTGACCGAGATCCTGGGCATCGTCCGCGCCTGACTGGAATAGTGGAATCACAGACCTTGTATTCGCCGACGGCTCGCCGGCAGACGACACAGCGCGATGAGGGGAGGTGGGATCGGCGATGATCGCTGGAACACCGGTATTCGACCTCGACGATGCCGCGTCGCTGGAGGCGGCCGACACCGGCGGCGCCCTACGTTCGGCGGCTTCGGGCGGCGCTCAGGTGCGGGCGACGGCCGCGGCGGTGGCCGAAACCTCGCTCATCGAACGCCTGTCCGAGTTGCGTCCGCGCAGTCTGGTCCTCGTCTCCGGTTCGGGCCGGGCGGCCCGCGCCGCCGGGCTGCTCGTCGCCACCCTCGGTGACCGGGCCGGGCTGCCGATCGTGCCCGTCACCTCGCTGCCGCCGTGGGTCGGTCCGCTGGACGTGGTGCTGGTCGCCGGCGACGACGCGGGCGATCCGCGGCTGATCGACGCCGTCGACCGGGCGCTGCGCCGCAGCGCCGAAGTGGTGATCGCGGCGCCGAACGAGGGTCCGCTGCGCGCGGTCGCGGCAGGCCGCGCGATCGTCCTCGAACCGCGGGTGCCCGTCCTCGACCACAACCGGCTGCTGCGATTCCTGGCCGTCGGCATCGCGGTGCTGCGCGGCATCGACGCCCAGCGCAGCGTGCCCGTCACGCCCGATCTGACGGCGCTGGCCGACATGCTCGACGCCGAGGCGCTGCGCGACGGCCCGCACAACGAGGTCTTCCACAATCCGGCCAAGACGCTCGCCGCGCGCATGCTCGGCGTCGGTGTGGTCCTCGCGGGTGACTCACCGGCCGCTGTCGAACTGGCCGGGCACGGCGCCGAGGTGCTGTTGCAGTCGGCGGGCAGGCTGGCCGCGGCCGCCGACCTGGCCGACACCATCGCCGCCGTCGGACAGCTGACCGAGGTCGCGGGCGGTTCCGCACCGGGATTCGATCCGCTGTTCCACGACGAGGAACTCGACGGACCGGCCCCGGTCGACCGGGTGCGGGTGCTCGCGCTGAGCGTGCATCCCGATCAGGCCGCGGTCCGGCGCAAGCTGGCGGTGTTCCACGGCGTCGGCAGCGGACTCGTCGACGCCGATCTGGTGCACGCCGATGTCGACGTGCTGCAGGACCAGCTCGCCGAGCCGGGCGCAGCGCCGACCATCGACAGCGCCGCTGCCACGTCCGCCGCAGGGGGCGGGCACGGCAGCGAGATCGAGCAACTGGCGGTGCTCGCGCTGCGCTTGGACATGGCCGCCGCTTATCTACGACTGACGGGTGCGCGCGGTACGACCGCGCCCTCGGATCGCTACCACGACGGGGGACACTACTAGTGCACGAACTCGTTGGTGCGCTGCGTTCCTACGCATGGGGCTCGCGCACCGCGCTCGCTCAGCTGTGCGGTCGGCCGGTGCCGTCGGCCCATCCCGAGGCCGAGCTCTGGTTCGGCGCGCATCCCGCCGACCCCGCGCGGGTGAAGCTCGCCGATGGCACCCGCTCCCTGCTCGAGGTGGTCGCCGCCGACCCGGCGCGCGAGCTGGGCGCGGTGGCCGACACCTTCGGTGCCCGGCTGCCCTTCCTGCTCAAGATCCTCGCCGCCGAGGAACCGCTGTCGCTGCAGGCGCACCCCAGCTCGGCGCAGGCGCGGGCGGGCTTCGAGCGGGAGAACCGCACCGGGGTGCCGCTGGACTCGCCCATGCGCAACTATCGCGACGACAGCCACAAGCCGGAACTCGTTGTGGCGCTGGACCGATTCGAGGCGCTGGCCGGTTTCCGCGACCCGCACCGCACCGTCGATCTGCTGCGCGCACTCGACGTGCCCGGCCTCAATATCTACGCCGAACTGCTTGCCGCCCAGCCCGATTCGGCCGGGCTGCGGACGCTGTTCACCACCTGGATCACGCTGCCGCCCGCCGCGCTGTCGACCCTGCTGCCCTCGGTGCTCGAAGGCTGTGTGCGGTATCTGTCCGGCAAGGGCGCGCGCGAGTTCACCGCCGAGGTGCGCACCGCGCTGGAATTGGCCGAGGTCTACCCCGGTGACGCGGGGGTGCTCGCCGCGCTGCTGCTGAACCGGCTGACGCTGGAACCCGGCCAGGCCCTGTACCTCGACGCGGGCAACCTGCACGCCTACCTGCGTGGGGTCGGCGTGGAGATCATGGCCAACTCCGACAACGTGTTGCGTGGCGGTCTGACCCCGAAGCACGTCGACGTGCCGGAGCTGTTGCGGGTGCTCGACTTCGAGCCGATCGAGCTCCCGGTGATCGAGCCCGCGGTCGACGCGGACGGCAGCGTGCGATACCGCACGCCCGCACCGGAGTTCGCGCTGTGCCGGTTCGACCTGTCCGCCGACGCCGAGCCGGTCGCGCTCGCCGATGCCGGGCCCGGCATCGTGCTGTGCACCGAGGGCACCGTCGAGCTGTCCCAGAACGGGCGCGCGCTCACCGTCGCCTGCGGCAGCGCGGCGTGGATCTCCGCGGTCGACACCGACATCAAGGCACGCGCGATCGGCGGGCCCGCGCAGCTGTTCAGCGCCTGCGTCGGCACCGGGAACTGACGCCGAAGCGCAACTTTCGCGCGTGTCCGCTTAGGCTGTTGCGGGCACGAGCGTGTACAGCGAAGCAGAAGGGCGGGCAGATGTCGGCTGGTGGTGGCAAGAAGGCGATCCTCGCCGCGTTGACGGCCAATGCGGGTATCGCGGTGGCGAAGTTCATCGGCGCGGCGATCACGGGATCGGCATCGATGCTGGCCGAGGCAGTGCACTCGGTCGCCGACACCTCGAATCAGGGCCTGCTGCTGTACGGACAGCGCGCCGCGGCCAAGGACGCCGACGAGCTGCACCAGTTCGGATACGGCCGCAATCGCTACTTCTACTCGTTCGTCGTCGCCCTGGTGTTGTTCACCCTCGGCTCGGTGTACGCGATCTACGAGGGTATCCACAAGATCCAGCATCCCGAGGAGCTGAGTCAGCCGATCGTCGCGATCGTCATCCTCGGCATCGCGATCGGCCTGGAGACCTTCAGCTTCATCACCGCGGTGCGTGAATCCAGGCCGCTCAAGGGCACTGCCAGCTGGTGGCGGTTCATCCGCAACTCGCGCAGCCCCGAGCTGCCGGTGGTACTGCTCGAGGACACCGGCGCGCTCATCGGTCTTGTGCTCGCGTTCGGCGCGGTCGGGCTGACCATGATCACCGGCGACCCGATCTTCGACGGCATCGGCACCCTGGCCATCGGTATCCTGCTCGGCGTCATCGCGATCGTGCTGATCGTGGAGATGAAGAGCCTGCTGATCGGTGAGGGCGCCACACCGGAACAGGATCGCGCGGTCCGCGAGAACCTGGTCGACGGCGCCAAGATCACCTCGGTGATCCACCTCAAGACCGAGTACCTCGGCCCGGAGGAGATGCTGGTCGCCGCCAAGGTGGCGATCGCGCCGAACCTCGACATCGCCGAGATCGCCGAGGCGATCGACGCGGCCGAGGTGCGGGTGCGTGCCGCGGTGCCCACCGCCCGGCTGATCTACCTCGAGCCCGATCTGTACCGGACCCAGTCCGTCTGACCCATAGGCTCCGACCCGATCGCCGTCGTCCCTCCGGGGCGGCGGCGATCGGCGTCGATGGGCCGACACGGTCGGCGATCGGGACGGCCGGGGCCGCGACGGCGGGTACCGTTCGGTCCCATGGCCGCCGAAGGTGGAGACAGCAAGGTCGCGATCCTCGCTGCGCTCGCCGCGAACGCGGGCATCATGATCGCGAAATTCATCGGCGCCTTCATCACCGGCTCGTCGTCGATGCTGGCCGAGGCCGTGCACTCGGTGGCCGACACCGGCAACGAGGCGCTGCTGCTGGTCGGGCGCAACCGGGCCGAGCAGGACCCCGACACGCTGCATCCGTTCGGGTACTCGCGCAACCGGTACTTCTATTCGTTCGTGGTGGCGCTGGTGCTGTTCACCATGGGCTGCCTGTTCGCGGTGAACGAGGCGATCCACAAGATCCGGTTTCCCCACGAGATCGAGTCCCCCGCCGTCGCGATCGTGATCCTGCTGGTGTCGATGGCGCTCGAGGGCGGTAGCTTCCGCACCGCGCGCAAGCAGTCGGCGCCGTTGAAGGGCAAGCACTCCTGGTGGCATTTCATCCGCAACACCCGTAATCCCGAGCTGCCGGTGGTGCTGCTCGAGGACATGGGCGCGCTGGTCGGCCTGCTGTTCGCCCTCGGTGGCGTGAGTCTGTCGGTGCTCACCGGCCACGGCGTGTGGGACGGCGTCGGCACGTTGCTCATCGGTCTGCTGCTCGGGGTGAACGCGATCGTGCTGATCGTCGAGACCAAGAGCCTGCTCATCGGCGAGGGCGCGACGGCCAAGGAGGACATCGCGATTCGCGCCGCCCTGCTGGCCGACCCGCGCATCGTGCACGTCATCCGGATCCAGACCCAGTACCTCGGCCCGGAGGACCTGCTGGTCAACGCGAAGATCGCGATGCGGCCCGAGCTCGATATCAGCCAGGTCGGCGAGGCCATCGACGCCGCCGACACCCGCGTACGCGCCGCCGCCCCGAACGTCTGCACCGTCTACCTGGAACCGGACGTCGTCAAGCCCGAAGCGGCGCACGCGACACCGGAGAGTCAGTGGTAGGCGGGTGCGGTGCCGCGCAGGAGATCCAGCGGCTCGGTGACGATGCCGAAGCGGGTGCGCAGCATGTGCCGGGTGGCGTGCAGGCCGGGCATGCCGTGGACGCCGGGGCCGGGTGGGGTCGAGGACGAGCACAGGTAGGTGCCGGGGATCGGGGTCGAATACGGGTTCCAGCGGGCCAGTGGGCGGAAGGCGGTCTGGCGCAGGGTCATCGCGCCCGCGGAGATATCGCCGCCGACGTAGTTGGCGTTGTGGGCGGGCATGAAGGCCGCCGGTGTCACGTGTTGGGCGAGAATCAGGTCGCGGAAGCCGGGGGCGAAGCGCTCGACCTGGGCGATCACCGCCTCGCTGATGTCGCGGTCGGAGCCGTTGGGCACGTGGGCGTAGGTGTAGAAGGTGTGCTTGCCCGCCGGCGCCCTGGTGGTGTCGACGACGCCGGGCTGGATCGCGAGGACATACGGTCGCTCGGCGAATTCGCCCGCGGCGACGCGACGTTCGGCGCGCATCGCCTCCGCGCGGGTGCCGATCAGGTGCAGGGTGCCCGCCAGGTCGCAGCCCTCGGCGGTCCACGGCACCGGGCCCGACAGTGCGAAGTCGACCTTGCAGGCCGCGCCGCCGTAGCGGAATCGGCCGAGGCTGTTGCGGTATCGCGTGGGCAGGCGGTCACCGGCGACGCGCAGGAGTTCGGCGGGCGAGGTGTCGAACAGGACCGCACGCGCGGTCGCCAGCTCGGCGAAGTCGTCGACGCGATGTCCGGTGACGATCTCGCCGCCGAGCCGTTCCAGCTCGGCGATCATGGCGTTCGGGATCGCCTGGCTGCCACCGCGCGGAATCACCCAGCCGCCCGCGTGGGCCAGAGTGCCGAGCAGCAGGGCGGCGCCGACCGCGGGCAGCGCGCGCGGCTGAGTAATGGCATGGGTGGCGACACCGGTGAGCAGCGCGGGTGCCAGCTCGTCGTGAAAGCGGTTGTTCCACAGGGGCGATCCCTGTTCGAGCAGGCGCAGGCCGAAGCGGACGGCGGTGGGTATCCGGGTCGGTGGATGCCGTAGATCCGACATGGCGAGGTCGACGACATCGGGCCAGTGCTGGACCAGCGGACCGAACAGCTCGCGCCAGGCCGGGCCGTCACGACCGAGGTCGGCGACGGTGGATTCGAGATTGCGCCAGGCCAATCCGGCGATGCCGCCGTCGAGGGGATGCGCGTACGAGATGGTCGGGGTGAGCAGGTCGACGCCGTGCGCCGTGAGGTCGAACGCGCGAAAGAACGGCGACGCCAGCGCCATCGGATGCGCGCCGGCGCACACGTCGTGGTGGAATCCCGGCAGGGTCAGTTCCGCGGTCCGTGACCCACCGCCCGGCTGTTCCTGGGCCTCGAGCACCCGCACCGACAATCCGGCCCGCGCCGCGATCACCGCCGCGGCCAGGCCGTTCGGTCCCGACCCGACTACTACGACTTCCACCATCTGCCGTCCCTTCGCCCTCGGCCGCCGCGGGCGACCTGCGTCGTTGTCTCCAACCTACGCGGAGCGGTGACCTCCGCCGACGAGTCTTCGGTCACCGCGATGGGCAGGCCGAGGCCCGCGGCCCGCGACCACGGGCGGATGCGGTCAGGCGAATGCCGCCCAGCTCTCGACAAGCAGGGCGATCCGCCGTTCCCGCAGTTCCGGGCGCAACCTGTCACTGCGTTCCAGCGTCGCGATGCCGTGCAGGGAGGCCCAGGCCACCTCGGTGCGCGCGCCGAGTTCGTCACCCTCGGCGCCCGACCTGAACATCGCCTCGAGGCCGGCGAAGGCATCGCGCAGCGGCTGGGGAGCGTCGAGGCCGAAGGTGAGGTCGGTGGTGAGCACGAAGATCGCGTCGTAGCGGGCCGGGTTGGCGGTGGCGAAGTCGAGGTAGGCGCGGGCGACCTTGTCGAACATCTCGGTCCGGGTCGTTGCGGCCTCGCGCGCGCGACGCACGTCCTCGGCCAACTCGACGCAGCCTTGCAGGGCGACGGCGCCGAGGATGGCCGCCTTGTTCGCGAAGTGGCTGTAGAGCACCGGCTGGCTGTACTCGATGCGTTCGGCCAGCTTGCGGATGGTGACGGCGTCCCAGCCCTCCGCTTCGGCCAGCTCCCTGGCGGTATCGATGATCTGCTGATGTCGTTGGGCGCGTTCACGTTCCTTGCGCGGTTGGGTGCTCATGCTCGCAATTCTAGCAACGCTAGACAAGATAGCGATGCCACGCTATCGTTCTCCACAACATCTAGCGCCGCTAGATTTCAGAGCAACACAAAACAGATCCAGGAGAACACCATGACCATCTCGCGCATCGCCACCGCCCTCTCCCTGGCCGGCGGGGCGTTCATCATCTACGTCGGCCTCAGCTACCTGATCGTCCCCGAAGCCACGGCAGCGGGCTTCGGCCTGCCTGCCTGGCCCGCGGGCGACGCGGTGGGCTTCCTGAACGTGAAAGGTGTGCGCGATGTGGCCACCGGCATCGTGATTCTCGCGCTGCTGGCCACCCGGCAACGCTTCGCGCTCGGCATCACGATGCTGGCGTTCGCGCTGATTCCGGTCGGCGACATGATCACGGTGCTGAGCTGGAACGGCTCCACCGCCACCGCGTTCGGCGTCCACGGCTTCACCGCGGCACTCGTCGCCCTCACCGGCGCCCTGCTGATCCGCGAACGCCGCACCACCACCGCATCCGAACAGCGCGTCGCGGTCGCGGTGTGACCCCGCTCACCCCGGCGATGAATTCCGCGCGGCCCCATCGTCATCACCCATAACGAGCATCCACCGAGGAGGAACCACCATGGCGAACGCACCGCACGGCCCCGCGTCCTACTTCCCCACCATCGAGGCCAAGTACGGCCGCACCGTGGACGAGTGGCTCGCCCTCCTCGGCGCGACCGAACAGACCAAGCACGCCGCCCTGGTCACCTGGCTCAAGACCGAGCACGGCATGGGCCACGGCCACGCCACCGCCCTGGTGCAGTACCACCTGAACCCGGAGAAGTGGGCGCGCGCCTGATCCCGCACACCCCGAAAGGCCCCGCAGACGCTGCGGGGCCTTTCGCGTAGTCACTGCACCGGAACGGGTTTCGGCTCGAGCGCCGGGGCGTCGACCGGGTGGTCGTCGACCATCGTCTCCTCGTCGAAGGGCAGTTCCCGATCGAGGACGCGGCGGGTGCGGTCGGCGTCGACGGTCTTGGTCCAGGTGCCGATGAGCAGGGTCGCCACCGCATTGCCCGAGAAGTTGGTCAGCGCACGGGCTTCGGACATGAAACGGTCGATGCCGACGATCAGGCCGACACCGTCGAGCAGTTCGGGGCGATGGCTCTGCAGGCCGCCGGCGAGCGTGGCCAGGCCGGCGCCGGTGACACCCGCCGCGCCCTTGGAGGCGATGATCATGAACAGCAGCAGGCCGATCTGCTCGCCCAGGCTCAGCGGCTTGCCCATCGCGTCGGCGATGAAGATCGACGCCATCGTCAGGTAGATCGCGGTGCCGTCGAGGTTGAACGAATACCCGGTCGGCACAACGACACCCACGGTCGTGCGCTCGACACCGGCGTGCTCCATCTTCGCGACCAGGCGCGGCAGTGCCGATTCCGAGGACGAGGTCGCCACGATCAGCAGGTATTCACGCGCCAGGTACCGGCACAGTTTCAGGATCGACACCCCCGAGACCACCCGCAGCACGACGCCGAGCACGCCGAAGACGAAGACCAGGCAGGTCAGGTAGAACGCGATCATCAGCGTCGCCAGCTGCACCACCGCCGACCAGCCGGTCCGGCCGACCACATTGGCGATCGCGCCGAACGCGCCGATCGGGGCCAGCCACAGGATCATCGACAGGATTCGGAACACCAGTTTCTGGCCGAGCGCGACGGCCCGCAGGATCGGCGTGCCCGCCTCGCCCATCGCCTGCACCGCGAACCCGACCAGCAGCGCGACGAACAGCGCCTGCAGCACACTGCCCGCGGTCAGCGAGGACACCAGGGTGGTCGGCACGATGTTCTGGATGAAGTCCCAGGTGCCGCCGGCGCCGTGCGCCTGCTCGGCGTACTTGGCGCCCGCCCCCACACTGCCCGCGCCGAGTCCGGTCCCCGGTTCGATCAGGTTGCCGACGACGAGACCGATACCGAGCGCGACGGTCGACATCGCCAGGAAGTAAGCGATGGCCAGGCCGCCGACCTTGCCGACAGTGGCTGCCGCGCGCACCGATCCGATGCCGAGCACGATCGTGCAGAAGATGACGGGTGCGATCATCATCTTGATCAGGTTCACGAACAGGGTGCCGAGCGGCGCCAGCGACTGACCGAATTCCGGCGCGAGCCGGCCGACCAGGATGCCCGCAAAGACCGCGAAGATCACCGCGATGTACAGCCAGTGGGTATGGTCGCGTTTCCGCGATGATGCGGTGGTTGTGCTCATGGCGTCCAAGCATGCGCAACCGCTGTGATACCCATCACATTTGGTGCATAACGTTCAAGATGAGGTCGGAGGGTCAGGGATGCGACGAGTGCGGCTGTCGCTCGCCGGGCAGGCCTTCGTCTGGCAGCTGGTTGTGCTGGCGCTGATGATCGGCACCGGGGCCATCCTGGCCGTCTTCGACGCCCGTCACGACCACGATGTGGCCACCGAACTGCAGGTCCGCGACGTGGCTGTCTCCGTGGCACGGGCGCCGTCGACGCTGGCCGCGGTGAACTCCCCCTACCCCAGCGGGCTGCTGCAACCGACCACCGAGCGGATCCGCGCCGACACCGGCATGGACTTCATCGTCGTGATGGCCCCGGACCGCACGCGCTACACCCACACCAATCCCGCGATGATCGGCAAGCCGTTCTCCGGCAGCATCGACGCCGCGCTGGCCGGGCAGACGTTCACCGAGACCTTCACCGGCACGCTCGGACCCTCGATCCGCGCGGTCACCCCGGTCTATGACAGCGGCCGCGTGGTCGCGCTGGTCTCGGCGGGGGTCACCCGCGCCAGGATCGGCACCCAGGTCGCGTCGCAGGTGCCTGTGATCCTGAGTGTCTCCGCGGCGGGTCTGGCGCTGGCCGCGCTGTCGTCGTTCCTGATCAGCCGCAGGCTGCGCCGCCAGACCCACGGCCTTGCGCCCGACGAACTGCGCGCGCTCTACGAACACCACGACGCGGTGCTGCACTCCGTGCACGAGGGCCTGGTGGTGTTCGGGTCGGGTCCCGGGCCTGCCGAGGTGGTCAACGATCAGGCGCGCACACTGCTCGACCTGCCCGACGGGCCGGTGCATCGCAGCGACCTGCCGACCTCGCTGCGGCAGATGCGCTGGGGCGTCGTGCGCGACGAGACGCACGTGACCACCGATCGGGTGCTGCTGGTCAACCAGGATGTGGTCAGCTGGGAGGGCCGCCCGATCGGCACCGTGCTCACCATCCGCGACCAGACCGAACTGCGCGCGGTCCTCGGCGAACTCGACTCGGTGCGCGGTTTCGCCGAGTCGCTGCGGGCGCAGGCGCACGAAGCGGCGAACCGGCTGCACACCGTTGTCACGATGGTCGAGCTGGGCCGTCCGGAGGAGGCCGTCGCCTTCGCCACCGCGGAGTTACAGCTCTCGCAGGTCCTCATCGACCGGCTGCTGGCCGCGGTCGGTGACGCGGCGCTGGCCGCGCTGCTGCTTGGCAAGGTCGATCAGGCGGCCGAGCGCGGGGTGAGCCTGGCCATCAGCGAGGACACCGCGCTGGACTCCACCGATCCCCTCTCGGCGCACGAGGCCGTCACCCTGGTCGGCAATCTCGTCGACAACGCGATCGACGCCGCCGCCGGCACCGTCGACAAGCGGGTGGAGGTGTCGGTCTGCCACCGTGACGGCGAACTGCTGGTGCGGGTCGCCGACAGCGGACCCGGCATGTCGGCACAGATGTTCGTGCGCGCCGCCGAACGCGGCTACACCACCAAATCCGACCACGCCGGACTCGGCTTGGCACTCGTGCACCGCCTCGTCGATCGGCACGGCGGCGCCATCACCACCACGGCCGCACCACACAGCGCGGTCATCGTTCGCATTCCGCTGAGGGAGAAACAATGATCCGCGTCCTGATCGTCGAGGACGAACCGCTGATCGCCCAGGCACATCGGGCCTATCTCGAGCGGCTCGACGGATTCGTCACCGGCGGTGTCGCGCACACCGGTCGCGACGCGCTCGGCCTGGCCGCCGAGGCGATCGCCGACGGCAGGCCGTTCCACCTGGTGCTGATGGATATCGGCCTGCCCGACATCAGCGGACTCGAGGTGGCCGCCGCGCTCAACAGTCTCGAACCGCGGCCCGACGTCATCGCGATCACCTCGGCCCGCGAGCTGAACATGGTGCGCAGCGCCGTCGCCCACGGCGTGGTGCTCTACCTGCTCAAGCCCTTCACCTTCGCCGCGTTCCGCGAAAAGCTGGAGCGCTACCGCGATTTCGACACCGCGCTGCCCGCGGGCGAGGCGGCCCTGTCGCAGTACGACATCGACCGCGCCCTCGGCGCGCTACGCACCGCCGATCAGCGGGCCGGCGCACCGAAAGGCGTTGTGCAGCACACCCTCGAGGAGGTGTCCCGCGCGGTGCGCTCGGCCGAAGCGGGCATCACCGCGACCGACGCTGCGGCCGCCGTCGGTGTCTCCCGCATCACCGCCTGGCGCTACCTGGAGAAACTCGCCGACGACGGATTGGCCGAGCGCCGCGCCGATTACGGCCGCGCGGGTCGCCCGAAGACCCGCTACCGCTGGCGCGCAGGGGCGTAGCCGAACTCAGCTAACCGACTCGCGGCGATCGAGTACACCAAGTGTTCGACATCGCCGGACTCGGCGATCGCCGCTACTTGGTCCGGTCCTATGACACTCCGGTCTGGTGCGTGGTCGACACGCCAGAACTGGACTTCGACCAGGCTGGAGTGACCGCTGTCGACACCAGGGCGAACTGGTTGGTCGACGAGACACCGTCAGCCTGACCGCCTGCGCCGAAGCGACTGATCGACTTTCGTCGGGGGCGGGTCCCATCGGTCATGCCTGGCTTTGGTCCCCGAGCTGCAGCAAGGGGTAACAGCCCGCAGTGAACTCCCTTGGGCCGCAGAACTGTTCAACCTCAGCCGCTATCATGTCCCAAGATCGTAGGGGGCAAGATGGGCGATGAAACACCACCATTGCAGGCAACACCGGCGGAACTCACCGCAGCCGCAACCGCAGTACGGACCTTGCTCGATGGGATGGTGTCGGGTTTCAAAGCCCTCGATTCAGATGTCACATCACTGACCGATACGTGGACGGGCAGACAGGGCGAACAGTTCGCCGCGGGTTTCGCCGAGGTTCGTGAGGGGCTCTCCGAACTGCTGGACGCCATCCGCGACACCACGGTTGCTCTGGACGACACCGCCGAGGCCTACCTCGGTCAGGAGGGCGCGAACGCGGCGGCCATCGAAGCCGTTGCCTGGCAACTGAATCTATCCGATGTCTCATAGCGTGAACCTGGCGCAACTCGACTCCGTCATCGCCCGGATGCAAGGCTTCGAGGGGTTCTTCGACGACCAGATCGAGGCATTCGACACCGCGATCAGCAAGCTACAGACCGGATGGGAAGGTGAGGCGGCAGCTTCCCAGGAAGCCGCGCACACCCGGTTGATGGCAGCGGCGAAGGAGATTCGCGAAGGAGTGGAAATGATGCGGCGCGCCGCACAAGCCGCACACTCCAACTACACCCAGGCCATTGCCGCCAACGTCGCGATGTGGCGAAGCTGACCGCGCGTGAGCGAACTCGATGTCGACCCGGAGTTGTTCTACGACCTCTCCGGTCAGTACAGCGTGGCCAGTCGTGCGGCGAGCACCGCACTCAGCACCATGGACCGTGAGCTACGGAGTGCGGAGAACATGGCGGGCAACGACCCGTGCGGGGTCAGTTGGGGACGCGGATACTTCACGAGCGGTATCGAGGCTACGGTCACGGCGGGCAGAGCGACCGAGGTACTCGCGAAGATGGCACTGTTGGTCCGGCAGAGCGGCATCAACCATGACCAGTCCGAAAACGCGGAAGACTACAACAGCGGCAAACAGTTGCCCCCGTCGGACCCAGGATCCAAGACCTTCATCTGTCGCCCGTTGAAGTCACCCAAAGGTGGAAGCCGCGCCAAACCAGCTGCCTGGGATCTCGTCATGTCACCCGAGATCTGGTTCGACGGCAATGCCGCGCTGATGGCACAGGTCGCCACAAGCTGGCTCAACGCAGCATCGGTCTACGGCACGCTCGACACCGAGATCCGAAAGAAGATGCAGAATCTCGACGGCTCGAAGACCGATGAGCTTCCCGACATCAAGGACGCGCACAACTCGGTGGTAGGCGCGGTCGACACGCTCAGTGATGCCATGCGCAATATTTCCGGCGCGGTCGACGGATACGCGACAACGCTGAAGGACGTGCAGGAATACTCTGAGTTGCAGCTCACCCTGCTCGCCAGCGCCCTCGGCGCCGATGTACTCGGCGCGCTCATCGGCGGACGGCCGGTAACACCTCTCGCCAAAAAACTCGCCGAGACGGAAATCGACGTTACCCGCGATCGCATCCAGACTGCGATGAAGGCTCTTACCCAAGCTGAAGCGCTGAGCACGGGTACGTTCACCGCCGCGTCGGGAACGGTCCGGTTTGTGATGACCTCCCAGTTTCAGCCGTTGTTGAACAAGCAGTTGAAAACCCCACCGCCGCCGGCCAGTTCGGGAACTACCCGCCGGAACAGGCTCGAAGGCGAGAAGGCCGAGGTGCGCGCCGGGGTCGACCCGATGAAAAAGAAGGAGTCTATCATCGGCGACTCAGGAAAACGGCGCACGCCGGATATTCTCGATCACAGTCAGCGGCGGCTCACCGAGGTCAAGAATGTGCAAACCCAAGGCATGACCGACCAGATCAGAGATGAACTAGCGTACTGCGATCGGCGAGGATACGAGTTCGTTCTCATCACTGACAACAACACCAAGCTGACCGCCGAGATGCAGAGCCTGGTCAACCAAGGCAAGATCAAACATGTGAGGATGGATTTCCAAAGTTGACGCCTACCGATGACCGCGCGGGAACTGCACTGCTCGACGAGTACCGACGCGCGGGCGGCTACGCCCAAACCATATTCGATCTTCCCGACAAACCGGTCGACACAAAGATCATCGACGTGCTGTCCGCTTGGCTTGTCAACCTCGAAACCCGCTGGCCCGGCGACGAAACCAGGGGGCGCGATATGGCACGGCTGATGATCGCTCGGACGCTCGGCACAAAGGCATCCCGAAAGTCCGTTGCGATACCGGCGCTGATTTCCCAATTCGACCACGCCAAAGCCATTAGCCTGGATACTCGGTGGGCCGCAGGCAACGCACTGTACGACATTCCCGCCGGAAAAGAACACTTCGACGCCCTGGCAGCCATCGCCGCCGACCGAGGCTTCGGCCGCAGTCGCGGCATGATCGTGACCTGGCTCGGTAAATCACGTCACCCCGATGCAACCGCCGTCGCGCTCAGCCTGATCGACGACGAATCCGTCGAAGGCAATGCGTTGGAAGCTTTGGCGAAGATGCGGGTGCAAGGCGCGCGCAACCAGATCGAGCCATTCCTGAGTTCAGGAAAGCCCCGCATTCGCCAGCTCGCGAAACGAATCCTCGATCACGACCAGAGCTGACGCGGCCGCAATCTCACCACACCGCACGGACCGCGGTGTGTCCTTCCAACGCTTCGGCCTCGAGTTCCCCGCCGGCGAGGCGGTAGGGTTCGAGCACGCCGATGGCGATCCCGTGGGCATGCTCGAGATGGACCTCGATACCACTGGACGCGGTCTCCGGCAGCGCTACGTCGGTAACCACGGCGGCCGCACGTAGCTCGCCCCGCATCTGTGCCAGCGCGCCGAAGATCATCGGCTTCGCCTGCCGGGCATCCGGCGCGTCGACATCCACCACTCTTACGCCGCCCTCGAGATCGACGACCAGGCTGAACGGGAAGAATTCCCCCCGCTCCCGCAGATGGCCCTCCGCCAATGTCAAGGCGGAATCGAGGAGGTTGTCCACGTCGTCCTGTACCGGCTGGGGTGTACTGTCGCGCCACGACATTCGCGATTCCTCTTCCTGTCCCATCGGATGATGACCGCGCGCGGATGCGAATCCAGCATCCGGACAGCGGCCACCGCGTACACCGCCATATCTCGGCGAGCGAATCCTAGCGCCCTGAGGCTAGCCGAACTACGTCCGCGATGCCTCCTTCGACGAAGACCGATGCCGAGCCCGGATCGGGTCGTCATCGCAGTACACAACCGACTTCAACCGACGCTTCCAACTGATCTTGACCTGCTGAATGACGACTTGACGGAACCCTGGTTGCGCACGGACTCGGCACGCCGGGCACGCCTAGAACTCATTGCGGGGCCGTGGTGACTTCGATAAGGCGGGATCGGTCGGGCTGGCGCTGCACGGAGTAGGTCGGGACGTGGCGGGCAAGTCAGGACAGGCGCGCGGCATCGGCCAGACCGTCGGGTGCTTTCGTCCGGGCGACCGGGCCCAGGTCGACCGGCATGTGCTCGAAACCGTGCAGGGTGAACAGGTTTCGGCGGGTCGGTGCCTCGCGCAGGCGCAGGTCGGGGTAGCGGGTGTAGAGGGCGTGCAGGGCGTGGACGGCTTCCATGCGGGCCAGGCTCGCGCCGAGGCAGGCGTGGATGCCGCTGCTGAAGGCCACGTGTTCGCGCAGGTTCGGGCGGTCGATGTCGAAGCGGTGTGGGTCGGGGAAGACCGCGGGATCGCGGTTGGCGCCTGCCAGGGACAGGATGACGGTGGCGCCCTCGCGAATCGTGACACCGTCGATCTCGATATCCTCGAGCGCCTGGCGCGCCGTGGTCTGCACCGGCGGATCGAAGCGCAGGGTCTCCTCCACCACATCGGACCAGCGGTCGGGATCGGCCTGGGCGATCGCGAGCTGATCCGGGTTGGCCGACAGCGCCGCGATCGCATTGCCGATCAGGTTGACCGTCGTCTCGAAACCCGCGCCCATCAGCAGGCTCGCACCGGCCTGCAATTCGCGCAGATCGAGATCACCCGAGCTCACCAGGGTCGACAGGATGTCCTCGCCGGGTTCCCGGCGCAGCTTCGCGATGTGGGCGGCCAGGTACTCGTCCATCGACTCGATCGCGGCCATCGCGCCACGGTAGGACCGCCACGAGGTACCGATGTCGAGCAGCGGCGTCACCCGGTCACCCCAGCGCAGGAACAGTTCCCGGTCGGACGCGGGGAAGCCGAGCATCTCGGCGATGATCGCGATCGGCACCCTGGCCGCGAAATCGGTGATCAGGTCGACCGATCCGTGCGCGGGCATCGCGTCGAGCAGTTCGGCGGTGACCACCTCCACCCGATCACGCAGCCGGGCGATGGCGCGCGGGGTGAACGCCGAGGACACGGGCTTGCGCATCCTGGTGTGCTCGGGCGGATCGAGGACCAGCATCGACGGCGGCTCGACCGGATTGGGCGGCACCGTCACCCGCTCGGCGAGCTTGCGCCACGGCCCTGGCAGCTCGCCGCCGAGCGCCTGCCGCACACCGAATCGGGTGTCGCGCAGGATGCCCCGCACCTGCGGGTGATCGAAGGCGGCATAGGACAGCGGAGTCCGGAGCAAACCACCGGGCTCGCGCAGTTCGTCGATCAGCGGGTAGGGGTCGTGCAGACCGCGCTGCCCGCTGAGCAGGACGGCGAACGGGTCACCCCGCCGGACCTGCCAGCGCAGGATCGCCCGCGGCGCTCCGTGCTCGGCTGACCATCGCAACCAGTACTGCGCAATCATCGCCACCCCTGCCGCTCTGCCGAAAGGTGTCCTCCACGGTACGGACTTTTCGAGCGGCGCGGAACGTGTTCCAGTCGGAGATCGACCTATACCTGGGTAGGAGACCCGGCGGGGTCAGCGCCGGACCGTCACCCGTTCGGTGGCGGCCCGATGCTCGACCGCGGCGGGATCGGGATTGACGACCTGTACCAGCGAGGCACCGGCGAACAACACCGCGATATACCCGTCGATCAGCTCCTGCACGGTCTCCCACGGCGAGCTCGACAACACCCGATCACCTGCGGAGATATCCTGCAGCGCGGCAGATCTCCGCGCCTGGGCGAGCACCTCGCCGACCGAGAGCCCGTCGAGCGCCGCCCGGAATCCGCCGGGCAGGAACTGGTCGCCGTGCACGCGCACCGCGCTCGCGAAATCGGTGACGCCGACCGGCAGGTCGCGCACGGGCGAGCCCATGGCGTCCAGCGACAGCACCGCCACCTCGCCGACACCGTCGGCGTCGTCGAGCCGGTCGGGGGTGACCAGCGCGAGGTCGGCGTCGGGATCGGGCGTGAGCACCACTTCCGTGCCTGCCCACCAGCAGCCGAGCAGCACCGCGGCGGTCTGCCAGTGCGCGGGCAGCAGCACCGCGACCCTCGCGCCGGGGCTGAGCGCGAACTCGTCACGGATCAGGTTGGCCGTCTTGGCGGCCCAGTTGGCCAGCGTCAGGCCGGACAGTTCGATGCGGGCGCCGGTGGCGTCGTCGTACCAGGTGACGCGCGGACCGGCGGGGTCGCGTTCGAGAATCGGGTCGAGGAGGGCGTCGGTGAGGGTCGAGTTCGGCTCAACCATGGGTCAGTTCACGCATTTCGGTCCGTTCTGGCCTGCATCGATCGGCGGGGCTGGCGGTACTGGCGTCGCGGTCGCCGAGGATGTTCCGTCGAAATCGAACATGCCTGCCGCGGCCGAGCCCGGACCAGAATAGTCGCTCGCCAGCACCACGCTCACGGTATCCGCCGACAGTGACGGATCCGCGACCACGGTGAGACCGCCGAGTGCCTCGGCCACCGCGACAGCCTTCGGATTCTCGGCGTCGAGAGCGAGCACCCGGCTCGAACTGACGCTGCCACCTGTGTAATTGCCCACCAGACCCTCGCGGAAACCCTTGCCCGTCAACGCCGTCGACACCTTGGCGGCCAGCCCGGCGGTGCCGCCCGCGTTGAACACGCTCACCGAGACCGTCGACGGGTCGACCTCCGGATTGTCGTCCGACTCCTTCTTCTCTCCGACGAGCCCGGCGACATAGTCCTGCACCGCCTTCGGCTCGACCCGCACGACCGATTCGCCCGCCGAGGTCATGCTGTTGAGATCGGCGACCGGGATGGTCTCGAATTCCACCTTGCCGCCGGACAAGTCCTTGAGCTGCTGCAGGAAGGCCAGCACATCCCAGTCCTCGTCGAGCACGACGGTCCGGCCGACCGCCTCGCTGATCTCGCCGAGCTTGCCCGGATTCGCCAGCACCTTCGCATCGAGCAACTGGCCGACCAGCTGGGCCATGAACACCTGCTGACGCACGATCCGGTCGATGTCGCCGCGCTGCAGCCCGTGGCGCTGGCGCACGAAGCTCAACGCCTGCCCACCGTCGAGGCGCTGCTTCCCGGCCGGGAAGTCGGCGCCCGACATCCATTCGTCGACCGCGTTGTTCAGGCACACCTCGACGCCGCCGACGGTATCGGTGAGCAGCACGAAGCCGAGCAGGCTCACCTCGGCGTAGTGATCGACGGTGATGCCGGTGAGCGAGGCCACCGACTTGATCAGCGCCTGCCTGCCCGCCTTCGTCGAATCCCGTTCGGCGTCGGCCTCGGAACCGCCCTTGGCCAGCAGCTTCGCGCGTTCGGTCTCCTTGGTGGCGCCGTAGGCGGAGTTGATCTTGCCTTTGCCCTGGCCGGGAATGTCGACGTAGGAGTCGCGCGGGATCGAGATCGCGGTGGCCGAGCGGCCGTCGTTGGGGACACGGACCAGCACGATGGTGTCGGTGTTGGTGCCGACCTCGTCGCCGGCGTGCAGCAGCTTGCGTTCGGCGGAGGTCAGCGGATTGCCGTGGGCGTCGGTGCGGCTGTCGACGCCGACCAGCAGGATGTCGACCGCGCCGTCGCGGCCGCCGCCGAGACCGAGCCCGCCGATGCGGTCGATATTGGCGATCAGATTGTCGACACTGCGCCACGCGAAGCCGGTGAGGGCAAGCACCAGGACCGCCGCGATCGCCACCATCATCTGCGCCGGGCCGACCGCACCGGTCTGCGTGGCGACCGTGGGTGGTCGTGTCGACTCTCGCACTCGTGCATCCTCTCGACGAACTCCGCGCCCGGCTCCGAATCTCCCCCGGCCATCCCGCCATCTCGTACACCTGGGCTCGTCCGCCGCAACCGGCCATCACAGGCTAACCAACAGTTACCACAGTCGAGCCGAACCGCAGGTGCCACGGCGTGCCAGACTGGCCGCGTGTACACCGATTTCCCCGCCCCCGCTCGCCTGATCGTAACCGGAGCGCGCGGGCTGCTGGGGCGAGAGATCCTGCGGCTCGCCCCCGATGCCGCGGGCTACGGCAGGGCCGAGCTCGACATCACCGACCGCGCCGCCGTCGACGCGGTCCTCACCCCGGGGGCGGTGCTGATCAACTGCGCGGCCTACACCGCGGTCGACGCCGCCGAGTCCGACCGCGACGCCGCCTTCGCCGCCAATGCCACCGGTCCCGCCGTCCTCGCCGCCGCCTGCGCCGCCGCGGGCGCCCGGCTGATCCACGTGTCCACCGACTACGTCTTCCCCGGCACCGCCGACACCCCCTATGAACCCGGCGATCCCACCGGTCCCGCGACGGTCTACGGGCAGTCGAAGCTGGCGGGCGAGCAAGCCGTGCTCGCGCTCGGCGGCCAGGTCGTGCGCACCGCCTGGGTGTACTCCGGTGTCGAGGGGGATTTCGTCGCGACCATGCGCAGGCTGGAAGCCGAACGCGACACCGTCACCGTCGTCGACGACCAGGTCGGCTCCCCCACCAGCGCCGCCGACCTGGCCGCCGCGCTGCTCGAACTGAGCACCCGCCCCGACGCACCGCGGGTGTTGCACGCCACCAATTCCGGCACCGCCACCTGGTTCGACCTGGCTGTAGCCGTTTTCACCGAGCTCGGCGCCGATCCGGCCAGGGTGCTGCCGTGTGCTTCGAGCGCCTTCCCCAGACCCGCACCGCGCCCGCCCTATTCGGTGCTGTCCCCCGCGACGTGGAACGCGGCCGGGCTCACCCCGCTGCGGGCTTGGCGTTCCGCACTAGCCGACGCGCTACAGCGCGTGTCCGGCTAGGCTGCGCAGTCGTGAACGCAGCCGATTCCGCGGCCCCTGCGGGCCTTGCCGTCGTCACGGTGACTTATTCACCGGGCGAGCACCTCGAGCACTTCATCACCACCCTGGCCGATGCCACCAGCGAGAAGCCGCAGGTGATCCTGGCCGACAACGGCTCGACCGACGGCGTGCCCGAGCTCGTCGCCGAGGCCAACTCACACGTGCGGCTGCTGCGGACCGGCGGCAACATCGGCTACGGCGGCGCCATCAACCGGGCCGTCGCCGAGATCGACCCGTCGATCGAGTTCGTGATCCTGGCCAACCCGGACATCCGCTGGGGCGTCGACTCCATCGACAAGATGCTCGAGGCCGCCGAGCGCTGGCCGCGCGCCGGCGCGTTCGGGCCGATGGTCCGTGAGCCCGACGGCAGCGTCTACCCGTCCGCGCGCCGCGTCCCCGGCCTCGCCGACGGCGCAGGTCACGCGATCCTGGGCGCGATCTGGCCGAAGAATCCGTGGTCGGTGCGCTACCGCCAGGAGAACGAGGAGATCGCTGAGCGGGTGGTCGGCTGGCTGTCCGGCTCGTGCCTGCTGGTGCGCCGGGCCGCGTTCGACACCATCGACGGCTTCGACTCGCGCTACTTCATGTACATGGAGGACGTGGACTTCGGCGACCGCATGGGCAAGGCGGGCTGGCACAACGTGTTCGTCCCCGACGCCGAGGTCACCCACGCCAAGGGCCACGCCGCGGGCAAGCACCCCGAACTGATGCTGCCCGCCCACCACGCCAGCGCCTACCGCTTCCAGGCCGACCGGCATCCGCACTGGTGGCAGGCGCCGTTGCGGGGCGCGCTGCGCGCCGGACTTGCGGTTCGCTCCCGGATTGCGGTTCGATCGGCCCTGCGCGAGAAAGCGCGAACCGGCGCCTGAGCAGGTACCGGTCCACTGTGAACAGGGGAAACTCGATGGCAGGCAACTCAGGCACCGACGCGGTCATCCTCGTCGGCGGACAGGGCACGCGGCTGCGTCCGCTTACCCTCTCGGCGCCCAAGCCGATGCTGCCGACGGCCGGGCTGCCGTTCCTGACCCACCTGCTGGCCCGCATCGCCGAGGCCGGGATCACCCACGTGGTGCTGGGCACCTCGTTCAAGGCCGAGGTGTTCGAAGAGCACTTCGGTGACGGCTCCGAGCTGGGGCTAGAGCTCGAGTACGTCACCGAGACCGAGCCGCTCGGCACCGGTGGCGGTATCCGCAACGTGCTGCCCAGGCTGCGCGCGGACAACGTGATGGTGTTCAACGGCGACGTGCTCGGCGGCACCGACCTCGGCGCGATCCTCGACACCCACGAGTCGACCAACGCCGACGTCACCCTGCACCTGGTCCGGGTCAGCGACCCGCGCGCCTTCGGTTGCGTGCCGACCGACGCCGACGGCCGGGTCACCGCGTTCCTGGAGAAGACCCAGGATCCGCCGACCGACCAGATCAACGCGGGTTGCTACGTGTTCCGCCGCGAGTACATCGAGAAGATCCCGACCGGTCGCCCGGTCTCGGTGGAGCGCGAGGTCTTCCCCGCGCTGCTGGCCGAGGGCGCGCGGTTGCAGGGCCATGTCGACGCGTCCTACTGGCGTGACATGGGTACCCCGGAGGACTTCGTGCGCGGCTCGGCCGACCTGGTCCGCGGCATCGCCCCCTCGCCCGCACTGCCTGGTCAGCGTGGCGAGTCGCTGGTCCATCCCGGTGCCGGGGTTGCGCCGGGCGCACTGCTCATCGGCGGCACCGTGGTCGGGCGTGGCGCCGAGATCGGTGCGGGCGCGCGACTGGACGGCGCGGTCATCTTCGACGGCGCGGTCGTCGAGGCGGGCGCGACCGTGGAACGCTCGATCGTCGGGTTCGGCGCCCGGATCGGTCCGCGCGCGCTGGTGCGCGACGGCGTGATCGGTGACGGCGCCAATATCGGCGCGCGTTGCGAACTGCTGCGCGGGGCTCGGGTCTGGCCGGGCGTGGAGATCCCCGACGGCGGCATCCGCTTCTCCACCGACGTCTGATCTGCTCGACGCGGGGCCGCCACCGGACATCCGGTAGCGGCTCCGCGGTGTCTCCACCGGGAGTAAAACCGCCTGGCCGGAGGGCGATCAGGCAGTCGACGACGCAGGCGCGACGTGCGGACGGACCGCGAACCGGGTCGCAATCCAGGCAACCTCGGTGCGTTCCGTCGCGACGGCGTCGATCAGCGCGACCACTGCGGTGGGCTCGATGCCCGGGACAAGCCCATAGCATCCGAGGAGCAGACGAACGGCAACCCACGCGGTCATCTCGTTGCCCTCGGTGAATGGCTGATCACGGATGACCGATTGGAAGACCGCCGCGGCCTTCAGCTCCGGTGTCGGGTACGCCTCGCGACCCAGCACGATCTGGTCCGCACGCGTCGCGGCCGCGGCGACCAGCCCCAGATCACGAATCGCACCGCTCCCCTCGGTGACTCGCTGGTTGCATTTGATCAGCGCTTCTGGACGCACTACTCGATTCCCCGGATCAGCGCGAGCAGATCCGCATCCTCGTTCATGACGCGATCCAGAATGGCATCCTCCTTGCGGCTGAGCGCACGCAAGGCGACCCATTCTCGGAGGGCATCGCAAATCACACTGTTGAGCGACATGTGCGCCGCGTCGGCTTCAGCCGCGGCGACGGCATGCAGGTCGTCGGGTAGCCGCAGATTCAGATTCGACATAGCACCAATTTAGCACCATCCGTGTGATCGGCCGCGTGCCTAGACCCGCCCTCGCGCGGTGGCTGGGCGCGCTCGGTGCGCCGATCCTGGGTCTGCTCGGCTAGGCGGGATCAGCTGAAGCCGACGGCTTGGTCGCCCCAGGCCGTGTGCAGGTCGGCGTCGGGGTTGTCGACGACGCGGTCGATGGTGTCGATGAGCAGGGTGGTGCGGGCGGCGGGCAGATAGTGCGGCCAGTGTTTGGAGCCGTCCAGTGCCGCGGGCACGCCGTGTTCGGCGAAGGCGAGCCAGCGGCGCTGCATGCGGCCCGACACCGCGACCGAGGCCTTGCGGCCGCCGAGCCAGAACGTCGGATCGTGGTTCAGGGTGCCGAAATTGCCGAAGACGTACGGCAATTCGGTGGCGTGCCCGGCACCGACGCGCGCCGCCTTCAACATCGGGGTGGCGTAGTCGAAGCGGTACATCCAGGTCGGTGAGTGCTGGGCGTGGCCCTCGGCGACCCAGGCGGCGGGCATCCGGAAGGCGGCGTCGGTGGACATGGCCAGCGCCCCACGGGTTTTCGTGAGGTCGGGGTAGGCGGAGGTGATCTCGGCGATCCGTTCCGGCGACATCTCCGGATGCGAGGCGGCGACATCGTTGAGCATCGCGTTCACCGCGTCGGGAGTCACCGGCATGATCGGTGACCGCAGCACGCGAAACAGCGAGGCCTCGTCGCGGTTGGTGCCGATCAGCAGCGGCACCCGGTGCGAGAGTCCCTGCTGGAAGCGGTCGATCGGATAGCCGGGCAGCAGGTCACCGTCGACGACCGGCGCCGCCGCGAGCCTGCCCGGCTCCTTGATCGGTACCTCGTCCAGCAGCACCGCACCGACCTCGACGAGCTGCTCGATCGGCAGTTCGAGCAGCCGTTCCGCGTCGCCAGGGCCGAGTTCGAGCAGTTCGAGATAGCGCTGGGCGACGACGGCGGCACGTTCCTGCCCGAATACGGTGGTGGCCGGCGGGCTCTGGGCGATCGCCTTGTGGAACAACCCGGCCGCGGCGGGCGAGGTGAGCAGGGCGGTGACGCAGCCGGCGCCCGAGGACTCACCGAACACCGTGATATTGCCCGGATCACCACCGAACGCGGCGATATTGTCGCGCACCCAGGCCAGCGCGGCCAGCTGATCGTGCAGGCCCAGATTCGGGGTGAACGGCGCACCGAACGAGGACAGGTCGAGGAAGCCGAGCACCCCGATCCGGTAGTTCACCGAGACCACGACCACGTCGCCCGCTTCGGCCAGTCTGCGCCCGTCGTAGATGGTCTGGGCGGCAGTGCCGAGGCAGTACGCGCCGCCGTGCAGCCACACCATCACCGGCCGCGGTTCGTCGTCGCTCGGCTCCGGTCGCGGCGACCAGACATTCACCCACAGACAGTCCTCGCCCATGGCCAGATCGGAGTCGACCGGGACCATCGAGCCCATGGCCTGCGGCGCGATATCACCGAAGACGACGCAGTCGCGCACGCCGTCCCAGCGCGGCGGGGGCTGCGGCAGGCTGAACCGGGCCGGTCCGGCAGGCGCCGCGGCGTAGGGGACGCTGCGCCACACGGCGACCGGCCCGTCCCAGGTCCCGCTGACGATTCCGTACTCGGTTCGCGCCAGCGGTTCGGCCTCGTGCGTCCGCACGTCGGGGTCGAGATCGGACTGAATGCTCATCGCACACCTCCTAGCCGGCGCGACCCCACGGGTGCCTGTGTATTTGCTCCCGCAGGCCGCAGCACCTGGTGACTCTTTTCGAGAGTACGTCCGCTCGCCCCGGACGGCCTCCCAACGCACCATTCCCGCAGGTAACAGTTACTCCGCGGAACACACCGAACCCGCCTTTCAGCGCGCTGCCCAGCGGTCATGATGCGGATTCGGCCACACCCGCGGCCTGCGCCGCGCCCGGATACCCGACGAAGCCGGCCGCTGCCCGGAGATCCCCGTCCGGGCGGCGGCCGACACCGCACATTGTTAGCTGGAAATACGCTGCGCTTCGTCGCTGACGTAGGCGGCCCACAGCCGTCGGTACGGGCCGTCGGCGGCGAGCAGCTCGGCATGCGTGCCGACCTCCACCAGCTTCCCCCCGCCGACCACCGCGATCAGATCGGCGTCGGCGGCGGTCGCCAGCCGGTGCGCGACGACGATCGTGGTGCGCCCCGCCGTCAGCACGTCCACCGCGGCACGCACCCGCGCCTCGGTGGCCAGATCCAGCGAGGCGGTCGCCTCGTCCAGGATCAGGATGTCCGGGTCGATCAGCTGGGCCCTGGCCAGCGCGAGCAGCTGTCGCTGACCCGCCGAGAGGCTGCGCCCGTGCGCGCCGATGGACTGGTGGTAGCCGTGTTCGAGCGCCGCGATCATCTCGTGCGCGCCGACCGCCCGTGCGGCCCACTCGATCTCGGCCGGTTCCGCCCCGGGGTTGCCGTAGGCGATGGCCTCGCGCACGGTGTCGCCGAACAGGAACGGTTCCTGTGGAACGACGCCGAGCCGTTTGCGGTAGTCGCGCAGCCGGAATCGGCGGATGTCCACACCGTCGACGATGACGGCGCCGCCGGTCGGGTCGTAGAACCGGGCGAGCAGCTTGACCAGCGTCGACTTGCCGGCGCCGGTCTCCCCGACCAGCGCGACCTTCTGTCCCGGCGCGATCCGCAGATCGAGCCCGTCGAGCACGGTGCGCTCACGCGCGGCGTAGCCGAAGCTCACCGCGCGCAGTTCGATCGCGCCGTCGAGCCGGGTGACCGGCAGCGGGTCGTCGGCCTCGGGGGTGTCGACCGGGGTGCGCAGCAGGTCGCCGATGCGGTCGACGCCGACCACCGCCTGCTGATAGCTGTCGAACACCTGCGACAGCTGCTGGATCGGGGCGAACAGCAGCTCGATGTAGAGCAGGAACGCGATCAGCGTGCCCGCGGTGAGCAGGTCGTCGCGCACCTGGTGCACCCCGACCGCGAGCACCGCGGCCGTGGCGATCACCGACATCAGCTCGATGCACGGGAAGAACACCGCCATCAGCACCTGCGAGCGCAACCTGGCGTCACGGTAGGCCCACGAGCGCCGTTCGAACTCGGCCTGGTTCACCGCTTCCCGGCGGAACGCCTGGGTGACGGTGATGTTGTCGACGTTCTCCTGCAGGTAGGCGTTGACCGCGCTCACCCGCTCCCTGGCCAGGTTGTAGGCAGGCACCGAGGCCCGCCGGAAGGCGACCGTGGCCACCGCCAGGATCGGCAGCAGCGCGAGCACCACCATGGCCAGCCCGGCATCGATCACCAGCAGCGCCGCGACCACACCCGCGATGGTGACCGTGCTGGTGAGCGCGGTGGCAAGGCCGGTCTGCAGGAATGCCGACAGGCCGTCGACATCGGTGGTCATCCTGGTCATGATCCGGCCGCCGAGCTCGCGCTCGTAGTACTGCAGGCCGAGCCGTTGCAGGTGCGCGAAGGTCTTCAGGCGCAGTCCGTAGAGCAGCCGCTCCCCCACCCGCCCGGTGACCCGCACCTGGGCGACGCTGATCCCCCAGTCCACCACCACGACCACGATCGCCAGCGCGGCGGCGCCGAGTACCACATCGCGCGCGCCGGCCAGCACGCCGTGGTCGATGCCGTAGCGCACCAGGAATGGGATCAGCACCTGGGCGAGGGCGTCGAGCCCGACCAGGCCGAGCCCGGCCAACAGCGGCCAGGTGAACGGCCGCAGCAAGCGCGGCAGCGAGAACGCGGTGTCGGGGGTGTGCGAGAAGGACCGCTCGACGTCCGGTTCGCCCGACACCGGCGGCAGCCGGTCCAGCAGGGCGACGACATCACCGGTCGGCGGAGCGACCGCCATCATCCCGCCGCCCGGTCCGCCCGGACCGGCAGGCGCGCCCGCCGACCGGCGCGCGAACGCCTTGGCCAGGTGTTCCATGGTGCGGTCGTCGTCCTCGTCGACCTCGGGCGCCACCCATAGTTCGTCGGTCGCCACCCGCGCGGTGTCGCGGTGCGGGCCTGCGCCGATGCCGACGACCTCGGGCGGGGTGAACAGGGCGCGGAACAGTTCGCCGGACTGCTGGAGTTCGCGCAGGGTCCCGAGTTCGGCGACGCGGCCGCCATCGAGGACCGCGACCCGGTCGGCCAAGGCGAGCGTCGAGAGCCGGTGGGCGACAACGATCGTCGTGCGCTGCCGCAACTCGGCGCCGATGCGCTGGTGGATCTGTTCCTCCACCTGGGCGTCGATGGCCGAGGTGGCGTCGTCGAGCACCAGGACGGGAGCATCGGTGAGCAGGGCCCGGGCGAGCGCGATGCGCTGGCGCTGGCCACCCGAGAGTCGCTGGCCGCGTTCGCCGATGGTGGTCTCGAGCCCCTGCGGCAGCGCGTCGACGAACTCGTCGGCTGCGGCGAGATACAGCGCGTGCCGGACCTGGTCGTCGCTCGCGTCGGGTCGGCCGTAGGCGACATTGGCCCGGATCGTGTCGGCCATCAGGTGCGTGTCCTCGAAGACCATCGCCACCCGCTCGCGCGGATCGGGCAGCGCGCGTAGATCGACGCCGTCGATGAGGACGGCGCCCGCCTCGGGTTCGAGCAGCGCGGGCAGCAGCGACACCAGGATCGATTTACCGCTGCCCGCCCCACCTGCGATGGCGACAGTCTCGCCGGATCCGATGGTCAGATCGAGGCCGTCCAGGATCGGGGCGTCCCCGAAACCGAAACGGACCGAGCGGAATTCGACGCTCGGTGGCCGCCCGGCGACCACGGTCCCGGTTCCGGCCGCGCGCGCGTCGGAGCCCGGCGCCTCGATCACCTCGCGCACCCGGTCCAGCGAGGCCTTGCCCTGCTGACTCACCGTGAGCAGCATCGAGAACTGGCGCACCGGGCCGACGAACGCGCTCAGATACGTCATGAACGCGAGAAACGTGCCGAGCGTGATGGCCTGGCGCAGCGCGAGCAACCCGCCGACGACCAGGATCAGCGCCTGGCCCGCGGCGGGCACCGCCTGCACGACCGGGATGAACCGGCTGGTGATCCGGGCGACCCGCAACCGCGACCGATACAGATCGCGCGCGCTGTCCCCGAGCTGGTCGAGCTCGTGCTGTTCCTGCCCGAAACCCTTGACCACCCGCACCCCTGCCACCGCGGCCTCCACCCGCATCGCCACCTCGGCGGCGCGGGCCTGGGCGTCCCAGTTGGCCGGGAAGAGCTGGCGCTGACTGCGCTGGGTGACGACCCACAGCCCCGGCAGCACCAGCAGCGCGATCACGGTGAGCGCGGGCGACATCACCGTCATCAGCACCAGCACCGCGAACAGCAGCGCGACATTGCCCGCGATCATCGGGATGAGCTGCAGGAACATCTGGATCAGCGTCACGTCGGTGATCGCCCTGCTCACCACCTGCCCCGTGCGCAGCTGCGCCTGCTCGCGCCCGTTCAGCCGCAGCAGCGCCGCGAACAGGTCACGGCGCAGGTCGTGCTGCACGCCGAGCGACAGCTCCGAGGAGGCGACCCGGCGCGCGTAGGACGAACCGAACCTGGCCGCACCGAGCACAAGCAGCACCGCGACCCACGGCGCCACCGAGGCCGCCGTGGCGCTGAGCGTGTCGACCACATGGCGCACGACCAGCGGCAGCGCCGCGGTGAGCAGCGCCGCCGCCAGCGCGCCGGTGTAGCTGACGACCACCAGCCGCCGGTGCTCCAGACAGCGACCGATCAGGTAGCGGATCCAGTCCACTCTCATCGGGCAGCCACGAGCGCGTCCGCCTGGTCGAATTGGTTGGCGGGCCGGGCCAGGCCGTAGTGACCACGCAGGGTGGTCTCGGTGTACTCGGTGCGGAACAGGCCGCGCTCCTGCAGGATCGGGACCACCTCGTCGACGAATCGCTCCAGGCCCGACGGCAGCACGGCGGGCATGATGTTGAACCCGTCGGCCGCGCCCTGCCGGAACCAGTCCTCGATGGCGTCGGCCACCTGCACCGCGGTGCCCGCGAAGGTGCGGTGCCCACGCCCGCCGCCGAGCCGCGCGATCAGCTCGCGCAGCGTGAGCCGTTCGCGCCGAGCCAGATTCACGATCAGGGTGAAGCGGCTCTTGGAGCCCTGGATGTCGTCCTCGGTGGGCAGGTCCTCGGGCAGCTCGCTGTCCAGGTCGAGCTGGTCGATGGGCAGCTTGAAGTGCGCGGCGAGCTGCTTGCGGGCGTACTCGGGCGAGATCAGCCGGGCCAGTTCGTCATCGAGCGCGCGGGCCTGCTCCTCGGTGTCGCCGATGATCGGGACGATGCCGGGCAGGATCTTGATGGTCTCCGGGTCACGGCCCGCGGCGACGGTGCGCGCCTTGAGATCGGTGTAGAAGGCCTTGGCGTCGTCGAGGGTCTGCTGCGCGGTGAACACGGCCTCGGCGTAGCGGGCCGCGAACTCCTTGCCGTCCTCCGACGAACCCGCCTGCACCAGCAGCGGATACGCCTGCGGGGAGCGCGGCACGTTGAGCGGGCCGTCGACCCGGAAGAACTCGCCGTGGTGCAGGATCTTGCGCACCTTGGACGCGTCGGTGTGGATGCCGAGTTCCTTGTCGGCCAGGATGGCGTCGTCGTCCCAGCTGTCCCACAGTTTCGTCGCGACATCGACGAATTCGGCGGCCTTCTCGTAGCGCAGCTTGTGGTCGGGGGTGTCGTCGAGGCCGAAGTTGCGGGCCGCGTCGGCGCCCGCGGTGGTGACGATGTTCCAGCCCGCCCTGCCGTTGCTCGCCCAGTCCACCGAGGAGAACCGGCGGGCCAGGTTGTAGGGGTCGTTGTAGCTGGTCGAGGCGGTGGCGATGAGCCCGATCCGGCTGGTCTGCACGGCCACGGCGGTCAGGATGACGGTCGGCTCGAGCTTGCCGCTCGGCCTGCGGCCCGGATCGCCCATCAGAACGGGACTGTCGGCGAAGAAGATCGAGTCGAGCTTGCCACGCTCGGCGGTCTTGGCCAGCCTGACGTAGTAGTCGATGTCGGTGTGCGCGTGCGGATCGCTCTCGGGCAGCCGCCAGGCCGCCTCGTGATGGCCGACCGACATCAGGAAGGCATTGAGGTGCAGTTGTTTGGTCATGAGGGTCCTTTCCGGTCCGCGCCGTCGAAAGATCAGGCGACGGTGGCGGGTTCGAGGATGGCGTCGGCGGCGACACCGAGCGCGGTCAGCAGGGAGCGCCGGACGCGCTGGAAGGCGGGCAGGCTCGGATCGCGCTCGCCGGGCAGCTCGACCCGGATGTCCACGGTCAACCTGCCCTCGTCGAGCACGATCACCCGGTCGGCGAGGGCGACCGCCTCGTCGACATCGTGGGTGACCAGCAGCACGGTCGGGCGATGCCTGCTGATCAGATCCCGCAGCAGGGCGTGCATCTTGATCCGGGTGAGCGCGTCGAGCGCGCCGAACGGTTCGTCGGCCAGCAGCAGGTCGGGCTCGCCGACCAGCGACCGGGCCAGCGAAACCCGTTGCTGCTCACCGCCGGAGAGCTCGTTGGGCCAGGCCCGTTCCCGCCCGGCCAGACCCACCTCGGCGAGTACCTGTTCGGCCGCGGGACGCCGGGAGCGCGGCTGCCCGTAGAGCACGTTGGGCAGTACCCGCTGCCAGGGCAGCAGCCGCGAATCCTGGAACACCACGGAGGTCTTCGCCGGAATCCGCAGCGTGCCGGTGCCGTCGACGTCGTAGTCGAGTCCGGCCAGCGCCCGCAGCAGCGTGCTCTTGCCCGAGCCGCTGCGCCCGAGCAGGGCGACGAACTGCCCGGCCGGAATGGTCAGGTCGATCGAATCGAGGACGGCGCGATCGCCGAACTTGCGGGTCAGCCCGCGGACCGCCACACCGGTCACCTCGGGTTTGCTCACCCCGCGATAGTGCGTCGCCATGACAGCACCTTTCGTTCCAGCAGCCGGATCAGCGAGTCCGAGACCAGGCCGAAGACGCCGTAGACCACGAGGCCGACCAGGATCACATCGGCCTGTCCGTAGTTCTGCGCGTTGGTCATCATCTTGCCGAGACCGTCGGTGGCGTTGACCGTCTCGACCACGATCAGCACCAGCCACGCGCTGGTCACCGAAAGCCGCAAGCCGAGGAAGAAGCCGGGCAGCGAACCGGGGATCACCACGCGGCGGATGAACTCGGCGCGCGAGACCCCCTGCACCTCCGACAGTTCCACGAGTTTCTGATCGATCGTGGTGAGCGAGGCGTGGGTCTGGATGTACATGTGCACGATCACCCCGAGGGTGATCAGCACGACCTTGAACTCCTCGCCGATGCCGAGCCACAGGATCATCAGCGGGATCAGGCCCAGGGTGGGGATGGCCCGCTTGATCTGGACCGGCCCGTCGATGAGCGACTCCCCGAACCGGGACAGCCCGGCGATCACCGCGAGCGTGGTGCCGACGAGCACCCCGATGACCAGGCCGAGCATCGCCCGTTGCAACGAGACACCCAGGTTGGCCAGCAGCGGGCCGTCGACCGTCAGTTCCCAGCCGGTCTGCAGGACGGTCCACGGCGCCGACAGTTTGCGCGGATCGATCAGCCCGAACAGCGCGCCGCCCGCCCAGGCGCCGAGCAGCAACGCCACGCCGAGCAGGCGGGCCGCGGGGATGGCCTTGCGCAGCCCGAGCCTGCGCAGTGCCCGCCGTTCGACGAATCCGTCGGTGGTGGGCGCGGCGACCGGAACCGCCGTGCGGGACAGGGCGATGGTCATTGCGTCCCCTTGCCCCGATACGTGGCCGACACCGCGTCGAACGCGATCTTCTCGAAGCGCCGGTCGAACAGTTTCTCGGCGTCGAACTTCGCACCGAAGAATCCGGCACCGGTCACCAGGTCGATCGTTTCCTGCTCCCAGGAGATCGCCTCGTCCCATTTCTCCGGGAAGTACGGCTTCTCGACGGTCGTCAGAATGCGCTTGCCGTCGTCCACCGATACCGTCTGATCTTTGACGTAGTACGCGTCGATCCATTCGTTGGGATGTTCCCAGGCCCACACCTCACCGCGCGCCCAGAATTTCACGAATTCGGCGACGGCGGCGGCCTTGCTGTCGTCGCGCAGCACCGTGGTCGGCGCCCACAGCACGCTCAGCGCGTCGACCGCCGGGGTCTGGACCGCGGTCGCGCCCTCGGAGGCGTACTTGTCGAGGTACTTCGTCAGCGTCGGCTCACCGAGCGGGGCGACGTCGATCTCCCTGGCCTGCAGGGCGGTCAGGAACTTGGTGCTGGACAGTTCGATCAGCTCGACCTCGTCGGTGCGGATGCCCGCGGCCTTGAGGGTGCGCAGCACCACCACGCCCTGGGCCTGGCCCGGCGAGAAGCCGATCTTCTTGCCACGCAGGTCATCGAGGCTGTCGATGCTCGAACCGGGCGCGGTGGCCAGCTTGTACAGCGGCGTCGTGCGCACCTTGACGCCGACGATCTTGGCGTCGAAACCGGTGGCGTTGGCGTGGATCGGCGGAATGCCCGCGTTGGTGGCCAGGTCGACCGAGCCGCCCCGGAAGGCCTGGATCACGTCGGGACCGGCGGAGACAGCGGGCCACGACGACACGGTGAACGGCAGTTTGCCCAGCTCGCCGGAGGCCGTCAGCGCCACCTTGGCGGTGTTGGCCGCGACGGTCAGCGAGACGCCGGGCGGCACCTGGGTGAGCAGCGGAGCGGTGAGCGCCGAGCTGTCCTCGTCTCCCGTAGCGCACGACACCGCCAGCAGCGAGGCGGCCGCGGCGAGCAGCGCTATTCGTCGAATATTTTTACGCATGATGATTTCCCGGATCGAATCGAAGTAAGGGTGTGAAGCGAATTCGAACCGCGACAACACCGCAGCTCCGGCAATTCCCGGACGCAGCCGGTGTTCATTCTGTTCATGCCGATAACTGTCGCTTTTCGGGACCATTCCGGTCAATATTCGACTGTCTTAAAATAACCACGAATCAAACCGCGTCGGCGACCACCGAGGTCAGCGGTTCGCGGAACAATTCGTGGAGCACCACGCCGGCCGCCGACATCGCCAGCACCTGCCCGGTGAAGGCCGATTCGCACACCACCTCCGTCGGGTCGGCACCGATCGCCGAGTGCGCGCGGACCGCGTCGTCATAGGCCTCGCGTACCCCGGGCACCTTGCCAAGGCCCCGATCGACGAGCACCAGCGCCTCGGGATCGAGCAGATCGATGAGCGCGGCCGCCACTTCGCCCATCGCCGTGGCTCGTTCGAGGAAGTACGCCCGTTCCGGGCCACCCGCCGCCGCGGCCGCCACCAGCCCCGCCATGCTGTCGACCTGCCCGGCCGTCACCGCGCGCGCCAGGAGCGCGTGGTCACCGAAATCGTCGAGCGCGAACGCGGATCCGACTGTCGCGCCGAGTAGTCGAGCGATCGAACCAGCGCCGGAGTGCGGGCCGTAGTGCACCCGGCCGTGCACCGCGATCGCGGCATCGATGACATTGCCGACGAACAGCACGATCGAACTCGTCGTGCCGCGCAGGCGCCCGTAGAGCTGCTCGACGTGCGCCAGCGCCCGGGTATGACTGTCCACGCTGGTCGGCAAACCCGTTCGCGCGGCCAGGTATTCGCGGACCGGCACATCGCGCCAGCGCAGGTAGGAGTGGTCGACGACCGAACCGGTGGTGGTGTCGACGCGACCACCGACGGCCACCCCGAGCCCACGGACCCGGACGTCGTCGGACAGGCTCGCCGCGACCGCCTGCACCCGCTCGATCGCGGTGTCGAGGATGTCGTAGGGCGCGCGCGTGCGGTGCGGCACCAGCTCACTCGACAGCACGTTCCCGGCGATATCGACCACGGCGACGGTGATCTGCGCCGCGGCGATGTGCACCGCGAGCACCACGTTCCCGGCGGCATCGAGCGCGATCGGACTGTGCGGGCGGCCGACCCCGGCCGGCCCCGCCGTCTCAGGCAGCTCGACCAGTAGCCCGGCCGCCAGCAGGGCCTTGCTCTGCCAGGTCACCGTCGCGGGCGACACCCCGGCTCGCCGCGCCACGATACTGCGCGGCGCGGCCCCGAGCTCGAGCACCGCCCGCAACACTGCCCCCGCGCTGCTGTTCGTCATGTGCCACCTCGCCGTCACCGCTGACCGATGAGGCTACGGAGCCACCTCCGCCGGGCGAAGACTTCGGCGCACGCTGATCACAAGTGCCCGCCTACACTGTGCCGATGCCGAACTACAGCTTCCGGTGTCGCTCCTGCGGCGACACGTTCGAGGTGAACCGGCCGATGGCCCAGGCTTCGGATCCGGCCGCTTGCCCCGCCGGGCACGACGACACGGTCAAATTGCTGACCACATTCGGGACCGTGGGGCGCGGTGCCGCACCAGCGCCGGTCGCGGCACCCCGGCCCGCCGGTGGCGGCTGCTGCGGTGGGGGCGGCTGCTGCTGAGGTCAGTTGCCCTGGCCCGCAAGGGCATCGGCGATGCGCTGTAGCGCGTCGGCGATCCGGTCGCCGGACAGTGCCAGATCCTCGTCGAGCAGGGATTGGACGAGCAGACCGGTGAACATCGCGTGCATCAGTGCGCCCGCGTCGACACCGATGTCATCGGCGCCGAGGCCCAGCACCGAGGCCACCGCGGGTCTGGTGCGACGGAAACCATCGATGAGCCGCTCGGCGACGACCGGGTCGTGCTGCGCGCGGCCGAGCGCCACGACATAGGCACGGGCCAGGCCCTCGTGTTCGCCACGCGAGGCGTCGGCCGCGTCGACAGCGCGCCGGAAGCGGTCGGCCGGATCGGCGCCCGCGCGCACGACGCTCGCCCGCGCGGCTATCTCGTCCAGCCAGCGATCGAGGCCCGCGACAACGGCTGCGGTCACCAGTGCGTCCTTCGAGCCGAAGTGATAGCCGATGGACGCCAGGTTCGCGCCCGATTCGGCGGCGACCGCGCGGGCGGAGACCTGATCGACCGGCATCCGCGCCAGACAGCGCAACGCACCCTCGAGCAAGGCGGTGCGGTTACTCGGTTGCGGACTCATGCTTCGACCCTAGAACGAATCTATACAAACGTATAGAATCGAGGAGACCTATCCGCTCGTGGAAGAAGACGCGCCATGACCGTCGCGCGTATCGTGGTCGCCTTGCTGCTGGCCGCCCTGCTTGTCTACTCGGCCCGTGCGAAATTGTCGGGGAAGCCCGAGGTCGTGGCGGCCTACGCCAGGGTCGGGGTCGAACGGCGAAGACTTCCGCTGCTCGCGGCCGTGCTGTTCGCGGCGGCGGGTGGTCTGGTGGCCGGATTGTGGTGGACGCCGCTGGGTCTGGCCGCTGCACTCGGCCTGGTGGTCTATTTCGTCCTCGCGCTGATCGCGCATGCCATCCACCGCGATCTCGGCCATGCCGGACCGCCCGCGGTCATTCTGGGACTGTCGGTCGCCTGCGCCGTCCTGTTCGCCTGAGGTTCAGTCGCGCCGGTCGACGTGGCCGAGATCGCGGTCGGGGGCGATGCGGTCGCGGACGCGCTGCTTGAGGACGGCGATATCGGGAAAACCGCCGTCCGCCTTGCGTTCCCACAGCTGCTCGCCGTCGAGGGTGATCCGGAAGATGCCGCCCTGACCGGGTACCAGCGCCACCTCGCCGAGTTCGGTGGCGAAGGTCGTCAGCAGTTCCTGTGCCATCCAGCTCGCGCGCAGCAGCCAGCGGCATTGGGTGCAGTATTCGATCGCGATCCTGGGCACGAGGTCAGTGTGTCAGGCCTGGAAGGTGCCGTCGAGGTATACCCACGCGCCGTCGACGCGGACGAAGGTGCTCAGCTCGTGCATCGCGTCGCGCACGCCGTCCAGCTTGTAGTGGGCGATGAACTCGACAGTGCCGTTGTCGTCGAACGGGCCGCCGCGCTGGGCACCGACGATCTCCAGGAACAGCCACCGCTGGCCGGGGTCGAGCTCCAGGTCGGCGGGACGGGTGTTCGGGTGCCACGACCGCAGCAGGTAGTCGGTGTCGCCGACGACGTAGGCGGTGTAGCGCGAGCGCATCAGGGTCTCGGCGGTCGGCGCGGGTCGCGTGCCTGCCAGGATCGGTCCGCAGCACAGGTCGAACGGCTCGCCGCGGCGGCACGGACACGGTTTCGGTTCACCCATGCCGGTCATCCTGCCGGGTCGCGGCGTCCGTCGCCCACGCGGGCTCAGCCGAAGGGCTGATGTGCCAGCGGCACCAGCTCGAGCGACCTGGCGAGGTCGGCGGTCTGATCGCGCCAGCGCCGCAGATCGGTGACGCTGGGCGCCATCTCGTAGTCGAGGTGGTGCGCCGCCCGGGACAGCGCGGCCCACAGCGCACCGACCTGTCCCGCGGTCTCCGGCCCCGCGTAGACGCGCAAGGCGAGCAGCTGCGCCCGCATCGGACACCGCATGAGTTCCGGGGCGATCTGCGCCCACAGTTCGTCTACGGCCTGCTCCAGCGCGAGCCGCAGAATCCACGCGACGGCCCGCGACCAGACTCCACCGGCGTCGGAGACGGCGCCGGACAGGAGATGTTCGGCAGCCTCGAGCCGTTCGGATACCGAGGGGCGAGGCGTGTATTTCGCGCGTCGTTGCCTGTTCCGGTGGTTCACCGGGACTCCGCCGAAGCACCAGCGGAGCTGGTCCCCGCCGTAGCCGACTTGCCACCGCGCCCCGTGGAAGTGCGGTTACCACACCGCACGGCTGTTCCACCCCGGCGTGCACGCCGGCTCATGAGCGGACCGCGGCGGGCTCGTGGGCGCGCAACCAGGCGATGAATCGTTCGGTGTCGCTGATCAATTCGCGCATCGGACGGTCGATCGGCACGTGCGCGCCCGCGGTGGCGTCGCGCAGGACGCCGACCAGCCAGCGGCCGCCGACCGCGCTCAGGTGCTTGTTGAGGTCGTCGACGCGGGCGCCGGGACCCATGATCGCGAGGGTGAGCATGGCGCGGGTGGTGTGGGCGTTGCGCACACGACGTTCCACTTCGGCGTGGTCGAGGCCGGTGGCGAGCAGTTCGTGGCGGGCCTTCGCCAGGCCTGCCGCTTCGATCGCGGATCGGCAGCACGTGGCGACCAGTTCGTCGGCGATGGCGGGCGGCAGCTGGGGCGTGCGCAGCAGGGAGCGGGCGTCGTCGAGGTAGCGGCGGACCGGATCGCCGGTCACCCTGACTTCGACGATGGAGCGTTCGCGGCGCTGGACCTCCAGCACCGTGGCATCGAGCTGCATGCGGCGCACCGCCTCGGCGAGCCGCTCGTCGTGGGTGAACACCACCACCTGCCGGGTGATCGCCACCTCGGCGAGCACCCTGGCCAGCCCGTCGACCTTCGCCGGGTCCATCGCCTGAACGGGATCGTCGATCATGACGAAGCGGAAAGGGCTGTGCGCCATCGTCGCTCGTGGCAGGAACAGCGACAGTCCGAGCGCGTGCAGCTCACCCTGGCTCATCACCCCGAGCGCCGCGCCGTCCACCTCGTCGACGGTGACATCGAGCAGCACCCGCCGCGCCGTCCCCGCACTGCCCTGCAGCCGGATCGCGCCGAGCTCCACATTGCTCTGCTGCCGCAGCGTGCTCCACACCCACCTGGCAGTGCTTTCCAACGGCCGCATCCGCTCGCCCCGGATCGTCGCTGTCGCCGATTTGAGCCAGTCGGCCGCCTTCTTCACCACGCGCAGTTCGGCCGCGTCGGCGGACACGGCGCGAGCGGGATCGAGCCAGGCGAGAATGCGCGGGACCAGCGGCGACCACACCGAGTCGAGCCGCGCGAGTTCGGTACGCGTAGCACGGTGCAGAGCTGCGAGTTCGGCGGAAAGGTCGGTATGCGTGGCACGGATACGCCCGGGAACCCCGTCGTCGTAGTCGGCCGCACCGAGCTCGGCCCACACCGACCACAGACGCCGAACCGCCGCATGCCGCGCCAGTTCGGCGGGTAGGCGGGAGGTGAGCGAGCGTGTGGCCGCCAGGGCCGCGTCGAACTCGGCGCGAGCGGAACGCAGGGCGGCGAGGTGGGCACTGCGCTGGGTGATTTCGGCGTCGGCGGCGGTGAGCCAGGCAGTGTCGAGGTCGCCGCGGCCGCAGACGGGGCACGGGCAGGTTTCGACGGCGGTGACATGATCTCGTGCGAGGGTGAGTAATTCGAGGACGCGGAGATCGGACTCGGCGTCGGTGGTTGCGTGTCGCGACAGGTCAGCGGCCGCATCGGCGAGGCGGTCCACCGTCGCCGCGACCTGGGCAGCGTCGGGCAGGGTCAGGCGCAGGATCGCCCGCAGTCCGTCGGGGCCGTCGACGCCGAGCACCGAGCCCGCCACCGCGGTCGCCACCGCGTCGAGGTCGGGTTCGGGGGCACGCAGCAGGTCGGCGACGCGGCGGGCGCGGTCGTCGTCGACATCGGCGAGTTCGGCCAGCAGGTCGGTTCTGGATTGGCGCGAATCCCGCACGGCGCGTTCGAGTTCCAGTTTGCGCAGCCGGATGTGTTCGGCGGCGGCGGCGAGTTCGTCGAGGCCGAGCAGGCGGTGCAGCGCGTCGAACAGGTCGCTCGGTTTGCCGTCGACCAGTGCGCCCAGTTCGCTGTAGGACAGGAACGGCCGGTACAGGTCGAGGCGTTGCCGCCTGCTGCGTGGATCGATCGGGACCGGCCGGGCCGATCCGCGCTGCTCCGTCCAGTGCGCCTCACCCAGTTCGCTGCCGGGCGCCCACTGGGTGGCGACCGTGAGCTCGGTGTTCGCACCCGCGGTGAGCAGCCCGACCTCGATGCGGGCGAGATCGGGTTCGTGCAGGTTGCGCCACCCTTCCCGCCACGCGGTCGACCGGCCGTCCCAGCGCCGGTTTCCGCCGGTCAACGCGAATTCGGCGGCCTCGGCGAAGCTGGATTTACCGCTGCCGTTGCGTCCGACCACCAGGGTGAGCCCAGGTCCCGGGTTCAGTCCCAGCGTGGCCGTCGGCCCGATTCCACGGAAACCGTGCACCGTGATCGAGCGCAGGAAGACGCCGGTATCACCGGAATCCGGTGCGGCCCTGTCGTCGTCGGCCTCGGACAGGGCGGCCAGCACGCACTCGGCGACCCGTGCTTCCACGGCGGGGTCGGCCGCGAGCTCGCGCGCGACCACCTCGGCGATCCGATCCGAGCACATGTGCGACATCCCCCTTCGCGCCCGCGCGCAACGCGGCGGCCGATGTGCCCGACCGACGAGATCCTCCTCGGCAAACGCTACCTGATCGCGGAGCGTTCGCCCAGGGGATGCGCAGTGCCCCAGCGAATCTGCCCGCGGGAGTGGAATGGCCATCGTGGTGCCGCGGCGGGCCCTCGATGTCCACCCCTCGCCCACCCCGGCGGGCAGCTCGATGAGGTGCTCACACCCGCGATACGCTGCGTTGAGCGGCGCGGGCGGTCCGGGCGAGCCGAACAGGTCAGAATGCCAGACTTTCCCGCGGGCAGCAAGTAGAGAAACGCGAATCCGTCACAGCACCAGCGTCTTCCAGGCGGTTCGCGCGCCTGGACGGCAGTTGTCGGTGGGCTGCTGTAGATATTTCGGCGACAGAGAACGGGGGAACCGATGACCGACCGACAGGCGCCGTGGACCGAGGACCAGGTCCGCGCTCTCGCACCGGACGCGAGCTCACTGGCTGCCGCACGCAAGCTGGCCGGTCGCTGGCGGGGCACCGGTGCCGCCGGAACCGCCGTGTGGGGCCTGTGCCAGGGCAGCGGGTCCAAGCCGTATCAGACGATCGTCGACCTGGCCGGGCCCGCGTACAAGTGCTCGTGCCCGAGCCGCAAGTTTCCCTGCAAGCACGCGCTGTCGCTGCTGCTCATCTGGTCAGGTGGCGCGGTGCCCGTCCAGGACGCGCCCGCCGATTTCGCGGCGGAGTGGCTGGCAGGCCGGGCGGCCAAGGCCGCGGCCCCGCCGAAGACCAAGGCCACCGCAACGCCGTCGCAGGCAACCGTCGAGCAACGGCGAGCCCGGGTATCGGCGGGGCTGACCGAGCTCGAGGTGTGGCTCACCGATCAGATCCGTACCGGGCTGGCCCAGACCGATCGCTCGTTCGCGGCCTACGAGGCGATCGCGGCCCGCATGGTCGATGCCCAGGCGCCCGGTGTCGCGGCGACGCTGCGCAGGCTGCCCGCGCAGGTGGTGACCACCGAGCACTGGCCCGAACTGCTCCTGCGCGAGTACGCCCGGTTGCATCTGCTGGTGCTGGCCCATCGCACCCTCGACGCGCTGCCCGAGCCGCTGCAGGCAGGCATCCGCACCCACGTCGGCTACCCGACCCAGGCCGAGACCGTGCTGGCCGAGCCCGCCGTGCGCGATCGCTGGCTGGTGCTCGGCATGCGGGTGAGCGAGGAGGATCGCCTGCACACCCGGCGTACCTGGCTGCGGGCGCGCGGCAGCGGACGCTGGGCCGTGCTGATCGAACATTCCTTCGGCACACCGAATTTCACCGGCGAGGTGCCGGTGCCCGGCCACGAGGTGGACGCCGACCTGCACTACTACCCCGGCGCGGCGCCATTGCGAGTCCAATGGGGCACCCGCCACGGCGCCCCCGAACCCTTCACCACCGTGCCCCCGACCGGCGGCACCACGATCGATGACGCGCTGGACGCCTACGCGGGCGCGCTGAGCAACGATCCCTGGCTGCGCGCCTGGCCCGCGCTGCTGACCGAGGTCGTGCCGGTGCTCGGTGAACACGGCTGGCAGCTCGTCGACGCCGACGGCGTGGCCTTGCCGTTGTCGGCGGGGGCGCGGCCGTGGCGATTGATCGCCGTGTCGGGCGGTCATCCGGTGACGCTCACCGGTGAATGGCGCGCCGACGGTTTCGACCCGATCTCGGTGTTCGCCGCGGGCGAGGTGACCGATCTGGAGACGGAGTTCCCGACGCAGTCAGCGGCGACTCCCGAACTGGCCGACCTGGTTTCGGTCGCCCTGCTCGGCACCGCCCGCCGCACTGCCGACAGTGTGGAACTGGCCGGCGCGGTCGCGGCCGCCGTGCCGCAGCGTTCCGGTGAGCCTGCCGTCCGGCTGCTCGACACCGCCGCACTGCAAGATCTGTATCTGCGCGGTGGTCGCCTGCCCAGCTCGGCGCCGAAACCCGAACCCGCCTGCGATGATCCGCGGCGCCTGCTGCCGAGGCAGGCCGCCGATCGACTCAGCCGCCTGCTGGCCGACAAGTCGGTGTTCCTGCCCGAATGGTTCGCTGCCGCGGCGCCCTTCGACTTCCGGCTGCCGGATGTGCTGTGCGTCCAAGCGCTCACGGCGGCATCCGACAGCAACCTGCGCGCGCCGCTGCTCAAGCTGGCAGGTCGGCGCGGCCGCTGGCTCGCCGCACGCAATCCCGCGTGGTCGGGTCTGCTGGATTCGTTCCCGGTCGATCGAGCCGCGACGGTCGAGCCGGACGCGGAAGGATCCGAACCCTCTGGCACTGCGGACATCTGGCTTTTCGGCGCGCCCGGTGAGCGCAAGGACTGGCTGGCGCAGGTGCGCCGAACCGATCCTGCCGCCGCCCGCGAGGTGCTGAGCACTGCCTGGGCCAAGGAGTCCGGCCCGATCAAGGCCGAACTGCTGGCACTGCTCGGCCGCGGACTGAACCTCGACGACGAACCACTGCTCGAGCGGGCTCTCGACGACCGGCGCGGCGACGTCCGGCGCACCGCGGCGGGACTGTTGGCCCGGCTACCGGGTTCGGCGTTCGGGCAGCGGATGGCGGCGCTGGTGTCGTCGTGGGTCCGGGTGGACGCCAACGGCACGGTGACGGTCACGGTGCCTGCCGAAGTCGACGCCGAAGCCAGGCGCGACGGCGTCACCGACAGCACCGATCAACCCAAGATGCGCTGGGACACCCCCGATTCGACGGTGAAGACCCTGCACCAGGCGATCGCGGCGACACCACTGACAGCGTGGGCACCACTCGTCCCAGCCACCGCATCGGCCGCACCGACCAGGACGCCACCGTCCGGTGCCGTGCGGGGCGTGTCCGGTTCCGCCGAGCCGGTCGTCGGTAACAGGGTCGATGCCACCTCCGCCCAGCGCGACACCGCGACCGCCGCGCTGACCTTGACGCTGCCGCCACGCTATGCCAAGGCGATCGTCGACGGCTGGGTCGACGCCACCCTCGCCCAACGCGACACCACCTGGGCCCGAGCGCTGTTCGCGCACGCGACGCCGACCGAACAAGCAGTGCTGCGCCGCCGCGAACTGTTCACCCTGCTCGATGCCGCCGACCGGATCGAGCACGTGCTCGACCTCGATGCCCACCAGCTCACCGAACTGCACGCGATCCTGCCCGGCCTCGACCATCCCTGGCCGCCGCAGGTCGCCGACCACGTGCTGCGGCTGCTCGGCGAGCGCGCCCGCACCACGGCCCGCCAGCCGCATGCCACCGCAGGCGTATACACCGACCGTGCCCTGCTCACCGCCGCGGGCGTGCACCTGCCCGTCGACCTGGCGACCCGCGTCACCGCGCTCGCCGGCACCACCGAGGACCCCGCCTGGCAACAGGCCTTCCACCGACTCGCCCACGATCTCACCGACCGCGCGACCATGCTCGAGGAGCTGCGATGACCACCACCGAACCGGCAACCACCCTGCTGCGTCCCCATGCCGAACAGGCCTTCGCCGACGAGCTGGCCGCGCTGGCGCGCGTCGACGACCGGCCGCGTCCGCCGTCCTGGCGGTTGTCGCCGTGGGCCGTGGTCACCTATGTGCTCGGCGGGACTCTCGACGACGGCACCGTCATCACGCCCAAATACGTCGGGCCGCGACGGCTGATGGAGGTTGCCGTCGCGACCCTCGCGACCGACCGCGCGCTGCTGCTGCTCGGTGTGCCCGGCACGGCGAAAACGTGGGTGTCCGAACATCTCTCGGCGGCGATCAGTGGCGAATCGACCCTGCTCGTGCAGGGCACCTCCGGCACCGCGGAGGAAGCGATCCGCTACGGCTGGAACTACGCCCGGCTGCTCGCCGAGGGGCCGAGCGACGCCGCGCTGGTCGCCTCGCCGCTGATGACAGCCATGCGGACCGGGGCGATCGCCCGCATCGAGGAACTCACCCGCATCCCCTCCGACGTGCAGGACGCGCTGATCACCATCCTGTCCGAGAAGACGCTGCCGGTGCCCGAACTCGGTGCGGAAGTACAGGCCGCCAAGGGTTTCAACGTGATCGCCACCGCCAACGACCGCGATCGCGGCGTGAACGACCTGTCCTCGGCGCTGCGCCGCCGCTTCAACACCGTGGTGCTGCCGCTGCCCGCCGACGAGGATTCCGAGGTCGCCATCGTCAGCAGGCGCGTCGAACAGCTCGGCGCCGCACTGGAACTGCCGACGGTGCCCGCCGCCGCCGAGGAGGTGCGCCGGGTCGTGCGCGTGTTCCGCGAACTGCGCTCCGGGATCACCGCCGACGGCCGCACCAAACTCAAGTCCCCCTCGGGCACCCTGTCCACCGCCGAGGCCATCTCGGTGATCACCAACGGCCTTGCCCTGTCGGCCCACTTCGGCGACGGCGTCCTGCGCGCCTCCGACATCGCGGGCGCCGTCCTCGGTTCGGTGATCAAGGACCCCGTCGCCGACTCGGTGATCTGGACCGAATATCTCGAGGCCGTGGTGCGCGAGCGCCCTGACTGGGCCGACTTCTACCGCGCCTGCCGCGAGCTCGCGAACTGACACGGGCCGGCGGGAGGACGGAACAGACAGCACACATGGGGTTTTCGATGCGTGAACAGATCGACGGCGAGACCAGCGCGGCGAGTGCGGTACCCGCTCCCGCGAGCAACGCCGGTGCAAGTACCGATGCCGGCGCGGTGGTCGGTGCCGATGCGGGTGCGAATACCGTGACGCGGGTTTTCGGCATCCGTCACCATGGGCCGGGCTCGGCGCGATCGCTGCGGCAAGCACTCGAGGAGTTCCGGCCCGATGCCATCCTCATCGAAGGTCCCGCCGACGCCGACCCGCTCGTCGGGTTCGTCGCCGCCGACACCATGACCCCGCCGGTGGCGCTGCTGGCCTACGTCCCGGATTCGCCTGCCCGCGCGGCATTCTGGCCGTTCGCGGTGTTCTCGCCGGAGTGGCAGGCGATGCGCTACGGCGTCGACCACGCGGTGCCGGTCCGCTTCTGCGACCTCCCGGCCACGAACGTCCTCGCTGCCGAAGACGACTCCCGCGGTGACCGCACCGACCCGCTGGCGGCTCTGGCCTCGGCGGCAGGTTACGACGACGCCGAGCGCTGGTGGGACGCCGTCGTCGAATCAGTGCCCGACAGCGCGGCTTTCGACGCGATCACCGAGGCGATGGCAGCATTGCGCGAGGACGCCATCCAGCACGGGCAAGCAAGGGACTCTGACCATGCGGCACCGGGGTCGGACATGGCGCATCCGGAGGACAACAGCCAACGCGACCAATCGACGCGGCGCGGCGATACCAGCCAGGCAGGCACACCCTCGTCGGTCAGCGCGTCGGAGCCAGCGGAAAATGCCTCGGCACCAGCCGGATCAGGCGCTCCGTTGCCGGTCGATCCCGAGGATCCGGCGGTCGCACCGCTCGTCGTCGATCAGCACACGCTGCGGCGCGAGGCGTACATGCGGCAGGTGATGCGGCAGACGCTCAAGGACGGGGCGAAGCGGCTGGCGGTGGTGTGCGGCGCGTGGCATGCGCCTGCGTTGGCCGGGGCGCTCGGGCCTGCCGCGCCGGATGCGCGACTGCTCAGGGGGTTGCCGAAGACGAAGGCGGCGTTGACCTGGGTGCCGTGGACGCATTCGCGGCTGGCGGCAGGATCGGGGTATGGGGCCGGGGTGACCTCACCGGGCTGGTATCACCATCTGTTCACCGAGACCGAGCGGCCGGTGGCGCGGTGGCTGACCAAGGTCGCCGGTGTGCTGCGGTCGCACGATCTTCCGGTGTCGAGCGCGCACATCATCGAGGCGGTGCGGTTGTCGGACACGCTGGCCGCGTTGCGTGGTCGGCCGCTGGCGGGATTGTCCGAGGTCACCGAGGCTGTGCGGTCGGTGATGTGCGGTGGTGACGAGACCATGCTGCGGCTGGTGGTGGACGAACTCGTCGTCGGCGAGACCCTCGGTGCTGTCCCCGATGACACCCCGACGGTGCCGTTGGCGGCGGATCTGCGCGCGCGGAGCAAGACCCTGCGGCTCAAACAGGAAGCCCTCGCCCGCACTGTCGACCTCGACCTGCGCAAGGAGCGCGATGTCGAACGCTCGCATCTGCTGCACCGGCTGCGGCTGCTCGGCATCGACTGGGGCACTCCGACCGTCGGCGAGGTCCGTAACACCGGCACCTTCCGGGAGACCTGGACCCTGCGCTGGGAACCGGAATTCGAGGTCCGCATCGTCGAGGCGGCGGTGTGGGGAACGACGCTGCGCACCGCGGCCGAGGCCAAGATCCTCGACACCGCGAGCCGTGACGGCGTGTCCGTCACCGAACTCGCCGACGCGCTCGAGATGGCCCTGCTCGCCGATCTGGGTGGTGCCACCGACGGGTTGATCACCCGGCTGGAAGCGGCCGCTGCCCTCGACAACGACGTCACCCACCTCCTCGGCGCCCTGCCCGGGCTGACCCGAACGCTGCGCTACGGCGATGTCCGCGGCACCGACACCAAGGCGCTGGCCCATGTCGCCGACGGCCTGCTGGTGCGGATCTGCGCCGGCCTGCCCGGTGCGGTCACCGGTCTCGACACCGACGCGGCCGAGGCATTGCGCGCCCAGATCGACGCCGCACACACCGCGATCAGCACCCGCGACGACGACCACGCCACCACCGACTGGCTGGCGACCCTGCAGCGCATCGCCGACCGTGACGATGTGCACGGCGCGATCGGCGGCCGTGCGGTGCGCCTGCTCTGCGACGCCGAGCGCATCGACGACGCCGACTCGGCCCGCCGCCTGGCCGCCGCCCTGTCCATCGGCAACACCCCCGCCGCCAAGGCCGCCTGGATCGACGGCTTCCTCGGCGGACGCGGCCTGCTCCTGGTGCACGACCGGGAGTTGTTGCGCCGCATCGACGAGTGGCTCCGCGAACTCACCGAAGACCAGTTCGTCGCCACCCTCCCCCTACTGCGCCGCACCTTCGGTTCCTTCGAATCCGGCGAACGCCGCGCCATCGGCCAGGCCCTGCGCGACACCGGCTCCGCGCCGGCCGCCCCCACGGGCTCCACCGCCATCGACCCCGCCCGTGGGCAACTGGCCCTGCGCGCCGCCACCGCGATCCTCGGCGCCGCCGGATGATCGCGGCACCGTTCCCAGACCAAGGGCAGGCGACAATCTCCCCGCCGTACCTCGGGATCGCCCTCCGGTCGACCTGCGCATCGCGCTCCGGCGTATCGGACGACGTCCCGCGTGTCGTCGCATCTGCTGCGGCGCCGCACTCGGCTTCGCGGCCAACGGATTTCGAGTCGACCAGTCACAGGCCCCTTTCGGCGCAGTCGACTGGAAGGGGCCGAGTCGCCGTATCACGACCGCCATTGCAGCACGCGCCCCCGCGAACCCCGCTCGATCACCAGGAGCAGCCATGACCGACAACGACGAAAACCATTCGCGCCGATGGCGGCTCGTGCTCGGCCAAGCCGCCGAAGAACAGCTCGGCGGCCTGTCCTCGGGCCCCGACCAGGCGATGGACCAGGCGCTCGGCGCGCTCTACAACACCGGCGAGGCAGGTGGATCGACGAAACGGTCTGGTGGGCTGGGTGGTTCGGCGCCACGGGTGGCGCGCTGGCTCGGCGACATCCGCACCTACTTTCCCGCGACCGTGGTCGAGGTGATGCAGCGCGATGCCGTGCAGCGGCTGAATCTCACGCAGTTGCTGCTCGAGCCCGAGCTGCTGGAATCGGTGGAACCCGATGTGCATCTGGTGGGTACGCTGCTCGGCCTCAACCGGGTGATGCCGGAGACCACGAAGGCCACCGCGCGGATGGTGGTCGAGAAGGTGGTGCGTGAGATCGAGCGGCGCATCGCCGCCAAGACCGTCGCCGCGGTCTCGGGCGCGATCAACCGCGCCGCCCGCACCCACCGGCCGAAGCTGCGCGACATCGATTTCGATCGCACCATCCGCAAGAACCTGGCCAACTATCTGCCCGAGCACCGGACCGTGGTGCCCGAACGGCTGGTCGGCTACGGGCGCAAGGCGCAGTCGATCCAGCGCGATGTGGTGCTGGCGATCGACCAATCCGGGTCGATGGCGGCCAGTGTCGTCTACGCGTCGGTGTTCGGTGCGGTCCTCGCGTCGATGCGCTCGCTGAAGACGTCGCTGGTGGTGTTCGACACCGAGGTCGTCGACCTGACCGAACAGCTCAGCGATCCGGTCGACGTGCTGTTCGGCACCCAGCTCGGCGGCGGCACCGACATCAACCGCGCCATCGCCTACTCGCAGTCGCTGATCACCCGGCCCACCGACAGCCTGTTCGTGCTCATCTCCGATCTGTACGAGGGCGGGGTCCGCGAGGAGATGCTGCGGCGGTGCAATGCGATGAAGGAAGCGGGCGTCCAGGTGGTGGTCCTGCTCGCGCTCTCCGACGAGGGCGCACCCGCCTACGACCACGACAACGCCGCCGCGCTGGCCGCGCTCGGCATCCCCGCCTTCGCCTGTACACCCGACAAATTCCCCGACCTGCTGGCCACCGCCCTGGACCGGGGCGACATCACGCACTGGGCCGACACCCACGCTCCGGCCGTGTGAGACCGTGAGTTTCGCTAGGCTGCACAGCGATCGGGTTCGGTGAACGGGGTGAGGCGATGTTGCGGCGCGGGGAGGTGTTCGCCGGGTTCGTCATCGAGCGGGAGCTGGGACGCGGCGGGATGGGTGCGGTGTACGCGGCCCGTGATCGGCGGCTGCCGCGGCTGACCGCGCTGAAATTGATGCACCGTGACCTGTTCAGCGACGTCGAGATCCGGACCAGGTTCGAGCGGGAAGCCGATCTGGTCGCCCAGCTCGACCACCCGAACATCATCACCGTCTACGACCGTGGCGTCGACGAGGAACGGCTGTGGATCGCCATGCAGTTCGTCGACGGTGTCGACGCGGCGGCGGTGCCCGCCCAGCAGTTCGGGGTGGAGCGGATCGCGCAGATCGTCACCCAGACGGCGAGCGCGCTGGACTACGCGCACCGTCAGGGCGTGCTGCACCGCGATGTGAAACCGGCCAACATCCTGCTCTCGCGCACCGCAGGCGTCGGCGCCGGATTCGACGAGCGGGTGCTGCTCACCGACTTCGGCATCGCGAAACTCCTCGACGGCACCGGCGGCCTGACCCGCACCGGCCAGTTCACCGCCACCATCGCCTACGCCTCCCCCGAACAGCTCAGCAGCGCACCGCTGGACGGTCGCGGCGATCAATACTCCCTGGCCTGCACCGTCTTCCGGTTGCTGACCGGCAGCGGCCCGTTCGACGCGCCCAACCCGGCGACCGTCATGCTCGGTCACATCAACGCCGTTCCCCCGCGGGCCAGCACCCGCCGGTCCACCTTGCCCACAGCAGTCGACGCCGTCCTCGCCAAGGCGATGGCCAAGGACCCGGCGCGACGATTCTCCACCTGCACGGATTTCGCCAACGCTTTCACCGAAGCCCTCACCCGTCGAGCGCAGGCCCCACCCAGCGGCTCCTTCCCCACCGGGGCCTCGGCTCCGGCACGGACCAGCTCCGTCCCTTCCACACCTGCCACAGGTCGCACGCCGGATTACCGATCCGGCACCGACATCCGTGGCGGCGCCGTGCCGTCGACCAGCACAGAGAGTCCGTCACGCACCGGTTCTCAGCAGGCTCGCCGGGCCGCGGAACCCGACCTGGCACGGCGGCTCGACCCGACCGCGCGCGGCGAAGCGGCCGCAGACCACCGGCCGCGAATCGACACACGACACCCGGAAAGGCACACCGGCACATCAGCCTCCGGTCAGCGCAGCGCCGGGAAGCAGGCCGGTGCGGGGCAGGGCTCTGCGCCCCGGCTCGAACACCCGCGGCGGAGCAGCGACGCCGTGGCCAGCGCGGCATCGGTGTGGTTGAACGCGGTACATGGTTGTCTGATCGGCGGTGCGATCGGTGACGCGCTCGGCGCACCGGTGGAAACCAGGACGCTGCAACAGATCCGGGACCAATTCGGGCCGCAGGGAGTCAGGGATGCCGACCCGCTGCGTATCTCCGAGGAGACGCAGCTGACCGCGTTCACTGTGGAGGCGTTGATCCGCGGTTCGGTGCGCGCCAGAGCCAAGGGCATCGGCGGGGCGACCATGGGCCTGTTGCAGCAAGGCTTGCTCGTCTGGCTACGGGGACAGGTCGTCGAACTGCCCGACCAGCCGTTCGCATTGCACAGCTCGCTCGGCAAGCACCCCGAACTGACCGAGCAACGGGGCGTGGCGAATTCGGTGTACACGGCCCTGCGGCAGGCTGCGGCGCGGCGCGCGCCGACAAACCCGCTCGGCACCCGCGATCAGCCGATCAACCACTCCAAAGGCAGTGGTGCGGTGATGCGCGCCGCGCCGTGCGGATTCGGATACGCCGCAGACCGTACCGGAGCAGCTACCGGCGCGATCTTCGAGTTGGGCTGCGACGCCGCCGCACTCACCCACGGACACCCGAGTGGATGGCTACCGGCAGGCACCCTGGCCGCCCTGGTCTACCAGCTCACACGTGGCTCCGACACCGCGACGGCGCTGCACCACGCCAGGGCCGAGCTGACGGGTTACCCCGACCACGAGGAAACGTCGGCCGCGCTCGACGCCGCGAACGCACTGGCCGCGCGGATCGAACGCGAACGCCGCGTCCCGACCCCGGAAGACGTCGAGTCACTGGGCCAGGGCTGGATCGGCCCCGAAGCACTGGCCATCGCCGTCTTCGCCCTACTCGCCGCGGAATTCCGTGGCGGCGCACCGCACGACATCGTCCGCACCGGACTCCTGTTGTCGGTCAACCACTCCGGCGACAGCGACGCCACCGGCTCGATCGCAGGCAGCCTCCTCGGCGCCCGCTACGGCCGCACCGCGCTGCCTCACCGCTGGTCGCGCACCGTCGACGCGCGCCCCGTCCTGGACCGCCTGGCCACGGACTACTGCACCGAATTCGGCCTCACCCCACCCCGGGACGACCACGGCCATCCCACCGACGACTGGTACGACCGCTACCCGGCGTAACCGGGGCCGCTCGCACTCGGCCCCTGGCGGAAACATCCGCCAGGGGCCGAAGCGCTTGCTACTCCTACAGATCCGCGATAGCCGCCAGCGGTGGCGTGCGGGCAGCGCGCACACCCGGCCACACCGCAGCCAGCACACCGACCACACCCGAGGCGATCAGCACGGCGACCAACTGCGACCACGGGATGGTGATCTGGTCGATGCCCAGGTCACGCAGGGTGCGCAGGAAGCCGACGCCGAGGGCGATGCCCAAGATGAGGCCGACGATGGCGCCGAAGATGGCGATCAGCATGGATTCCAGGTAGATCGTGCGGCGCACCTGGGATCGCTGGGTGCCGACGGCGCGGAGCATGCCGATCTCGCGGCGGCGTTCGACCACCGACAGGGCCAGGGTGTTGATGATGCCGAGTACGGCGATCACGACCGCCAGCGCCAGCAGGCCGTAGAGGATGGCGAGCAGGGTGTTGATCTGCTGGCCCTGCGCGCCCTTGAACTGCTCGTGGTCCTGCACCTGCACGACGACGAACGGTTCGGTGGCCTTCTCCAGATTCGCCCGCATGGCGGTGAGATCGGTGCCTGGCTCCGCCTTCACCAGCACGAAGGCATTGGTGCGCAGGCTCGGCGGCATCAACTGCTCGTAGACGCCGGGGTCGACGACCATCGCACCGAGCAGCGGCGAGTTGGCGAAGACGCCGCCGACGGTGAGCTCGAACTTCTTGTTGTCGAGGCTGGTGATGGTGATCTTGTCGCCGACCTTCCAGCCGCGATCGCCTGCCTCGGTCTCGTCGACGAGCACCTCGTTCGCACCGATCGTGGTTGCGCCACTGAGCAGGTCGATGTCCATCACCGGGTCGATCGGCCCGTCCGGTGAGGTGGCGACGACCTGCTCGTCACCGACCTTGAACGCGACGACCCTGATCCCGGTGACCTCGCTGACGCCGGGCACCTGGGTGCGCACGGCGTCCACCGCACCGAGCGGCGCACCGATCATCTGCGGACCGGCGAGCACGTATTCGGCCTTCACACCCTTGTCGATCAGCACGCCCACGCTGGTTTTCGCCGAGGCGCCGAGGATGCCGATCGCCGAGACCAGCATCAGCCCGAGGGTGAGCGCGAACGCGGTGGCCGCGGTGCGGCGCGGATTGCGCACGGCGTTGTTGCGGGCCATCTGCCCGATGGCGCCGAACGGCCTCGTGAGCACACCGAGCACGAGCACCATCGGCCGTGACAGCGCGGGCGCGGCCAGCAGCACGGCCAGAATCAACCCGAGCGCGCCGATGCCGACGGTCACCGCCGAGCCCTTGCCGGTGCCCTGGGCGCCGACATACACGAGCACGCCACCGGCCACGGCCATGACCGCACCGACGGCGGTGCGCACATGCAACGAGTCACCGGCGCTGGCGAATTCGGCGCGCATCGCCTCCACCGGCGGCACCTTGGCGGCGCGGCGAGCAGGCGCGTAGGCGCTGGCCACAGTGACGATCAGGCCGACGAGCAGCGCGACGATCGCGGTGCGCGGCAGCACCGTCAGGGATCCGGTGGGCAGGCCGACATCGAAGGCGTTCAGCACCGCCGACAACCCGAACGCCAGCCCGATGCCCGCGGCGAGACCGATCGCGCTGCCGATCATGCCGATCACGACGGCCTCACCGACCACCGACCGGCCGACCTGCTGGCGGCTGGCGCCGATCGCCCGCAGCAACGCCAGTTCGCGCAGGCGCTGGGCCACGATCATCGAGAAGGTGTTGTAGATGATGAACGTGCCGACGATCAGCGCGATCGCGCCGAAGGCGAGCAGGAAGTAGTTGATGAAGGTGAGCGCCTCCGAGACCTCCTTCTTCATGTCCTCGCGGACCTCGTCGGCGTTCTGCACCTTGTAGTTGGGCAGGCCGGCGGCGAGCTGGTCGCGCAGCTCGTCGGCCGAGACACCCGGTGCGGCCGCGAGATCGGCGTAGGCGACGTGCGAGCCGTCGGTGAACAGCTTGCGCGCCTGCGGTTCGGTGAACATCACCGCGACCACACCGCCGCCCTCGGTACCCGGCATCTCGTAGACGCCGGAGAGGGTCACCTCGAACGGGTCACCCTTGGCCGGGATGAGCACCTTGGTCTTGTCGCCGACCCGCAGCCCGGCCTTCTCCGCGCCGCTGGTGTTGAGCGCGATCTCGCCCGGCTGGGCGGGCGGCGCACCCGCGACGAACGTGTTCGGCTCTTCGACCGACTTGTCCGGCGGCAGGTAGGACAGGCCGAAACTCGGTGCGCCACCGGTCTGCACGGCCTTCTTGCCGTCGGGTTCGAGCAGCACCACCGGGCCGTTCATGGCCGGGGCGACGCGGTCGACGCCCTCGGTCTTGGCCAGCGCGTCCACGATATTGGTCGGTACGCCCAGCGACTGCCGGTCCTTGGGGCCGACACGCACGTCGACACCCTGGGCCTGGCCTTCGAAGATGCCGTCGAAGGTGCGCTGCAAGGTGTCGGTGAAGACGAACGAGCCGGAGATGAAGGCGGTGCCCAGCACCACCGACAGCAGCGTCAACGCCAGTCGCACCTTGTGCGCGGCGAGATTGCGCAAAGCGACCTTGCGCATCGGGTTGGCCCTACCCGTCACCCGACCTCCGCCCCTCACCGAATCGCTTCGCGATGCTGTGCTCATCGGGTCTCCAGCGCCTTCATCCGGTCGAGGATGGAATCCTGGGTCGGATCGCGCAGCTCGTCGACGATGCGACCGTCGGCGAGGAACACGACGCGGTCGGCGTAGGCGGCCGCGCGCGGGTCGTGGGTGACGATCACGACGGTCTGCCCGAACTCGTCGACCGAGGCGCGCAGGATCGCCAGCACCTCACCGGAGGAGTGCGAGTCCAGGTTGCCGGTCGGCTCGTCGCCGAAGATGATCTCCGGCTTGCCGACCAGGGCGCGAGCGCACGCGACGCGCTGCTGCTGGCCGCCGGACAGCTCGGAGGGCCGGTGCTCGAGGCGGTCGCCGAGGCCGAGGCGCTTGACGACGGTGTCGAGCCATTCCTGGTCGACCTTGCGGCCCGCGATGTCGAGCGGGAGGGTGATGTTCTCCAGCGCGGTCAGCGTCGGCACCAGGTTGAACGCTTGGAAGACGAACCCGATCCGGTCGCGGCGCAGCGCGGTCATCTGCTTGTCGGACAGCCCGGTCAGCGCGGTCTCGCCGATGCGGACATGGCCCTCGCTGGCGCTGTCGAGCCCGGCCAGGCAGTGCATCAGCGTCGACTTGCCCGAGCCGGAGGGGCCCATGATCGCGGTGAACTCGCCCTTCGCGAAGTCAGCCGACACCCCGTCCAAGGCCTTGACCTGTGTGTCTCCCGATCCATACAACTTGACCAGGTCTTGCGCGGCGGCCGCGATCTCGGTGGCGGCCGCCGCGTCGACGGCCTCGGTGCCCATGGCGTGCGAAGTCATGATGTCCAGTCTGTCTGCCGACCGGTCAGCGCGCCATCCGGAATCCCCCCGATACCTAACTGATGACCCAGTCGAAGGCCTCGGCCTTCGAGCGCGCGCCTTCCGCGGTGCGGGAACGGTTGGGTTCGCCGAGGTCGGCGAGCAGCTCCTCGGTGAGGCCGACCAGGCTCGCCAGGGCCGCCGGGGTGAACCAGCCGGGGCGGGTCGCGAAGAGGATGTCCTCGGAGGCGGTGTTGCCGCTGGCGCCGGGGGCGAAGGGGCAGCCGCCGAGGCCGCCGAGGGCGCCGTCGACCATCGTCGCGCCCGCCGTGACGGCGGCGAGGGTGTTGGCCACGCCCATGCCCCAGGTGTCGTGGCCGTGGAAGACGATGCGGCGCGACGGTGAGCGGTCGCGGACCGCCGAGACCAGCGCGCTCACCTGGCCGGGGTGGGCCTGGCCGAGGGTGTCGGCCAGCACGATGTCGGCGGCGCCGTCGGTGCGCGGATCGTTGGCGATGGCCAGCACTCGCGCGGGGTCGACCTGGCCTTCGAACGGGCAGGTGAAGCTGGTGGCCAGGCAGAGCTGGATCTCGCCGCCCGCCTCCTCGGCGAGGCGGATCGCGTCGGGCATGGCCGCCACCGAAGCCTCGGTGTCGCGGCCGATATTGGCCTTGTTGTGGCTGTCGGAGACCGAGAAGCAGTACTGGAAGTTGCGCGCGCCTGCGGCGGCGGCCTTCTCGATGTGCCGCGGTGTGGCCACCCAGACCCAGCATTTCGCCAGCTCGTCCGGGGTGAGCGCCGCGATCAGCTCGAGCGAGTTGGCCATCGGCGGCACCAGATCCGGCCGGGCCATCGAGCCGATCTCCAGCGCGGGCACACCAGCGGCCAGCAGCCGCCGGACGACATCGATCTTCTGCTCGGTGGGCAGCACCTTGCCGGTGAGCTGCAAGCCGTCGCGCAGGGTCACATCCCGCAGCAGCGGGGCGGTCATCACCGCTGGTCCGGTTCCTGGGCGGGCACGCACATCACGCCGCCGCACGGTTTGTCGCCGACGCTGGCCGGCGTCGGATGCACGGTCGGGCGCACATGGCCCGGCCCGCGCTGTTCCCACTTGCTGCGCACCGGTGGGCGGCGTCTGCCGTGTACTCGCCTGCTCACGATGCCTCCAGCGCGTCGATCTGATCCTCGCTCATCCCGAGCAGCCCGCCGAGCACTTCTCTGGTGTGCTCGCCGAGGTCGGGGCCGACATTGCGGATCGGCAGCGACTGTCCCCCGATCACCGGGACGATGCCGGCGAACCCCACCTGCTTGGGTTCGGGCTCGCCCACGTCGACGGGGAACGACTGGATCATATTGCGTGCGCGGTACTGCTCGTCGGCCACGATGTCGGCGGCGGTGTAGATCGGGCCACACGGGATGGCCGCGTCGTCGAGCAATTTCAGTGCCTCGTCGCGGGTGCGCTGAATCGACCATTCGGCGATGGACGCGTCGAGTCGTTCCCGATTGCGCCAGCGGCCCGCGTTGTCGGCCAGCTCCGGGTCGGCCGCCAGATCGGGACGGCCGATGACCTGCATGTAGCGCTGGAAGATGGCATCGCCGTTGCCGCCGATGATGATGCTGTAGCCGTCGCTGGTCGGGTAGGCGTTGCTCGGGGCGATGCCCTCCATGCGGCCGCCGACCCGCTCCCGGTTGATGCCGTAGGCGAGGTGGTCGGGGACCAGCGATTCCATCACCGACAGGATCGACTCGTTGAGCGCGACGTCGATGATCCGTTCCCTCTGCGGCACCTGACCGGACACGCGCTCGCGCTGGAACAACGCCATCACGGTGCCGAAGGCGGCGTAGATGCCCGCGATCGAGTCACCGATCGAGACTCCCACCCGCACCGGTGGGCGGTCCGGATCGCCGACGAGCTCACGCAGACCGCCGACGGCCTCGGCGACCGCCGCGAAACCCGGACGCGCGGCCATCGGGCCGGTCTGGCCATAGGCGGAGATGCGGGTGATGACCAGCTTCGGGTTCACCTCCTCGAGCACCTCGGGGCCGAGACCCCATTTCTCCAGCATGCCGGGCCGGAAGTTCTCCAGCAGCACATCGCAGTGCCGCAGCAGATCGAGCACGACCGTGCGACCCGCCTCGGTGCGCAGGTCGAGCACGATCGACTTCTTGTTGCGGTTCACGGTGCGATACAGCATGGAGGTGTCGCCACCATAGAGCCGCCAATTGCGTAACTCGTCGCCCGTACCTGGGCGTTCCACCTTGATCACCTCGGCGCCGAAGTCGCCCAGAATACGTCCGGCAGTGGGAGCGGCAACATAGTTACCGAGTTCCAGGACGCGAACACCGTCCAGCGGCCGAATACTCATAGGGGCAGTATCGCAGTGCCGCGCGGACCGGCGCCGGGCACATGCGCACCCGGCGCCGAAGCGGAATTTCAGCTGGCCAGGAGTTCCACTTCCTCCACGATCGAGTAGTGCTCGGCGTCGCCCTCGATGACGGTGCTCGGCGTGCCGTCGACGCCGATCGGGATGTCGCCGGCGAGGGTGATGCGGGTCAGGCGGCGGGGCTGGTTGTCGTAGTCGTCGATCGCGTAGTGCTGGGTGGCGCGGTTGTCCCAGATGGCGACGTCGCCGTCGGCCCAGGTCCAGCGGGTGGTGTTCTCCAGGCGGGTGACGCGGTCCTGGAACAGGCGGAACAGCGCCTGCGACTCGCTGGTGGACAGGCCGACGAAGTTCTTCACGAAGTGGCCGAGCAGCAGCGCGCGCTCGCCGGTCTCGGGGTGCACGCGCACCACCGGGTGCTCGGTCTCGTAGTAGGTGGACTGGAACTCCGCGCGGTACTCCTCGGACTTCGGGCGCAGCGGCTCGACAGTGCGGGCGGCGTAGTCGTAGACGTTGGTGTGCACCGCGCGCAGATTCTCGGCGAGGGCCTTGAGCGGTTCGGGCAGCGAGTTGTACGCGGCGACGGTGGAGGCCCAGGTGGTCGAGCCGCCGTAGGTCGGCAGGTACTCGGCGCGCAGGATCGACGCCTTCGGGATGCGGTCGACGAAGGTGACATCGGTGTGCCAGGAGTTGGCGCGGCCGTTCTCGGAATCGATCGCCAGGCTCTTGACGCCCTGCGACTTCACCGTCGGGTGCGGTGTGGTCGGGCTGCCGAGCAGCTGCGCGAACTCGTGCTGGCCGTCCTCGGTGAGGTGCTGCTGACCGCGGAAGAAGATGACCTTGTGCTCAGTGAGCGCACGACGAATCGTCGCGACGGTCGCCGCGTCGAGGTCACCACCGAGACGGACCCCGTCTACCTGGGCGCCGATGTGGGCGCCGAGCTTGGTCACCGTCACGGTGGCTGGGGTGGCGTGGTCGACCGTCATGGGGATCACCTCTGTCGTTGTGGATCGGTTGATATGCATCAAGCACACCGCGAATCCCGTTCGACTGACAGGTTTTCCCTCCGGGTGATCGGAAGGCCTCAGCCGAGGTTCTCCCGCAGGTAGGCGAGGTCTTCGGCGACACCGTCGACGGGCGTCTCCAGGATGACCGGTGCCCCCGCCGTCCGGCAGACCTCGGCCAGCAGCTGCGGGTCGATGGTGCCGTCGGCGAAATTGGCGTGCCGGTCGGCGCCGGAATCGAATTCGTCGCGCGAGGAGTTCAGATGCACCAGGTCGATCCGGCCGGTGATCGCCTTGATCCGCTCGACGACGCCGACCAGTTCCTCGCCGCCCGCCCAGGCGTGGCAGGTGTCGAGACAGAAGCCGGCGCCGTAGTCGCCGACCGCGTCCCAGAGCCGGGCGATCGAATCGAAGTGCCTGGCCATCGCGTGATTGCCGCCCGCGGTGTTCTCGATCAGGATCGGCACGGCGAATCCGCCCTTGTCCTGCTGGCGTTCGAACAGCTTGCGCCAGTTATCGATTCCGGTGTCGAGCTCGGCGTCGGAGCGCACGTGCCCGCCGTGCACGACCAGGCCGAACGCGCCGAGCTCGGCGGCGGCCTTCGCCTGCTGGGCCACGGCGTTGCGCGAGGGCATCCGCAGCCGGTTGTTCAGGCTGGCCACATTGATCTGATACGACGAGTGCACGACGACATCGATCGGACTGGCCAGGATTTCGGCGGCCTTGGGATGGGGCTGCGGTTTGTCCCAGCTCTGCGGATCGACCACGAACAGCTGGATGACCTCGGCGCCGAGCTTCTCACCGAAGCCGATCGGATCGCTCTCGTCGCGAACGTGTGCTCCAATGCGCATGATGTCACCCTAATCCGCGGCACCGACATGATCGGCGATGTTGCACTCGGCGGGCATCAGGAGATACATCGGTAGAATTCGGACGGGTGCTTCTGCCCTGGAGGGGGTGACTTCGCGGTGTTGCGCAAAGGCGACGTGTTCGCCGGGTACACGATCCGGCGCGTGCTCGGTTACGGCGGGATGGGCGTGGTCTATCTGGCCCGGCATCCCCGGTTGCCCCGGCTCACCGCGCTGAAGCTGCTCAGCCACGAGCTGTCCGCCGACGACGAGAGCCGCCGCCGGTTCGAGCGCGAGGCCGACCTGGTCGCCCAGCTCGAGCATCCCAACATCGTCAACGTCTACGACCGCGGCAACGACGACGACCAGCTGTGGATCTCCATGCAGTTCGTGGCGGGCACCGATGTCGCGACCGCCGATGTCAACGTGCTCACCCCGGACCGGGCGGTGCAGATCGTCGCCGAGACCGCGACCGCCCTGGATTTCGCGCACGCGGGCGGCGTCCTGCACCGCGACGTGAAACCGGCCAACATCCTGCTCGCGAAGCCGCCGATCGGGCGCCCGGAACGGGTGGTGCTCACCGACTTCGGGATCGCGGCCGTGCGCGACAGCGAGACGACGCTGTCCTCGGCGGGCACGATCACCGCCACCCTGGCCTACGCCGCCCCCGAACACATCGCCGGCGCTCCGCTCGATCACCGTGCCGACCAGTACTCGCTGGCCTGCACCCTGTTCTGGATGCTCACCGGCTCGGTGCCGTTCCCCGGTCCCAACCCGGCCGCGGTGATCCAGGCGCACCTGAGCAAGCCGGTGCCGCCGCTGCGCAGCCTGCGCCCCGACCTGCCGCCGACCCTGGAGACCGTGCTGGCCAGGGCCACCGCCAAGCAGCCGGAGGCGCGCTACGCCAGCTGCACGGAATTCGCCCTGGCCGCCAAGGCCGCGCTGTTCGCGGTCCCCGGCCCGTGGCATCACCACCAGCAGCCGACGGCGACCGGCGTGGTGCTGCGAGCGCGCGAACCGTATCCGCAGCAGCACTATTCGCGACCGGCCACGCCGCCGCAGCCGTATCGGCAGGCGCGACCGGCGACGCCGCCGCAGCCGCATCAGCAGGCGCAGCCGACCACCCCGGCCCAGCCGCATCAGCACGTACCGCGGCCGCCGGCGAGTGCGATTCCGCCGCGGCGCGGGACGCAGCGGCCGGGCACCATCGACTTCCCCGGCGGCCGTAACCATCCCGGCTATATCGTGCCGCCGCAGCCGAGGCGGCCACCGTGATCGGTGCGGGCTGGACGGTCGCTATACGAGCAACTGTCCACCCGGTCGGCTGCTGCTAAGGTTTCGTTGATTTTCCCGTGGCGGGCCACCCGGCCGCGGCTTTCTTGCTGTACGCGTGTGTGCTGGTGGGTCCCGGCGCACGGCGGGAAGTGGAGCAGACATGCTGGCCAACGGAGATGTCTTCGCCGGCTACGTCATCGAACGGCAGCTCGGCCGTGGTGGCATGGGTTCGGTCTACCTCGCCAAGCACCCTCGTCTACCGCGCATGACCGCGCTGAAGTTGCTCAATCGCGAGATGTTCTTCGATCAGGAGGTGCGGGCGCGGTTCGAACGGGAGGCGGATCTGGTCTCGCGCCTGGATCACCCGAACATCGTCACCGTCTACGACCGCGGTCTCGACGACGAACAGCTGTGGATCTCCATGCAGTTCATCGACGGTATCGACGCCGCCTCGGTGGACCCGCAGACGCTGCCGCCCGCTCGCGCGCTGCAGATCGTGAAGGAAACCGCCGACGCGCTCGACTACGCACACGGCATGGGTGTGCTGCACCGCGATGTGAAGCCCGCCAACATCCTGCTCGCGCGTTCCGGCGCGGGCCGCGGTGAACGGGTCTATCTCACCGACTTCGGCATCGCCCGATTGCGTGACGACACCGGTCATCTCACCCAGACCGGCACCTTCACCGCGACCCTGGCCTACGCCTCCCCCGAACAGCTCACCGGTGCCTCGCTGGATCACCGCTCCGATCAGTACTCGCTGGCCTGCACCCTGTTCTGGCTGTTCACCGGGTCGGGGCCGTTCACGGCGACCAATCCCGCCGCGGTCATCCAGGGTCATCTGCAGCAACCGCCGCCGCCGCTGAGCAGCGCGCGGCCCGGCCTGTCCTATGCACTCGACGCGGTGCTGGCCAAGGCCATGGCCAAGCGGCCGGACGACCGTTTCGACTCCTGCTCGGATTTCGCGAACGCCGCGATCGCCGCTCTGAACAACCCGAGCGCCCCCGCCATGCCGATCGTCGGACAGCGTCCGACCACGGGCGGTGCGATCCCGGTGACCGGTGGTCCGCGTCCGACCACCGGCGGTGCGATCCCGCAGACCGGGTCGCCGTATCCCCTTGCCGCGCAAGGCCCGATGACGGGCGGGCCGATGGGCACCGCGACGCAGGGTCCGATGACCGGCGGGCCGATGGGCACCGTGGGCCACGGGCCGATGACCGGCGGCGCCATGGGCACCGCGGCACAAGGCCCGATGACCGGCGGACCGATGGCCAACCAGGCGTCGCCGCTGACCGGTGGTGCGGCGACACAGAATCCGTACAACCAGCAGTCCCGGCCGCAGTATCCGGCGCCGCCTGCCCCGCCGCGTCCGCCGACGGGCGGGGGTTTCGGCCAGTATCCGCAGGGTCCGCGACCGCCGTCGAAGTCGAACACCGGCCTGATCGTCGGCATCGTCGTCGCCGTCGTCGTGGTGCTCGCGCTGCTGATCGGCATCGGGGTCGCGGTCAGCGGCGACGATTCCGGCGGCTCCACCACCACGACGACTTCGGTCGCGGCGGGCAAGCACGTCACCCCGGACGCCGACGCCATCAGCGCCGAGTTCGCCCAGATGGTGCCCGCCGACACCGACGGCGACACCGGCTACAACGGCGCGTCCTGCTGGGAGACCGACACCGGCTACACCCCCTCGCCCAACGACGGCGACCCCGACTTCGGCGCGTGGGTCTGGCAGTGGCGCTGCTACGACGGTGGCGGCAGCGGCGGCAACGATCCGTTCTACCGGATCTACGTCTACAACTCGGCGGCCGACGTGCAGGCCGTGATCGACGGGCTGCCGACCAACACCAAGTCGGTCGACACCAACGGCGGCAAGCAGTACACCAACTACAAGTACACCGACAACGGGAACAAGATCATCACCCAGTTCACCGGCGACCCCGATCGCGCCCAGTTCCTGATGTTCACCGACGCCTACGGCACGGCCGACGAGGTGCTGCGCTGGTGGCGCTCGGCACCGCTGAACTGAGCGAATGATCGACGAGGGCGGCGTTTTCGCCGGGTACACCATCGAGCGGCTGCTCGGCCGCGGCGGCATGGGCTCGGTGTACCTGGCGCGTCATCCGCGGCTGCCCCGGCGCACCGCGATGAAGCTGCTGAACCGGGAACTGTTCTTCGACACCGAGATCAGGGCCAGGTTCGAACGCGAGGCGGACCTGGTCGCGCAGCTCGAGCATCCGAACATCGTCACCGTGTACGACCGCGGCGTCGAGGACGACCAGCTGTGGATCTCGATGCGCTACATCGACGGCGCCGACGCGGCCTCGCTCTCGGCCCCCGTCGATGCCGCGCGGGCGGTGCGCATCGTCGCCGAGACCGCGGCGGCACTGGACTTCGCGCACAGCAGGGGCGTGCTGCACCGCGACGTGAAACCGGCCAACATCCTGCTCGAGCCGGTCGACGGCGGCGAACGCGTCTACCTCACCGATTTCGGCATCGCCCGCCTGCACAACGACAACGCCGCCAAACTCACCCAGACCGGAACCTTCACCGCCACCCTCGCTTTCGCCTCCCCGGAGCAGCTGTCGGGAATCGCGCTGGACGGCCGCGCCGACCAGTACTCGTTGGCCTGCACGCTGTTCCGGCTGCTCACCGGCACCACCCCGTTCGAGGCGGGCAACCCGGTCGCGGTGATCCAGGGCCATCTCCAGCAGCCACCCCCGCGTGCGAGCTCGCTGCGGTCCGATCTCCCGCCCGCGCTGGACGCGGTGATCTCCCGCGGCATGGCCAAGCGGCCGGACGAGCGGTTCGGCTCGTGCGCCGAGTTTGCCGCGGCCGCAGGTCAGGCACTGACCGACCCGACGGCGAGACAATCGTTCCCGACGTCTGCGCAGACCAGGACATATCCACCGAACTCGCCCTACACGCCGGCGCCTGGATACCCGGTCGCCGGGATGACGCCGTTCCCCGGTTCGGATGCGGCGTCCACACCGAACGCGTCGCCCGCTACCGGTACCCCGTCGTGGCAGGACGCCCAGCAGCCGTCATCGCCCGGGCTGCCGCAGGCATCGTGGCCCGGCGCGCAACAACCTTCGTGGCCAGGCGCTCAGCAGCCGTCGTCGCCTGGCGTGCAACAGCCGTCATCGCCCGGCATGCCGCAGGCGTCGTGGCCCGGCGCGCAACAGCCCTCATCGCCCGGCATGCAACAGCCTTCATGGCCCGGCGCGCAACAGCCCTCATCACCTGGCATGCAACAGCCTTCATGGCCCGGCGCGCAACAGCCCTCATCACCTGGCATACAACAGCCTTCATGGCCAGTCGGTCAGCAGCCTTCGTCGCCCGGTTTCCAGCAGTCTTCGTCGCCAGGCGCGCAGCAGGCGGGGTGGCCGGGGGGCGCCCAACAGCCCTCATGGCCGGGTGCCGGGGCACAGCACGGATCGTGGCAAGCCGGTTCCTCGCCGCATCGTCCCGCGCCGAATGTTCGGGCCGAGCGGCCGCGCGACGCCTCGACGCCGCGTGGCGACGACGGGCGGTCGAAGGTGGCCGAGGACTATCTCGGTCCGAAACGGGGCTCCCGCTGGCAGGCGTCACCGGTGAGTTGGGTCGCCACGATCACCTTGCTCGGGCTGATCGCCTGGTTGATCGTGGGTGCGCTGACCGGCCCGGAGGGCACCGCATCGTCGTCGGGCGTCTCGACCACGACCGAGTCCGCGTCGCACACAGCCACTTCCGTCGCCCAGCGCACGACATCGAGCCCCGCGCCGACGACCAGCGACCGCAAGGTCATCGGGGCGAACGCCGCGCGGCTCAGCGAGCAGTTCCCGCGCATGCTGCCGCAGACCTCCGCGAGCAATCTGGTCCACGCGGGTTCGGGCCTGGGCAATGCGGGCTGCTTCGCCTACGACCGGGCCACCGCGAGCCGCGACACCACCGACGCCGACATGGGCGATTGGGTGGTCATGTGGCACTGCTTCGGCGGCGGCAACAAGGCGATCTACGAGTTCTTCCTCTACCCGTCCGCCGACCAGGCACAGCAGGCCGTCGCCGCGCTGCCCGCCCACGATGTCCGGGCAACGACGCACACCGGTCACGCCTATACGAACTTCGTTCTGCACGACAGCCAGCCGAAGTCGCCGCGCATGGTCACCCGGTTCGACGCCGACCCGGACCGCGCGGCCATGCTCATGTACAGCCGCGGGTTCATCGCCGACGAGGCGCAGATGCTCGACTGGTGGCACACCGCGCCGCTGACCTAGCCCGCGGCGGTCAGCGTGTAGTTCACGAAGTCGCGCACCGGCTCGTATCCGATCGCCTGGTAGATCTTGTTCGACGTCGGATTGGCCAGATCGGTGAACAGGCAGACGCCGGCGCCCTCGGCCCGCACGACCCCGGAAACCGCGGCGGTCAGCGCACTGGCAAAGCCATTGCCACGCAGTTGCGGAGGCGTGTAGACCGGCCCGATTCTGGCCCAGCCGAGTACCTCGACGTTGCGGCCGACGAAGGCGGCGGGCGCCCCGTCGTGCTCCCACAGCCACCAGAACCCGGCGTCGATCCGCCGCCGCGCGGCCTCCTCGTCGAACGGCCGCGGTTCACCGATCTCGGCACAGAAGGCCTCGATGAAGGCCCGGCAGACGCCGAGATCGTCCTCGGTGGCCGGACGCGGCTTGCCGACGGCCTCGGGAACGGACAGGGTCGCGAGCCGGAACAGGCGGGCCGAGAACGATTCCGCGTTGGTCCCGCCCGTCTCCCGCGACCAGTACCCGGCGAAGGCAGCCGCGTCGGCCCCGACGCCTTCGACGCTGGTCGGCGGGGCCTGCTCCGCCGAGAAGGCATCGGCCACGGCCGAGATGCTGTGCGATGGCAACTCGCCGAGGTAGACCCTGCCGCCGAAGGCACTGGTGGCGACGCCGACGACCTGACCCGCGTCGTCGCGCACCGTCAGGAATCGGGTCATCGCGCCGCCCGCCCGGCCGCCGAGTTCGTTGGCGACGGCGGTGGCGATCACCGTATGCCGCAAGGGGTCTTGACGCAGAAATTTCTCGGCCTCGGCCAGGAAGCGGGCGGCGTCGCCGGTGATGTCGATACGCACAGCATCGACGGTAGGCCCCAGACGGGCCGATCGCACCTGAATTCGGCTGCTGCTCAGTCCTTCTCGAGCACGTCCCGGTCGGTGCGCAGCTTCAGCAGGATGAGACCCGCTGTGCAGGCCAGGATCAGGCCGGCGACGGTGATCTCCACATGCAGGCCGGCGATGCCGAGCCCGGCGCCGACGAGACCGCCGACGAAGAACAACCAGCCCATGACCCGTGCGGTGACCGCGCCAGCGCGATTACCCGGCGGGTTCGACAGTGCGTGCTGAAGATTTGCCGCCGCGGACGAATCACCGTTCGCCGCCGCGGGTTTCAGCCGGGGTGTCGAATAAGCTCCCATCAGTTTCTCCTCGATGACGCCGATCAGATTCTTTCGTCGCGCAACCCTCGCGCGTCAGCAGTGTCGTTCCGGGCGTCTCATGCGTAACTTCGCTCACACACGCTACGACCCGGCGACGCCGATCGCGCGCGACACGTCCCCGCGACACGCTGACGAAATCAATCCGATATCTGAATCACAAATGTTTAAAAACTACTGATTCACCGGACCCGTACTGCCGAATCGCCGGTCCTGCACTACTGTGAGGCGACTCGAAGCCGACGAGGAGTGCACGCGATGGATGACAGCCCGACCAAGCTCGTAGGTCCGGCAATCGCTGTTGGCGCGGTGTCGCTCGGACTGATCGTCATCGGTGCGTGTGGTGTCGGGCAGCAGGACGTCTACGTTCCGCCGCCACCGCTGAACGCGAATCTGGCCGCCGCACCGAGCCGGATCGCCGAGGAGACCTCCTCGACGACCGTACGGATCTCGATCCCGCCCTCCCCCAGCTGGCGGATCGCGCCGTACATGTCGCCGCGGAAACCGTTCAGCCTCAGCTCGACCGAGACCTCACCGTCGGAACCGCCGCCCGAGGGCGAGACGACGACGGAGTCCCAGCCCGCGGAGGCGACCACCGAGTCGCGTCCGCCCGCGACCACCGCCGAGGATCAGTCGACGACGACCGCGCCGCGCAGCACCACCCGGCCGGTGCCGACGCGCACCTCTCCGCCGCGGACCACTCCCCCGGTCGAGGAGACCACCGAGCCGGACTATCCGACGACGCACGAACACGACCACACCACCCCGGCGATCGCCACCCCGGCCGACACCGGCGCCACCCCGACGCCGGGCGCGACCACCGAGCCGACGACCACCGACGACGAGGACTGACACAGCGATGGTGCGCACCCCGGCCGGGGCACGCACCATCACCGATCCGTCCTACAGCTCCGGCAGGTCGTAACTGCCGACGCGGTCGGCCAGCACCCGCCGGTGTTCCAGCGCGCCGCCGAGTGTCTGCCCGATCGCGGTCAGCCGGGCGACGTAGTGGCTCACCGGATATTCCGCGGTGACGCCGATGCCGCCGTGCATCTGGATCGCCTCGCGCCCGATGTGCTCGGCGGAGCGTCCGACCTGTAGCCGCGCCCGCGAGGCCACCACCGGATCGTTGCCGCCGTCGGCCAGCGCCGCCGTCGCGAACAGGCTGATGCTGCGGGCCAGTTCGAGCGAGACGTAGCAGTCCGAGGCGCGCTGGGTCAGCGTCTGGAACTTCGACAGCGTGACGCCGAACTGCTTGCGGGTCTTGAGGTAGTCGGTGGTCAGGGTCAGCGCGATCTCCATCGCCCCCACCGACTCCGCGCACAGCGCCGCCTGCGCGTACCCCTGGGCCAGCGCGATCTGCTCGGCGGCGTCGACGGTGTCGCCCAGCAGTTCGCCGGGGGCGCCGTCGAAGTCGAACTGCGCGCCGCGCCTGCCGTCGAAGGTCCGGTAGGCGCGTTTGGTCACCCCGGACCCCGTCGGGTCGACCAGGAACAGGCCGGTCCCGCCGCCGGGCAGCACGGCGCTGACGATCAGTTCGTCGGCACAGTCACCCCGCAGCACCGGGTTCTTGACGCCGGTCAGCGCGTACCCGTCGCCCTGTGCGGTGGCGGCCGTGGTGATCTCGGTCGACGGCCAGCGCAGGCCGGGCTCGGCGTGCGCGAACGCCAGCAGCTTCTCCCCCGCCGCCAGCGCGGGCAGCAGGCGGCCGCGCTGTTCGGCGCTGCCGGTCAGTTTCAGCAGCTCGGCCGGGATCACGACCGCGTCGAGCACCGGTTCCGGGGCGAGCGCGCGACCGAGCTCCTCCTGCACCAGCATCGCCTCGACCGGGCCGGCGCCGACGCCGCCGTCGTCCTCGTCGATGGTCAGGCCGAGCACGCCCAGCTCGGCCAGCTGCTTCCAGACCGTGCGGTTCCAGCCGGGGTCGGTCTCGCCGACCTTGGCGAGGGCTTCGCCGTCGTAGAACCGGTGCAGCAGTTCGCGCACGGTGTCGCGCAGCATCGTCTGTTCGTCGGTGAGTTCGAGATCCATGTCAGCGCCTCACAATCCGAGGATCGTGGAGGAAATGATCGAGCGCTGGACCTCGCTCGAGCCTCCGTAGATGGTGACCTTGCGGTAGTTCAGATAGCTGGGCCCGGTGTGCTGGGCCCAGGCGGGCGAGGCGATGCCGTCGGCGTCGACCGGGAGCGCGTCGGCGCCCGCGATCTCGAGCAGCAGTTCGGTGGCCTGCTGCTGCAGCTCGGAGCCGCGCAGCTTCAGCACCGAGGAGGCCGGGTTCGGCTTGCCGTCGGCGGAATTGGAGACCACCCGCAGCTGGGTGAGTTCCAGCGCGAGCAGCTCGTTCTCCAGCTCGGCGACGCGGGCCGCGAACACCGGGTCCTCCAGCAGCGTCCCGTGGCCGGTCCTGGTCTGGCGCGCATAGTCTTTCGCGAGCCCGATCTTGACCTTGGTCTTGCCGACGCCGGTGATCGAGGTGCGCTCGTTGCCGAGCAGGAACTTGGCGTAGGTCCAGCCCTGGTTCTCCTCGCCGACCAGCTGATCGGCGGGCACCCGGACGTTCTCGAAGAAGACCTCGTTGACCTCGTAGCTGCCGTCGATCAGCTTGATCGGGCGCATGGTGACGCCGGGCGACTTCACGTCGAACAGCAGGAAGGAGATGCCGGCCTGCTTCTTCGGCGCGCTCGGATCGGTGCGAACGAGGCAGAAGATCCAGTCGGCGTACTGGCCGAGCGTGGTCCAGATCTTCTGGCCGTTGACGATGTAGGAGTCGCCGTCGCGGACCGCGGTGGTGCGCAGCGAGGCGAGGTCGGAGCCGGCGTCGGGTTCGGAGAAGCCCTGGCACCACCAGATGTCGAGCGCCGCGGTCGGCGGGAGGAAGCGCTGCTTGAGTTCCTCGGAACCGAACTGGGCGATGACCGGCCCGACCATCGAGGCGTTGAAGGTGAGCGGCTCGGGCACCGAGGCCAGCTGCATCTCGTCGAGCCACAGGTGGCGCTGCATCGGCGTCCAGTCCTTGCCGCCCCAGGCCACCGGCCAGTTGGGCACGGCGAGGCCGTGGTCGTTGAGGATCTTGTTCGCGGTGACGATGTCGTCGCGGGACAGCTCGTGGCCGTATTTGACGCGGTCGCGGATTTCGACCGGGATCTCGGTCTTGTAGAAATGCCGGAGCTCGTCGCGGAAGGCGACCTCGTCAGAGGAAAGGGCTAACTTCATCCGGGTCTCCCAGCGTGGGTCGGTAGCCGTCGAGAAAAACCTACCCCTGAGTAAACGCCAGTGTCGACTACATCACACTTGCCCACGCTCAGCCCTCGCGGCCGCACCCTCGCCGGTGGCTCGGCGACCCGGTCGGCGACCTGGTACGTTGCCAGACGAGCCGGGGAACCGGTGACGAGCATCCACCGAGGAGTTACGGGTGAACGGCAGATCCATCGCAGGCAGGGCAGCGACGGTCACCGCGGCGAGCATCGGCGCGCTGGCACTGCTGGCCACGACTGCGAGTGCGGCCCCCACCCCGGTCGAGGACGGCATCGGCCACCTGACCCACCTCGCCGGTGAGGACATCTCGGCGAAGGCGGGCGTCGGCGCGCTGGACAGCTTCACCACGCTGGTCGGCGCCGACACGCTGCGCGACATCTCGGCACAGTTCATCCCGTTCTCCTACGCGGCGCCGACATTCGGCTGCGGCAGCAACGGCCCGATCACCACGATCATCGCCGCCGCCACCTTCGAGGGGCCGGGCCCGCGCACCGAGACCAGCATGGCGCCCGGTGACATCCGGTTCAGCGCCAGCCCGCGGCACACCGGTTTCGCGCTGTCCTCGGGCCTGAGCGTGGCCTGGCTGAACGTGAACACCGGACAGAGCGGCATCGTCGCGCTCGACGACCAGACCGAATTCCAGCTGCCGTCGCTGTCGAAGACCGTGCACAGCGGCGCAGGCACCGTGATCGCCTCGATGTGGGGCACGATCGACTACCCGGGCGCCCGCTGCGTGATGACCCCGACCGTCGGCACTTTCGTCGTCCCCGACCTGCCGGTCCAGGCCACCGAAGCGCCCGCCGCGCCCGCGCCCGCACCCCAGGCCACCAGCCCCGGCTCGGGCGGGGCTCCGGCACCGGAAACCGCCGCTCCGGCACCGGCTCCCGCGCCCGCCCAAGCACCGCAGCCCGCGCCCGCCCCGGCCAACCCGCCGTCGGCGCTCACTGTCGACGGCTGATTCCACGACCTCGTCCGGTGGCTTCTGTTCGGATCTACCGCGCAGGCGACACCTGGATCGGGCTAGGCGATCGGGCGGATGCGCAGGACGGTACCTTCCTCGGATCCGGCCAGCAGGGCCGACGAGTCGGCGGGGTCGGCGACGACCGCGGTCAACGGCTGCGTCGAGACGACGGTGCACGCGGCGCCCGACTTCGGGTCGACGCGGACCAGGTGACCGGCCAGGGTGGTGACGTACAGTGCGCCGTCCCGGACGACCAGGTCGTCGACGAAATCGGGCAGGGTGCCGAACGAGGTCAGGTCGGCGACGGTGGTGCTGTCGGCCGGGTTCGTGCGGGACAGGCGAAGCACCCGGCCTACGGGCGCGCCGTCGGTGGCGACGAAGTTGGCGGTGACGTAGACCGAATCACCGGCTACCACAACGCCGTTGGAGCCTTCTACCTTCACGCGGGCCCACCAGTCCATGTCCTCGCTGCCGTCGCGGCGTAGCCGGTGCAGGCCGTTGGCGGTCGTCACGTAGAGGTTGCCGTCGGCGTCGAACGCGGCGCCGTTGGGCTGCGGGAAGCCGGTGGCGAAGGGGGCGGGCACCGGGTCGGCCGCCATCGGGTCGAAGCGGACGATCCCACCCGAGCCCGCCAGCGGCGAATTGCCGGTGACGACATAGAGCAGCCCGTCGGGGCCGAGCCGGACCGCGCCGGGCGCGGCGACCGCGACGGTGGCGGTCAGCCTGCCCTCGCGGTCGTAGCGCTGTACCTCGCCGCGCATGACCCGCGCGACCCAGAGGTTCCCGGCGGTGTCGAGGCCGAAGTTCTCCGACCAGTCCAGCAGCGGCACACTCGAGCGGATCGCGACATCCTGGCGCGCCTGCCCGCAGTTGGTGAGTGGGGCGGCGGCGGCCGGGCGGCCGGTACCGAGCGAAGCGGTGGTCACGATGGCCGCGCCGACAGCAACGTGGGCGACGCAACGGCGGAACGACGACATGCAAGACCTCGACTCAGTTGACCCAGCTCGACGCGCGAAGTCTAACGGCTACCAACGGGTAGTGGTGTGCCCACTCTGCACAGCGAACCGCGTCGCCACCACGCATCGTGCACAGCAACGGTATCGCGCACCGGTTCTGTCGCACACGACAATTCGCCCGGCGGTCATAATCGGTGCGTGCCCTACTTCGACAGCCCCCGCGGACGGCTGCATTACCGGCGGTGGTCCGTCGACGCGCCGGCGGCGACGCTGGTGCTGCTGCCGGGCACCGGCCAGCACAGCGGGCACTATCACCGTTTCGCCACCACGCTGGAACGGCTCGCGCGGATCGAGCTGTGGACGCTGGACACCGCGGGTCAGGGCCTGAGCGAAGGCGATCCGGATGCGCCGGGCACCATCGACGAGCTCGCCGCCGACGCACGGGGACTGCTCGGCGAGGTCGCAGCGGCGGCGCCGGTGCTGATGGGTCATTCGCTCGGCGCCGTCACCGCGCTCGCCGTCGCCGCCGAAAACCCCGGCGACCTGGGCGGACTCGTCCTCTGCGGCACGCCACGCCGCGCCACCGAGATCGCACCGGACCCGCGTCTGCCGGTCCTCGCGGTGCACGGAGCCGACGACCGGCGGGCGCCCATCGATGTGATCCGGCTATGGACAGCGCGGCACGGATCGGTAGATTTGCGCGAGTACGCCGACGCCGGACACGACCTGTTGCACGAACCGGTGCAGCAGCGCGTGACGGCCGATATCGCCGAGTGGGTACTGGCCGCGGTGCGATGAACGACGAAGGGGGAACGGTGCAACCGAATCGAACGGGGCTGCCGAATACGGCGGCCCTCGGCCAGGCCGTGGACGAGGGTGGACTGTGGATCGACGGCGTGCTCGTCGCCGACGGTGCGCCGGAACGCTGCGCCCAGCGCTACGAGCGGCTGGCCGCCGCGGTGGAAGCCCAGGTGCAGGCGCTCGGCGGCGCGGAGGTGATTCCCGGTTTCGGCGGACTCGCCTCGGGCGCCGCGCTGCGCACCGGATTCGAGGGCAAGGCGGGGGACGCGCTGGAACAGCTGCGCGCCTACGCGAGCACCGCGCGTGCGCTCGCCGCCGTCTTCCGCGCCGCGGGCGTCGCCTATCAGGAAGGCGATCAGGCGCTGGCGGGCGCGGTCGCCGCGATCGAGGTTCCGGGAGCGAGCCATGCGTAGCATTTCCGGCATTTCCGCACCTGGCACCGATCCCGATTACTGCCCCACCGTCGAGGTCTTCGACAACCTCTCGCACGCCGAGATCTATCAGGCTGTCCGGCAGCTCGATCCGGCGGCGCTGGCCGGTGCGGGCCAGTTGTTCCTGGCCGCGTCGACCGGGCTCGGTGACGAGGTCGAGAACGCGCACAGTGAGATCAGGGCCGCGATCGCCGACGGGTGGAGAGGCGCTGCCGCCCAGCAGGCGAGCGACGCGGTGCGTGACTTCGAGCAGGCGGGCAGGCGGATCGCCGATGTGCTGACCGCGGTCGGTGTTCGGCTGAGCCAGGCGGGCGATGCCGCCGAGTCGGTGCGTGCCGCGATCGCGGAACCCGATGGGGTGCGGCCCGATCCTGCCGCGGCACTACTGGATTCCCAGCAGGCTTCGGACAATGCCACGATCGTGCGGCAGGCCGAGAACGCCCGCCTCGACGCGGTGCGGGCGATGGAGTCGATCTACGCGGGGGCTTTCGTACCGACGGGGTCGGGGGTTCCGGCCTTCCCGGACATCACCACGGAGCCAGGGGCGCTGCCCGCTGCGGCCGTGTCGAATGGTGCCGCGGGGGCTCTCTCCACCACCGAACCCGGGGTCGTGACCGTGCCGGTCACGACCGCGACCGACACCGCCTCGGGTGCCGGAACACCGGCGGAGTGGGCAGGTACCGAGGCGGATACGACCGCGGCAGGTGCACCGGTGAGCGACGGAAACTGTACGCCGACAGGAACTTCCGTCGCACCGGCGGCGTCTGTCGCGGCTGCGGTAGCGCCCACGCAGGTTGCACAGATCGTGCAGTCGAACAGCGGCGCCGCGATCTCGCCGGCCGGCAGCCCGGCGTCGACCGCCTCGGCCGCTCCGACCGGGTTCGTTCCCTCGGCGGACCCGCGCACCCGCCGCGACCGTCGCTCGGCCGGACAGCCCTCGGATGACAAAGTCTCCGCCGCGTCAGCCCACCCCGTCGCGACGGGTATGGCCGGCGGGCAGCAGTCCACCAGCAGTGCGAACTCCGGAACAGACATTGCGACGGCATCGACCGGCCACGACCCAGCCGCCGCCGGTGGCGACGCCGCGGCAGGCATGAGCGCGGGCGCGATCGGCGGCATGATGGGCGGGGCGATGATGGCCGCCGATACGACCCGCCCGAACGGTCCGCGTCCGCAGCCATCGCAGGAGGACGACCTGGAAGACGACGACGAGTTCCTGCGGTTCCTAGACGAGGAACCGACCTATCTGGAACCCGCCGACGAGGTCAACGCGCTGATCGGCAAGATGGAACCGACCAGTCCCGCCGTGCTCGGTGAGTGGACCGAGCGGGGGTGAACTGGCACCTCACGCCGGACCAGTTCGCGCTGGCCTGGGCGCGCGTCGACGGCGACCGGATCCCGTATCCGCTCGCGGTGCGCGCCTCGGCCCGCGACACCGCCGAACGCGCGGCCGAGCAGCCAGCGCTCGACGCCTGGTGCGCCCGGACCCTGGACGCCGATCTGTCGGCGGCGCTGCGGGTGCTCGCCAAGCCGGAGATCCGGGTCGAAGTCTGCGGGCGGGCCGCGGCGCCGGTCCGGATGCTCGGCGCCGTCACCGGCGACGTCGCCGTGCTCGCCGTGCAGGAACCGGGCAGCACGGACGATCGCGGCGGCAGCGTCCACGTCCAGGTCGGTAGCACGAAACGGTTGGCCGCCCAGGTGTTCTCACGGATTCCCGCGCAGCTCGCCGGGACGGGCGACCGGATCTCCGCACTCGCGGCCAAGGTGCGCGAGGACAGCCGCGACCTGGTCACCGCACCCGTCGCCGGACCGTCCGACGCCGCCCGCATCCGCAAGCTGTTGCAGCGCCCACGCACCGGCATCGGGCAGATACTCGTCGGCCAAGGCCGGGACGAAGCACCGACCGGCGTGCTGTCCTGGATCGACGTCACCGGCGACGGCCGCTACCTGGTGCACGCGGCCCACCACGTCGACATCGCGCCGGCCACACCGGAATGCGCGGCCGACTGGCTGCGCCGGTTGCTGCGGAGTGTATGACCACGGCCCAGCCGACCGTGACCGGTGAGCGCTCAGCGCATGCCCGGCGCGGGTGGACGGGCTAGCCCAGCTGTAGGAATCCGGCTAGGGCCGCCAGTTCCTCCGGTGTGTCCGGCAGGTACTCGGTGAGCAGCGGCGAGCGGATCACGATCGCCTTCCACATCGCCCGGCACAGCGTCGCGTGGATCACGGTGCGCGACAACAACGGTCGCATCCCGAACGGCGCGTCGGCGGGGGTGGACGTGGTCATCGACAGCACGACGACGGCGGCTTCGCGGCCACGGAACCGGTCGGGCGTGCCGACCAGGACGTCTTCGATCTTGGCGCGCGCCAGCAGGGTGCGGATTCGCGCGACCTGCGCGGCGTACGGCGCGACGACGAACACGTCGTGCGGATGCAGCCGACGCGCCCGGCCGCCGGAGGTCCAGGTCTCCCCGAGCAGGGCGCGCACCCGGCGCACCACCTCGCGCGCCTCGGCATCGGATTCGGTGGCACTGCCGCGATGCTCGACGAGCACGGTGCTCACGCCGGGCGCGATCCCGGCCAGATCCCGGGCGAGGGTGATGGTTTCGCTGGCCCGCAGCTTCCCGTCGTAGCAGCTCGCCGACACCGGCTCGCACACCGCGGGATGCATGCGCCAGGTGCGATCGAGGAAGTAGCCGCGCTCGGCGGGCAGGGTGGCGGCGCCGTCGCACAGCCATTCCAGCGCCGAGACCTGCACCCGCTCCGGATGCGCCGCCTGCGCGGGAGCAGGCACCGGATCGCCGATGAGCAGCAGGTTGCGCGCGCTCACGGCGACGGCGACGGTGTCGGCCAGTGAGCACTCCCCCGCGTCGGCGATCACCAGCAGGTCCAGTGCCTCCGGCGCGATCAGGGTGTCGTCGACGAAATCGGCGGTGGTACCGCCGATCACGCACCCGTTGACGGCATTGTCGAGGAACCGCGGGTACCGATCGGCATCGATGGCCGACCATTCCGGGCCGACCGAGGCGACGTCCTTCTTGGCCACCAGCTCGGGCAGCAACCCGGCATCGACGACGGCGTCGAAGATCCGCTCGATCACCGCGTGCGACTGCGCGACCACGCCGATCCGCCACTTGTGCCGGGTGACGAGCCGTTCGATCGCGCGGGCGGTGGTGCCGGTCTTGCCGGTACCGGGCGGGCCGTGCACGGCCAGGTAGGAGGCGTCGAGGGCGCCCACCGCGTTCGCCAGTGCCGCGGCGACGTCGCCGTGTACCTCCGGCAGCGCCGGCTCGTCGCGCAGGCGGGGCGCGCGGCGCAGGAGCAGGTCGTAGACGGCGTTCTCGGGGACCGAAGGCAGGGTCATGAGCAGGTCCTGGGCGGTGAACTCCAGTGCCGCTTCGATATCGGCTTCGCCGTCGGGCGGGCCGGGGGCGATGGCCGCGGGAAGGTCGTCGTAGGGCGGGCAGCCCGCGGGCAGCAGCTCCTCCAGCCGGACGGTGTCGTCGAAGTTCGCGTCGACGGCGCAGCCGAGGACGGTCGCCGTCGCGGTGGCGCGGCGGCCGAGGGTCTGGGTCATGCCCGCCGCGGCGGCGCCGTCGTAGATGGTGACCATCTGGGTGCCCGGCGTGAGCGTCGCGCCGGTGCCGAGCCTGCCGGTCAGCGTCAGGTAGCGGCGCATCGTCGGAAGCTGGGGTGTGCGATGCCATTTGGTGTCGACGGTGCCCCACTCGGCGACCAGCACGCCCGGCGCGTCGGCCCATTCGCCGACGGGATGGCCGAGCCGGTCGATGTGGGCCCACCAGCGGGGCTGGCGTTCGCGGCGGTGGTAGCCGAGGACGGCGGCCGTCAGCGCGGCGGCGCGGGCCGCGTCGCCCTCGGCGGCGGCGGCGAATTCGGCGAGCGCGGCTTCCAGCGAGCCGGGCCGCAGCGACGGCGGCGCGTCGGACTCGGCGACGGCGAACCGGGTGCCCGGCACGTCGACACCCGCGTCGGCGGCGCGGGCGAGCAGCCAGTCGCGCAGGGCGAGCACGGTGGTGGCGCGGCTCTCGGTGGCGGGGAACAGCCCGGCCAAACCCGTGGTGTCGTAGGACTGTTCGCCGATCAGCAGCGCGGTGCGCACGATGGGCGCCAGATCGAACAGAGCGCCGTCGGCCAGCAGCTCGTCGAGCAGGTCGGCGCCGGTGCCGAGGCGGCCCGACCAGTCCAGCAGTGCCGTCCTGACCGCCGAACCGTAGTGGTACACCCGCACCCGCGGGTCGGCGGCGCGGTGCTCGCCGATGATGTCGAGCAGTTCGTCGAGCACGTCTCCCGTCGAGTCGGCGCCGGTACACCGGTCGACGTCGTCCTGCGGCGCGCGCGCCCGGCTGATCGCGGGGCGGTAGACGACCGAGCTCGCGTCGGACAGTTCGACGGCGGTGACGGCGCCGCGCTCGTCGACGTCGGCGATCAGTGCGAGATCGCCGTGGCTCGGCGCGGGCAGCGCACCCAATGCGGTGGCATCGCGCAGGGCGAAGACCGGCTCGCCGGTGCGCTCCCGCTGCACCTGGATCTCGGCTTGGCGGCGCAGGGCGGTCACCGTGCGCGGAGCGAGACCCGCGACCGGTGTGGTCGTCGTGGCGAGCCGGTCGATCGTCAGCACACCGGCTTCGCGCAGCCGCGCCCGCTGGGAAGGCCGAATCCCCGCCACCAGCAACAGATCCCGCGCGGTCGCAGCGGCCACGCGACAGCTCGCGCATCGTCCACACGCGAGGTAGCGCGGATCACCCCACTGCACCGGCAGCAGCTCGGTCAGCTTCTCCTCGACAATCCGCTCCACCCGCGCCCGACGCGCCAGGTACACCGACCGGAGCTCATCGGTGCGCACGCGCTGCTCCCCTGTCGGTGTAGACAGAGACGCCCACGGATCGATGCCGATCTTTGCGGCGGTCAGCGCCTCCGCGCACGCCGCGAACGCGATTCGGGCACGCAACGATGCACGAGGAGTGTCGACCTCGAGCGCGCCGGCCGACGCGGTGGCCCGCTCGAACGGCGTCCGGCCTATAGCAAGCTCGCGACGCAGAGCGCGGAAATCATCGCGAGGCGAAGCGAATCGCGCGTCGGTTGGCGCGGGCGTCGGCGGCCCGAGAAGTGACGCGGCGGTCGCATTGTCCACGAGCCCGGGCGCTTCCGGCCGGGAGCCGAGATCACCGTGCAGCTCGCCGTCGGGCTCGTCCGGCACGTCAGTCCCGAAACCACCACGCGGATCGCCACCGACCTCGGCAGATCCGATGGCGGTGTGCAGCGTGTAGCGCTGCGCTCCCGCATCGCGGACAAGAAGGTCGGCGCCGCAGACGAATCGGCCGTCGAAGAAGACCGCGCCGTGGATGGCGGCGGCTCCGTCACGCAGCGCCGCCATGGTCTGTTCGGCGGCGGTGGTGAGCGCGGTGATCCGGTCGGCGGGTGAAGCGCCGGGTACCTCGGGTGACGGGATGCGGATCAGTGCGTCACCGAAGTGGCGCAGCAACTCCGGCGCCACCCCGGCCGTGCGGACGACAGGGACAGCGGCGTCCGGCGCGCCGGGGAGGTTGCCGAGGGCCGCGTCGACGGCGCGCAGCAGCGCGAACTCACAGTCCGCGGCGCGCACGAGGTCGCCGACGGCACCGATCACCCGATCACCGGACACGAACAAACGCGGCCCTCCTGTGTTCACGCACACCCGACGGCAAACACCTTAACCAGCACCGCGGGCGACCAGGGCGCTACCCGCGGCATGTCGAACTTCGCCACGGGGTGTGCCTTCGCCGATCCCTGCGAAGGCGCCCGGCGTCAGAACCGCGGCTTGCGCCGTTCGGTCCGCGGACGCGCCTCGCGATCGCGCCGCGGGCCGCGCGCGTTCAGCCGCTGGGAGGGCGGGCCCTGATCGGGCTGCAGCTGGATCAGCACACCGCTGATCCTGGTGCGGCGCAACGCTTCCAGCGTTTCGTTCGGCAGGTTGGCAGGCAGCTCGACGAGGCTGTAATCGGGCCGGATGCTGATGTGCCCGAAGTCGCTGCGGCGCAGGCCGCCCTCGTTGGCGATGGCGCCGACGATCGCGCCGGGCACCACGCGGTGCCGCTTGCCGACGCTGATCCGGTAGGTCGCCAGCTCCTGGCCGCTCTCGCGGGAGAACGACGGGCCGCGAGGGGCGCGGTCCTCGTCGTCGAAGCGGCGCGGGGCGCGCTCCCGGTCCCGATCCCGGTCCCGATCGCGCTCACGGCGCGGCGCGGGCTCCGGCTCGGGCTCCATGAAGAAGTTGTCGCCGTCGAAGCCGCCGACGGCCAGCGCCGCCGCGATGTCGACCAGCGGCGTGTTGTGCTCGGCCTCGTAGTCCTCGATCAGCTTGCGGAACAGCGCCACATTGTCCGAGGACAGGTTCTCGGTGATCGCGTCACCGAACTTCGAGACACGGGTCGCGTTGACGTCGTCCACGCTGGGCAGCTGCATCTCGGTGAGCGGATGCCGGGTGGCGCGCTCGATCGACTTGAGCAGATGACGCTCGCGCGGGGCGACGAACAGCAGCGCCTGACCCGAGCGGCCCGCGCGACCGGTGCGGCCGATGCGGTGCACGTAGGACTCGGTGTCGTGCGGGATGTCGTAGTTGACGACGTGCGAGATGCGCTCGACGTCGAGACCACGCGCGGCCACGTCGGTGGCGACCAGGATGTCGAGCGCGCCCGACTTCAGCTGGCCGATGGTGCGCTCACGCTGGTTCTGCGCGATGTCACCGTTGATCGCCGCGGCGGAGAAACCACGCGAGCGCAGCTTCTCGGCCAGCTCCTCGGTGGCCTGCTTGGTGCGCACGAAGATGATCATCGCCTCGAAGTCCTCGACCTCGAGCACGCGGGTGAGGGCATCGAGCTTGCGCTGATGCGACACCTGCACATAACGCTGGGTGATGTTGGTGTTGGTCTGGGTCTTGGACTTGACCGTGATCTCGACCGGGTCGTTCAGGTACTGCTTGGAGATCTTGCGGATCGCGCCCGGCATGGTCGCGGAGAACAGCGCGACCTGCTTGTCGTTCGGGGTGTCGCGCAGGATGCGCTCGACGTCTTCCTGGAAGCCCATCTTGAGCATCTCGTCGGCCTCGTCGAGCACCAGGTAGCGCAGCTGGGTCAGATCCAGCGTGCCCTTCTCCAGGTGGTCGATCACGCGGCCCGGCGTACCGACGACCACATGCGCGCCGCGGCGCAGGCCCGACAGCTGCACGCCGTAGCTCTGCCCGCCGTAGATCGGCAGCACGTGCAGACCGGGGATGTGCGAGGAGTACTTGCCGAAGGCCTCGGCGACCTGGATGGCGAGCTCACGCGTCGGGGCGAGCACCAGCGCGCTCGGCTTCTTCTGGGCGGTGTCCAGACCCATCAGGATCGGGATCGCGAAGGCAGCGGTCTTGCCGGTGCCGGTCTGGGCGAGGCCGACCACATCCGCGCCGGACAGCAGCGGGGGAATCGTCGCCGCCTGGATCGGGGACGGCGATTCGTAGCCCACATCGGCGATGGCCGCGAGGACGCGGTCATCGATCCCGAGATCGGCGAATGTCGGGCCTTCTTCGTGCCTGTCGTCGTCGGCAGGAACGCTGTCGACCTCATTGGTACTCATTGACCAGCAGTTTACTGCCTGACGGTAGCTGTCCCGGCCACCGGGTGAATACGGTGAGACCTATGCAACTGCCCAACGGGTCAGCACATCAGGAACCGACACCCGCCGAGGTGCCGATCGCGGTCGTCCAATTCGCTCCCCAGACCGACCCGGCGGCCAATCTGGCGACGTTGCGTGAGCACGTCCGCACGGCCGTCGAGGCGGGTGCCAGGCTGGTGCTCGCACCCGAATACTCGATGTTTGCGGTGACCCGCCTGGATGAGCGGGTGGTGGCGATCGCCGAGCCGCTCGACGGGCCGTTCACCACCGGACTCAGCGCTCTCGCCGCGGAATTCGGGGTCTATCTGGTGGCCGGTGTCGTCGAGCAGCCGACGCCGGGAGCGACCAGGATCAGCAATACGCTCGTCGCTCACGGGCCCGACGGCGCGCGCGTGGCGGTGTACCGGAAAGTGCATCTGTACGACGCGTTCGGCTATCTGGAATCCGATGTCGTCGAAGCCGGCCCGCTCGTCGCGCCCGCCACCTTCGCCGTCGACGGTGTGATATTCGGCATGCAGACCTGTTTCGATCTCCGTTTTCCGGAGGGATGTCGGCGTGTCGCGGCCGCGGGCGCGCAGGTGCTGCTGCTGGCCGCGCAGTGGATTCCCGGCCCGGCGAAGGTCGACCAGTGGACGACGCTGCTGCGCGCCCGCGCGATCGAGAACACGATCTACGTCGCGGCCGCCGATCAATGCGCGCCGCATGGCTCTGGCGCGTCGATGATCGTCGACCCCACGGGTGCCGTTCTCGCCGAACTCGGCGACGAGCTGGGCGTGCTCACCGCGTCGATCGACCCGGCGCACATCGCCCGCGTCCGCACCGCCAACCCGAGCCTGGCGCTGCGCCGTTTCGCCATCACCGAGCGCGTTTCGCCGGAGCCCGCCGCGGAGTAGCGTTCGAGACGTGGTCTACCCGGATCGAGCAGCGGCGGGCCGCGTCCTCGGCACGGCCCTGGAGCACCTGCGGGACTCGCATCCGCTGGTGCTCGGGCTCCCGCGCGGCGGTGTCCCGGTGGCCGCGGCCGTGTGCTCGATCGTCGGCGGTGAGCTCGACGTGCTGCTGGTTCGCAAGCTGGGTCTGCCCTGGCAGCCGGAGCTGGCGATGGGGGCGCTCGGGGAGGGCGGTGTGCTTGTGCTGAACCGGGATGTCATCGACCGCAGCGGGGTCTCCCAGGACGCGTTCGACGAGGTCGAGCGGGACGAGCGCATCGAGCTCGCCCGCAGGCAGCACGCGCTGCGGACCGGCGATCCGGTCCCGCTGACCGGGCGCACCGTGGTGATCGTCGACGACGGCATGGCGACCGGCGCGACGGTGGTGGCCGCGTGCCGGGTCGCGCGAGCCCAGGATCCCGAGCAGCTGGTGGTCGCGATGCCGGTGTCGTCGCCCGAGGCCGCGCGGCGGGTCCGGCGCGAGTGCGACGAATTGGTCTGCCTGTGGACGCCCGCCGAACTCGGCGGAGTCGGCATGGCGTACCGCGACTTCCATCAGCTCGCCGACGACGAGGTGACCGAACTGCTGAGCTAGAGCCGGCTCAGCCGAAGCACTGCCCCTCGCCGCGGTAGGTCGGAACCGTTGTCCGCGAACCCGATTCGTCGACCAGGTGGATCTGGTCGAACCGTTCGCACAGCTCGCCCGCCTTGGCGTGCCGGAACCACACGCGATCGCCGATCTCGAGCTCCGCGCCGCCTGCCAGCGGGGTCTGTACCTCCCCAGCGCCTTCGGAACCCAGCAGCTTCAGGCCCGCGGGCCACACCGGCAGCGGGACGCGGCTCGGGCCCGCGGGGCCGGAGGCGATGTAGCCGCCCGCGAACACGGTGGCGATGGTCGGGGTCGGCTTGCGCAGCACCGGGGTGGCGAAGAACAGCGCGGGACGCGGGGTGAACGAGCGGTAGTGGTCGAACAGGGTCGGCACGTACAGCCCGGACCCGGCGGTCACCTCGGTGACATCGGGATCGGTGATCGACACCTCGATCGACCCGGTGCCGCCGCTGTTGACGATCTCCAGCGGCCCGGTCACCATGCGCACGGCGTCGAGCACCTGGCCGCGCCTGCGCCCGATCTCGACGGCCGACAGGCGCTTGACCACCCGCACCGCGGGGTTGCTGTCGGGCAGGCCGGCGATCTGGGCCTCGTAGGTCATCACGCCGACCACGTCGAACCCGCGCCTGCGCGCCTCGGTGGCCAGCACGGCGGCCTGGTCGGGGGTGCGCACCGGCGAGCGGCGGGTCCCCAGGTGCAGCGGGCCGATCCGCAGGGCGGCGTCGACGTCGAGGCAGACGCGGGGGCGGACCAGATCGGTGCCGAGTGCGGCGCGGGTGAGTTCGAGCTGGGCGACATCGTCGATCATCAGGGTGATCGAGCCGAGCAGGAGCGGGTCGGCGGCGAGTTCGGCCAGCGCGGCCCGGTCGGTGACCGGGTAGCCGAGCAGGACGTCGCGGGCGCCGAGGCGGGTCAGCCAGATGGCCTCGCGCAGCGAGTAGGCCATGATGCCGGCGAAGCCGCCCTGCGCGGTGAGGCCGGTGCCGAGGACGCGTTCGAGCACGGCGCGGCAGCGCACCGACTTGCTGGCGACGCGGACCGCGACACCGTTCGCGCGGCGGACCAGGTCGGCGGCATTGGCATCGAGGGCGGTCAGGTCGAGGGCGGCCAGCGGCGGGTCGAGCTCGGCGGTCGCCGCGTGCAGACCGGGCAGCGATGTCGTCTGGGTCACTCGACTACTGAACCACCAATTTGGTCAGTCGTCCAGCATCCCGCCGGTCAGACTTCGACGGCCTTGAGGGTCAGGCAGCCGACCAGGTCATCGATGACGACGAGGGTCGTCTCGTCGTTGCCGTCGGCGAGCCAGCGCAGGACCGCCCCGTAGAGCACCGAGACGATGTAGGTGGCGACCGAGTCGATCGGCTCGAGCCACTGAGTGCCCGAGTGCTTGGCGCACAGGCCGAGGAAGGCGACGGCTTCGTCGTCCATCTCCCGGAACAGTGCGGTAGCTGTCGGGTCGCCGACGGTCTCGCCCGACGGGGACCACCGTTGCCGCAGGGTTTGCAGCGTGGCCTCGTAGGCGGCGACCCTGCGGTCCGGCGCGGCCTTCACCAGCGGCCAGTAGGCGCTCATGCCCGCGTGCAGCAGGATGCGCAGCGCCCGCACGCCGGTGGCGTCCGAATTGGCGGCGGCTTGCTCGATGGCTTCGCAGACGGCGGGCCGCAACGCGGCTTCGGTAAGTTCACGACTGGCGCTCAACGACAACTCCTCGGCAACAAATTTCGCTGCCCGCGGCGATGCGAGCTAAGTGGAGAAGATCGATCACGTGCGATCAACCTATCCAGCGAGCTCGATCTTAGAAGGTTTTCTGGATTCATGAACTGATTCAGCCGTCCTTTTCAGACTGAAAGATTGTTTTGTTATCCGAATGCGACCTTTTGTAAAACCGACCATACGGTTGAATTACTTCGCATTCCCTGCATCCGGCGCCCCCACGCCATCATCCGACCCCAGGTCGAGTGTACAAGTCACCGCAGGCGGCCCCCGGGATTCTGTGGGCGACAGCACAGTGGCACCCCGCGGAACGGACGCCACACAGTGCGTGTCGGATCCGCGAACTCCATCGCGGACTCTGCCGTCGCGTCGATAACCTGGACAAGTGACTCTCTCGCCTCCTGCCGACCAGTTCGCCCTCAGCGGCACCTTCAATTTCCGCGATGTGGGCGGGCTGCGCACCGCCGACGGTACGACGACGCGCCCCGGGGTGCTGCTGCGCTCGGCCCAGCTGAGCGGACTCGACGCGAAGGGCCACGACACCCTGCGGACGCTGCGCGTCACCGACGTGCACGATCTGCGCGGCCTCGCCGAGATCGACCACATCGGCCACGACACGCTGCCCGACGGCGTGCGCCTGCACGTCACCCCGTTCGACTCCAGGATGGGCGAGGCGCCGCCGCACGAGGCGCAGAAGACCTCGGCGCTGGCGCACATGATCGAGGTCTACCGGCAGTTCCCGGTGATGCCGGAGGCGCACGCGGCGATCGTCCGCCTCGCCACCTCGGTCGCCGAGGGCGACGGCGCCGCGCTGGTGCACTGCGCGGCGGGCAAGGACCGCACCGGCTGGGCGGTCGCGACCGTGCTGCGCGCGGTCGGCGTCACCGAGGACGACGTCTACACCGACTACCTCGCCAGCAATGCCGCCGTCGAGCCGCTGCGGATGATGCTGGAACCGAAGATCGCCACGGACGGGGCGCTGTCGATCGATCTGCTCGGTGTGCGCGAGGAGTACCTGCGCACCGCCGACGCCTCGGTGCACGAGACCTACGGCGGCACCGAGGGCTACCTGAGCGCGATCGGGCTGACCGGCGCGCTGCGCGAGGCAGTACGCACGCGCTTGCTCTGAGCTACAGGCCGCTGACCCGGCGCTGCCGTACCGGCAGCACCGCGCGGACCAGGCCGTCGGCCTCGATGCTCACCAGATTGCCGGTGTGGAACCAGGTTCCACTGAAGCGGGCCATCGAGGCGTCGGGGTCGTTCCAGTAGCGCCTGCTGACATTCGGGCCGCGGCACAGCAATTCGCCGCGGCCCGCGCTCGCCTGCGGTCCGGCCAGTGCCAATTCCGTGCCGCCGAAGGCGAATCCGAGGGTGGACCCGGATTCGGCGAGGTCGGTGTCGTCGACCATCAGGCCGATGCCGCTGGTCTCGGTGGCGCCCCAGACCGACCACTGCCTCGCCGCGGGGAACAGCCCGCGCAGCGCCGCGGTCAGCGTGGCAGGCGCCGCGGCGGCGGCGCGTTCGGACCGGTGACAGGCCTTGCTGATCCGCCGCACGCCCGCCCCGGCCTGACGTGCGGTGAGTTCGGGCAGGAGCCCGGTGAAGATGCGCGGCGTGGCCGAGACCGTGTCGATCCGCTCGGTCTCGAGCACGTCGGCGAGGTCGCGCGTGCCCGGCGCGAGCACCACCGTGCCGCCGACCGCGAAGGTCGGCAGCAGCTGGTCGACGCAGCCGCTGGCGTGGGCCAGCGGCAACAGCACCAGGTTGCGCATGCCGTCGGCGGACAGGTCGAGCGCGCCGATCACCGAGGACACCGCCGAGAGCAGGTTCTCGTTGGTCAGCTCGACGCCGGTGGGCACCGGCCGCCTGGCCGCGGTGCCGGTGTAGCAGAGCAAGGCCGGATCATCCAGTGCCGCACCGTCATCGATATAGGCGGCGCTGTCGGGCAGCGGGCCGTCGGGGCCGAGCACGAAATCGGCGCGGCTGTCGGCGATCACCCGCTCGGCGATCGCGGCGGGCAGCGAGTCGGGCACCAGGACCGGCACCGCGCCGGAGAGCAGCGCACCGAGGAAGGCCTGTACCCAGCGCGCGCTCGTCGGCATGTGCACCGCGACGCGGTCGCCGTAGCCGATGCCGTGGTCCTGCAGGCCACCCGCGATCCGCGAGGCGCTGTGCCACAGTTCGCGATAGGTCAGGCGCGGCCCGCCGACCTCGACGATCGCCTCCCGCCCGGTGAACGAGTGCACCCGCAGGTCGAGCAGTTCGGTGAGGGCCGGGCTGAGATCTCCGTAGCGAAGGATGCCGTCGGAACCCCTGGTCAGCCGCCCGGCCGCGCCCTTGGCCGGGAACTCGATGATGGTCGCGCCCGGTTCGTGCTCGCTCTGACCCATCCGGACCTCCACGTACGTCGATGCAGCACCGCACCTGTGACTATATGACGTGGATCACAGTGTTGTCAGGCAGTCGGCGGGGTCATTCGCCGCGATAGGTCGCCTTGCCGGGTCCGACCTCGAGGAAACTGAGCACGGCGCCTTGCAGATCGGCGGTGTCGAACAGCTCGCCCGACACCTTCGGCGTCGCCGAATCCGCGTGTGCCACACCGCCGGAACGCCACGCCTCGATGATCCGCTTGGTCGCGGCGTGCGCGCGGGTCGGGCCCTCGGCGAGGCGGGTGACCAGCGCACGGGCCGCGGTGTCGACATCCTCGTGAATCGCGTTGACCACACCCCACTCCGCCATCGTGGCCGCGTCGTAGAGGTCGCCGGTCATCACGAACTCGCGGGCGCGGCCCGAACCGGCCCGCTCGGCCAGCCGCTGCGGGCCTCCCATCGACGGCGTCAGGCCGACGACCGTCTCCACCAGCCCGAACTTCGCCTTCGGCGCGGCCAGGATGATGTCGCAGGCCAGCGAGATCTCGAAGGCCGCGGTGAGGGTGAGCCCGTGCGCGGCGAACACCACCGGGCACGGCAGCGCCTCGAGTGGGTGGATGATCTGCGCGAACAGCTCGCGCCACAGCTGCGCGCCCTCCTCGACACCGAGCCCGTAGAAGACGTTGACGTCGACGCCGCCCGAGACGACCTTGCCCTCGGCCCGCAGCAGCACCGCGCGCGGCGGCTGCGCGGTCACCGCGGCGATATCGGCGATCAGCGAGTTCATGAGCTGGCGATCGAAGAGGTTCAGCGGCGGGTGGGCGAGGGTGATCGTCGCGATCTCGGCACCGGCTTCGGTGAACTCGCGCGTCAGTCGGGTCGGCTGCGTTGCACTCATCCGGTCAGCGTAGAACCAGCGCGGGCTCGCGGACAGTACCTACCGGGCGGAGACCGTGCCCACATCGTGGAACCAGCGGGGTGTCGGCGCGCGTTGACATGATGAGCTGCCGGGGACCTCGGTGCCCTACAGTTCGTTCGTCGGGGCGAAGATGGAGGACGACGCCGTGTTCAACAAAGCGATCGAAAAGGCCGTGGTCGACGTACTCGACACCGGGTCGAAACTGCAGGCGCCCGCCGTGCGTCGCTACGTCGAATTCCTACGTGAACGTCATCCCGGTGAGAGCCCCGCCCAGATCGTGGTACGGCTGGAGAAGCAGTATCTGCTCGCCGTCACCGGCAGCGGCGCCGCGGTCGGCGCGACCGCGGCGGTCCCGGGGATCGGCACCCTGGCCGCGCTCGGCGCCATCAGCGCGGAGACCGCGTTCTTCATGGAGGCCTCGGCCCTGTTCACCCTGGCCGAGGCCTACGTCCACGGCATCGAGCCCGAGGACAAGGAGACACGGCGCGCGATGGTGCTCGCGGTCGTGCTCGGCGACACCGGCATGGCGATCGTGCAGAAGGGCCTCGGCACCTCGTCCAAGAACTGGGCGGGCATGGTCGCGAACAAGGTGCCCGGGATCTCGGCCATCAACAACAAGCTGCTGCAGCAGTTCATCAAGCGGTTCATCACCAAGCGCGCGGCGCTGATGGCGGGCAAGATCCTGCCCGCCGGCATCGGCGCCGCCATCGGTGGCGTCGGTAACCGGACGCTGGGCAGGGTGACGATCGACAACGCGCGCAAGGCTTTCGGGCCGGCGCCCGCGTTCTGGCCGACCCCGCTGCACCGCGTCATCGACGCCGATCCACTGCCCGCCATCGACGCCACGCCTGCGAAGAACGCCGCGCCGGCGAAGAAGCGGTGAGCGGGCGGCCCGGCGACGCTGTGCGGGTGCGCGGCGTCGGCAAACAGTTCGATCTGGTCGGCGCCGTGCACGACATCGACTTCGCGGTGCCCGCCGGTGCGGTCACCGCGCTCGTCGGGCCGACCGGCGCGGGCAAGTCGACGGTGCTGCGGATCGTGCTCGGCCTGCAGCAGCCGACCACCGGCAGCGTCGACATCGGCGTGCCAGGCACCGGTCCCGGCGCGGTCGGCGCGGTGCTGAGCCCGCGCGGCCTGCATCCGGCGCGCACGGTCCGCGATCATCTGCGCTGCTACGCGCCGCTCGCCGGAGCGAGGCGGCGGCGCGTCGCCGCGGTGCTGGAGGAGACCGGGCTCGCCTCGATCGCCGATACCGTTGTCGCCCAGCTGCATCCGGGTCAGCAGACCCGGCTCGCGCTGGCGACCGCGCTGCTGGCCGATCCCCCGCTGCTCGTGCTCGACGATCCGTTCACCGGTGCCGACAGCTTCGAACGTGGCTGGCTGCACGAATTGCTGCGCCGCCACGTGAGCCGCGGCGGCACCGTGCTGGTGAGCTCGGACAAGCTCGCCGACGTGGTGTCGACGGCCGATCAGCTGGTCGTGCTGAGCGAGGGCGCCGTCGTCTGGCAGGGCACACCGGCCAAACTGCGGCGCGGGCATCCCGACCGGCTGGTCGTGGCCGCCTCGCCCTCGATCGCGCTGGCCACCGCCCTGGCCGCGCAGGGCTTCACCGACGCGGTGATGCGGCCCGACGGGCGGCTGGCGGTGGCCGAGGCGAGCGAGTCGACCATCCGCTCGGTGGCCGAGGCTGCGCAGGTACGCATCGGCAGCATCGTCACCGACCCGATCCACCCCGACCGGGTGCTCGCCTCGCTGACCAAACCGCGCAGGCACCGGCACTCCCCGCCCGTGCAGGCGGCGAATCCCGCCGCGTTCGCCCCGGCGCCGACCTCGTATGGGATGCCACGATGACCGCTGTGCTGCCCGCCGATCTCCTGCCCGGCATCGAGTCCGAGGCGCGCAAGGTCGTCGCGGTGCGCCCTGCCCGTGTGCTGCTCGGCGCGCCCGTCGTGCTCGCGCTGGTCGCGACGCTGATCACCGCGCTCATGTCCGGGCCGGCCGATCCGAAGGGTCAGCCCGCCACCGGGGCCGCCACGATCGGGCTCTATCTCGGGATGATCGCGGTGTTCGTGGTGGCCGCGGTGCTCGGCATCGCCGCGACCGGCGGTGAGTACCGGCGCAAGACCATGGCGCTGACGGTGCTGTTCGCGCCCGACCGCGATCGGCTGGCGACCGCGAAATACGCCACGACCGCCGCGTTCGCCTTCGCCGTTGCGCTGGCCGCCGAACTGGTGAGTTTCCTGGTGCTGCTTGCCGTCGGGCGCGGCAAGTTCGAGCTCGGCTGGCAGCTGATCGAGGTGCTCGGCGCCGGTCTGCTGGTCGCCATGTGCTGGGCGGTGATCGGGGCCGGCATCGGGCTGCTGCTGCGCACGGTCAGCGGGGCGGTCTGGCTGGTGCTCGGCTGGGCGTTCGTGCTCGAACCGCTGATCTGGGTGGTGGCCAAGGGCTTCGGGGCCGGTGGCTTCACGTCCATCCTGCCCGTCTCCGCGACCGTCGCCGGGGTGAGCGCCGGTTCGTTCCAGGAGGCCGAGGTCTTCGCGCCGACACCGGCCGCGCTGGTGGTGCTCGTGCTGTGGACCGTCGCGATCGGCGCCGCGGGCTGGTGGGACCTGCGCACCCGCGACCTGTAGCGCCGGTGGCCACCACCGAATCCGGCTGGATCCGCAGACTCTGGCACCTGAGCCTGCAGCACCCCCGCCTGCTCGCGGGCATCACCGTCTCGGTGCTGGCGGGTGCGGCGGTATCGATCGCCGCGCCGCTGGCCACCAAACGCGCCGTCGACGCCGCCGTCGCGGGCGACACCACCGTCATCGGCACCGCGGCCGCGCTCCTCGCGTTGCTCGCGGTCGGCCGGTTCTTCGTCACCTTCGCGCGCAGACTCTGGGCGGGCAAGCTGTCGCTGGAAGTGCAGCACAGCCTGCGGGTCTCGCTGCTCGCCGCCCTGCAACGGCTCGACGGCGCGGGCCAGGACGCGATCCGCACCGGGCAGGTGGTCTCGCGCTCGATCACCGATCTGCAACTGGTGCAGGGACTGCTGGCGATGGTGCCGTGGTCGGGGCTGGCGGTGCTGCAATTCGTGCTGTCGGCGGTGGTGATGGTGTGGCTGAGCCCGCCGCTGGCGCTGGCCGCCCTGCTGGTCGCGCCCGCGATGGCGGTGGTGGTGCTGCGACTGCGGCCGCGCCTGTACGCGGCGACCTGGTCGGCCCAGCAGCGCGCCGCCGACCTCGCCGAACACGTCGAGCAGACCGTCACCGGAGTGCGGGTGGTGAAGGGGTTCGGGCAGGAAGCCCGCATGGTCGACGTGCTCGAGGACCACGGCCGCCGCCTGTTCGCCGAACGGCTGCGCGCGGCCAGGATCAATGCCAGGTTCGCGCCGGTGGTCTCGGCGCTGCCGCAGGCCGGGCTGGTCGCGGTGATCATCGTCGGCGGGGTGCTGGCCAGGCACGGCGCGATCGGCGTCGGCACCTTCCTCGCGTTCACCGCCTACCTGGCCACGATGACATCCTCGGCCCGCACGATCACCTCGGTGGTGATCATGGGTCAGCTCACCAAGGCCGCCGTCGACCGGGTCTTCCAGGTGATCGACGCCGCGCCCGTGCTGGTCGATCCCGAACAGCCGGTCACGGTGCCGCCCGGGCCGCTCGGCATCGAATTCGATGCGGTGAGTTTCGGTTTCGAGGCCGATCAGCCGGTGCTGCAGAACCTCGACCTGGCCGTGCGGCCCGGGGAGACGGTCGCGATCATCGGTCCCGCCGGCTCGGGCAAGTCGACGCTGTCGCTGCTGCTGCCCCGCTTCTACGCGCCCGACGCGGGCCGGATCAGCCTGGTCGGCGCCGACGGCACCGGAGCCGACCTGGCCGACCTGCGCGCCGAGGACCTGCGCGGCGCGCTCGGCGTGGTCTTCGACGATCCGTTCCTGTTCTCCGACACCATCGCCGCCAATATCGCCCTCGGCCGTCCCGAGGCCACCGACGCCGAGATCGCGGCGGCCGCGACCGCCGCCGCCGCGGACGAGTTCATCGCCGCCCTGCCCGACGGCTACGACACCGTCATCGGCGAACGCGGCCTCACCCTGTCGGGCGGGCAACGCCAGCGCATCGCCCTGGCCAGAGCGCTGCTCACCCGGCCCCGCGTGCTGGTGCTCGACGACGCCACGTCGGCCGTGGACGCCGTCACCGAGGCCGAGATCTTCCGCAGACTGCCCGACCCTGGCGGGCGGACCACGCTGATCCTGGCCCACCGCGAGTCCACGCTGGCCCAGGCCGATCGCGTCATCCGGCTGCCCGCGCCCACCGGCTCGGCGGTGCCCGCGGCGACCTCACTCACCAAGCGCCTCCCCGACGGCGGCAGACCGCGTTCGATGTCGGCCGCCTCCGCCGATCTCAGCGAGACCCCCGAACTGCGCGCCGCCGTCGACGCGCTGCCACCGGCCATCGAGGAACCCGGCCTACCCGGTGACCTGCGCGCTCCCCAACCCGACTTCGGCCTGCGCGTCCTGCTGCGCCCGGTGCGCGGCCTGGTGGCCGCGGTCATGCTGCTCCTGATCGCCGACGCGCTGATCGGCGTCGCCTTCCCGCCGCTGGTCCGCTACGCCATCGACACCGGCGTGACCGCGGGCGACGGCACCGCGCTGGCGATCGCGGGCGCGATCGGGATCGGGCTGGTGCTGGCGGGGCTGCTGGTCGGCGTCGCGGTCACCGTGCTCACCGCGCGCACCGGCGAACGCGTGCTGTTCGGGCTGCGGGTGCGCAGCTACGCCCAGTTGCAGCGGCTCGGCCTGGATTTCTACGAGCGCGAACTGTCCGGCCGGATCATGACCAGGATGACCACCGACGTCGACGCGCTCTCGACGTTCCTGCAGACCGGCGTCGCGACCGGCCTGGTCGGGCTGATCACCCTGATCGGCGTCGCCGTCGGCCTGGTCTTCATCGATGCCGGACTCGCGCTGATCGTGCTGGCCACCGTGCCGCCGATGCTGCTGGCCACGCTGGCGTTCCGCCGGGTCTCGTCGGTGGCCTACTCCGTTTCCCGCGAGCGGGTGTCCGCGGTCAACGCCGATTTCCAGGAGAACATCGCGGGCCTGCGTGCGGTGCAGGCCGCGCGCAACGAGCCGACCGCGGCCCGCCGCTTCACCGAGTACTCCCACCGCTATCGCGACGCGCGCATGCGCGCCCAGCGCGCGATCGCGGCCTATTTCTCCTTCGGCCTTGCCTGGGCCGACCTCGCCCTTGCCGTGGTGGTCTACCTCGGCGCGAACGCGGTGGCCGACGGGCGAACGACCACCGGCACCCTGGTCGCCTTCGTGCTGTATCTCGGCCTGCTGTTCGGCCCGATCCAGGAGCTCTCGCAGGTGTTCGACGGCTACCAGCAGGCCAGGGTCGGCCTGCGCCGCATCGGTGATCTGCTGCGCACCGAGTCCTCGATCGCCGCCGATCCGCCGGACGCGCTGACCATCGACCGGCTCGACGGCGAGATCGTCTTCGACGACGTGCGCTTCCGCTACCCCGGCGCCAACACCCCGGCGCTCGACGGCGTCTCCTTCACCGTCCCGGCCGAGTCGACACTGGCGCTCGTCGGTGCGACCGGCGCGGGCAAATCGACGATCGTGAAGCTGCTGGCCCGCCTCTACGACCTCCCGGACGACCCCGCCGCGGGCTCGATCCGCGTCGACGGCGTCGATTTACGTAAATTTGTGCTCACCGACTACCGGACGCGGCTGGGAATTGTGCCCCAGGAAGCTCACCTGTTCACCGGTGACGTCGCGAGCAACATTGCGTTCGGGCAACCTTTCGCCACAACGGTGGACATCAGCACCGCGGCCGAGAACGTCGGCGCGGCGGAAATGATCGCCGGATTGCCCCGAAAAATGAACCAACCGGTCGGTGAAAGAGGGCGTGGATTGTCCGCCGGGCAGCGTCAGCTGATCGCGCTGGCCCGCGCCGAACTGGTCGACCCCGATCTGCTCCTGCTCGACGAGGCCACCTCGACCCTCGACCCGGACACCGAGGCATCGGTGCTGGTAGCGAGCCGATCGCTGGCGCGAGGCCGGACCACCGTCGTGGTCGCGCACCGGCTGGCCACCGCGGCGCGCGCCGACCTGATCGGCGTGGTCGAGCAGGGCAGGGTCGTGGAATTCGGGTCGCACCAGGAACTGCTCGCCCAGGGCGGACGTTACGCGCGACTCTGGGCGGCGGGCGCCGAAGCCGAGGGAATACTGTCGGCGCGTGACCGGTCGTAGTCGAGGAGATCGGGTCAGTAGCAACACGGGTATGCCGCTGGGCATATGCTCGGTGAGGGCGCATCGGCAGCCATCCGCTGATACCCCTGCCGGGCACGTCACAAACGTCGCAGCGCGAAGAACGAAATGAGGCGAACACCAGCTGTGAGCAGCTCAACTTCCCAGTTCGGACAGAACCAGTGGCTAGTCGACGAGATGTATCAGAAGTTCAAACAGGACCCATCCTCGGTCGACGCGAGTTGGCACGAGTTCCTCGCGGATTACACACCGGAGGCCACCGAATCCGGTAACAGCCAGGCTCCGGCTCCCGCCGCCGCTCCGGCACCGGCTCCCGCGCCTGCCGCCGCGGCTCCCAAGCCCGCTCCGGCTCCCGCTCCGGCGCCGGCGCCCGCCGCCAAGCCTGCTCCCGCCACCGTGCGCGCGCCGCAGACAACGCCGGCCCCGGTGTCCAACGCACCGGCCGCCGCGCCCAAGGCCGCCGCTGTCGCCGTTGCCGACGAGAGCAAGGTGCTGCGCGGCCCCGCCGCCGCCATCGCGAAGAACATGTCGGCCTCGCTGACGATCCCCACCGCGACCTCGGTGCGCGCGATCCCGGCCAAGCTGATGATCGACAACCGCCTGGTGATCAACAACCACCTGGCCCGCACCCGCGGCGGCAAGATCTCGTTCACCCACCTGCTCGGTTATGCGATCGTCCAGGCGATCAAGGCGTTCCCGAACATGAACCGCCACTTCGCCGAGATCGACGGCAAGCCCAACGCGGTCACCCCCGCGCACACCAACCTGGGCCTGGCGATCGACCTCGCGGGCAAGGACGGCAACCGTTCGCTGGTGGTCGCGGCCATCAAGGAAACCGAAGAGATGAGCTTCGGTCAGTTCCACTCCGCCTACGAGGACATCGTCCGCCGCGCCCGCGAGGGCAAGCTCGGCGCCGACGACTTCTCCGGCGTCACCATCTCGCTGACCAACCCGGGCACCATCGGCACCGTCCACTCCGTGCCGCGCCTCATGCCGGGCCAGGGCGCGATCATCGGTGCGGGCGCCATGGAGTACCCGGCCGAGTTCCAGGGCATGAGCGACGAGCGCCTCGCCGACATCGGCGTCGGCAAGCTGATGACGCTGACCTCGACCTACGACCACCGCATCATCCAGGGTGCCGAGTCGGGCGATTTCCTGCGCACCATCCACAACCTGCTGATCTCCGACGAGTTCTACGACGAGATCTTCCACGGCCTCGGCGTGCCGTACGAGCCGATCCGCTGGCGCAAGGACATGGCCGAGCGCGGTGTCGACAAGAGCGCCCGCGTGCTGGAGATGATCGCGGCCTACCGCAACCGCGGTCACCTGATGGCCGACACCGATCCGCTGCGCCTGGTCAAGGACAAGTTCCGCAGCCACCCCGACCTCGACGTCACCGAGCACGGCCTGACCCTGTGGGACCTCGACCGCACCTTCAACGTCGCGGGCTTCCACGGCCAGGAGCGGATGAAGCTGCGCGACGTCCTGTCGATCCTGCGCGACGCCTACTGCCGCCACGTCGGTGTGGAGTACACCCACATCCTCGAGACCGATCAGCTGCGCTGGATCCAGGAACGGGTCGAGCAGAAGCACGTCAAGCCGACGGTCGCCGCGCAGAAGTACATCCTGAACCGGCTCAACGCCGCCGAGGCGTTCGAGACCTTCCTGCAGACCAAGTACGTCGGCCAGAAGCGGTTCTCGCTCGAGGGCGCCGAGGCCGTCATCCCGATGATGGACGCCACCATCGACCAGTGCGCCGAGCACGCGCTCGACGAGGTCGTCATCGGCATGCCGCACCGCGGTCGCCTCAACGTGCTGGCCAACATCGTCGGCAAGCCGTACTCGAAGATCTTCACCGAGTTCGAGGGCAACATGAACCCGGCGGCCACACACGGCTCCGGCGACGTGAAGTACCACCTCGGCGCGCAGGGCCAGTACCTGCAGATGTTCGGCGACAACGAGATCGAGGTCTCGCTCACCGCGAACCCCTCGCACCTGGAGGCGGTCGACCCCGTCCTCGAGGGCCTCGTGCGCGCCAAGCAGGACCTGCTGAACAAGGGCGACGGTCCCGAGGGCTTCTCGGTCATGCCGCTGATGCTCCACGGTGACGCCGCGTTCGCCGGTCAGGGCGTGGTCGCCGAGACGCTGAACCTGGGTGGCCTGCGCGGCTACCGCGTCGGCGGCACCATCCACATCGTGGTGAACAACCAGATCGGCTTCACCACCGCGCCGGAGAACAGCCGCTCGACCGAATACTCCACCGACATCGCGAAGTTCATCGGCGCGCCGATCTTCCACGTCAACGGTGACGACCCGGAGGCCTGCGACTGGGTCGCGCGCCTCGCGGTCGACTTCCGGCAGAAGTTCCGCAAGGACGTCGTCATCGACCTCGTCTGCTACCGCCGCCGCGGGCACAACGAGGGCGACGACCCCTCGATGACCCAGCCGGAGATGTACGACGTCATCGACACCAAGCGTTCGGTCCGCAAGGCCTACACCGAATCGCTGATCGGCCGTGGCGACATCTCCATGAAGGAGGCCGAGGACGCGCTGCGCGACTACCAGGGTCAGCTGGAGCGCGTGTTCAACGAGGTCCGCGAGCTGGAGAAGTACGTTCCAGAGCCGTCGGAGTCCGTCGAGGACGACCAGAAGGTGCCTGCCACCGTGCAGACCGCGGTCGACAAGTCGGTCCTGCAGCGCATCGGCGACGCGTTCAACACCCCGCCGGACGGCTTCAACGTGCACCCGCGCGTCAAGCCGGTGCTGGAGAAGCGCCGCGAGATGGCCTACGAGGGCAAGGTCGACTGGGCCTTCGCCGAGCTGCTCGCCTTCGGCTCGCTGATCGACCAGGGCCACGATGTGCGCCTGACCGGTCAGGACTCGCGCCGCGGCACGTTCACCCAGCGCCACGCGGTCATCATCGACCGCCTCAACGCCGACGAGTACACCCCGCTGCACAACATCGGCTCGGAGAAGCCGGGCTGGTTCGCGGTGCACGACTCGGCGCTGAGCGAATTCGCGGCGGTGGGCTTCGAATACGGCTACTCGCTGGGTAACCCGAACGCGCTGGTCCTGTGGGAGGCGCAGTTCGGTGACTTCGTCAACGGTGCGCAGTCGATCATCGACGAGTTCATCTCCTCCGGTGAGGCCAAGTGGGGCCAGCTCTCCGACGTCGTGCTGCTGCTGCCGCACGGCCACGAGGGCCAGGGTCCGGACCACACCTCGGGTCGCATCGAGCGCTTCCTGCAGCTGTGCGCCGAGGGTTCGATGACCGTCGCGGTCCCGTCGACGCCGGCGAACTACTTCCACCTGCTGCGCCGCCACGCACTGGACGGCATCCGCCGCCCGCTGATCGTCTTCACCCCGAAGTCGATGCTGCGCAACAAGGCCGTGGTCTCCGACATCAAGGACTTCACCGAGTCGAAGTTCCGCTCGGTGTTCGACGAGCCCACCTACGAGCAGGGCATCGGCGACACCACCAAGGTCAAGCGCATCCTGCTGACCTCGGGCAAGCTCTACTACGAGCTGGCCGCAGAGAAGGCCAAGCAGAAGCGCGAGGACGTGGCCATCGTCCGGGTCGAGCAGCTGTACCCGATCCCGACGTACCGCCTCAACGAGGCACTGGCCAAGTACCCCAACGCGACCGACATCGCCTGGGTCCAGGAGGAGCCCGCCAACCAGGGCGCCTGGCCGTTCTTCGGCCTCAACCTCCCCGAGGTCCTCCCCGACCGCCTTGGCAAACTGCGCCGCATCTCCCGCCGCGCCATGTCGGCCCCGTCCTCGGGTTCGTCGAAGGTCCACGCCGTGGAACAGGCCGAGATCATCGCCGAGGCCTTCGAGCCGACCGCGTAACCGGTTACCGCACAACGGCGAACGCCGGGTGGATCATCACGATCC
>NZ_JBSGVQ010000018.1:0-80725 GCF_053608525.1 Nocardia sp. NPDC055029
CGGCAGGGGCACCGTCGTTTCCGGATCAGCGACTCGCTTCCTCCGGAAGCAGGTGCGCGAGCAGCAATTTGATCAGCAGTACCGGCGCGAACCAGGCCACCTCGGCCGGGACGGCGAGCACGCCGGTCACCCACAGCAGCGCGAAGGCCGTGACGGCGAAGGCGATCGGCCTGCGCAACGCGGCCGGTGCGGCGGTCACGATGAGCGCTCCGCCCAACGCCAGTCCATAGATGGTGACGGCCGCGGTCCAGCTGAACGCGGGCACCACCCAGGCCAGCAGGAACGGCTGGATATGGATCGCGACAAAGCCCAGATGGTGGACCGCTGTGCGTCCCGGCCGGTGATACCAGCGCTTGGCCGAACCCATCGCGTTGACGACGGACCCACCGAACAGGTCGAACGCCACCACCGCGATCACCGCGACAACCGGCCACGAATGCTGCGCCCGAATCGCCAGTGCCGCGGCACCGGCCGCGCCGCCGATCGCGACGGAGAAGCCGAGGGTGACCTCGGCCCTGGTCGCACCCGGCGCGATCAGCCGATCGGTGAGTGTCATCGCCGGATCCCTTCCATACAGACCTGCACGACCGGCTCGGTGAGATCCGGCAGCGACAGCTCCGGGTCCACCAAAGTCTGGATGAGACACCCTTCGATTGCCCCGATGATCACCGCCGCATGCCGCTCATCGATCCCGTCGCGCAGCGTGCCCTCGGCATCGGCCGCACGCAGCAATCCGGTGACAGCCGCCCGATATTCGCGATAGATCGCGACCATATCGATGGGCGGTTTCGCGGCCCACACATCCAGCAGGACGCGCGCGTGATCGGGATACTCGGCCAGCATCCCCAGCGCGCCACGGATCAACCGCTCCAAACGTTCGAGCGCAGGCCCCTCACCCATCTCGTCGAGCACCCGCGCCGACCGCAGTGCGTAGCTCTCGAAAACCCCGGCGAGCAGCGAATCCCGACTCGGAAAGTACAGATAGACACTGCCTTTGGCGATCCCCGCCTCGGCAGCCACATCCTCGATCCGCGCAGCGGAGAAACCTTTACGAGCGAACACGGCAGCCGCGGCGAGCAGGATTTCCTCCTGCCGCGCGGCACGATCGACAATCTTCGGCATGGATCTATTATGCCTGACTGGTCAGTCATAATAAACCCTGTTCCGGGATTCGGGTCCTCAGGCAATCTGGATAGGGCTTCTCGCTCGTCGACAGAACAGGAGTCCCCATGCCTCCACCGACCGAACACCCTGAACCGACTGTGCGGCACTCGATTCGCCTGGTAATGCTGGACCAGCACGACCGGCTGCTGCTGTTCTCCGACATCGACGAAACCGACGGCCACCCCTTCTGGTACCCGATCGGCGGCGGCTGCGAAGAAGGTGAGACCGCCCAGCAGACAGCCGCCCGCGAAGCGAGGGAGGAGACCGGCCTCACCGACCTCGTCGTAGGCCCCGAACTCTGGCGCCGCCGCGCCTTCGCCACCTGGGGCGGCGTCACCTACGACTGCCGCGAACGCTACTTCCTGGTCCGCGTAGCCGCCTTCGACATCGACACTTCAGGCTTCACCGCCGTCGAACGCGCCACCGTCACCGGCCACCGCTGGTGGACCCTGGCCGGCCTCACCGAGAACCCCGACCGCGTGGCCCCCGGCGAGCTGATCAGCCGACTGGCGGACCTCTTGCTGAAAGGCCCACCCGCTGAACCGATCACCCTTGGCGCCTAGGTGTGAGAGCGCACCGGCCGAAGCTGACGCGTTGCTCCGCTCCCTCGGTGTCACACGCTCGGCGGCCACGTCCGCGATGCTCCGATTCCGTTCCGAGCCGCTGCGCAGTCTCGATGAGTACGTGTGGGAACCCGGTAGTCACACCCGCTCGCGGTAAGGCATCGACCATGGCTGGGCGTGAGTCGTCGTGGCGGCTACTGTGACCGGTCCGCCGCCCGCACCGAGCGGTACGGGCGGCGGAGGGGATCAGTTCTCCTGCATGGGGATTCGCACCCCGCGCTCCCGGGCGACGTCGGCTGCGTGCTCGTAGCCGGCGTCGACGTGGCGGATGACGCCCATGCCGGGGTCGTTGGTGAGGACCCGCTCGAGCTTCTGGGCGGCCAGGGGAGTGCCGTCGGCGATGCAGACCTGGCCCGCGTGGATGGAGCGGCCCATGCCGACGCCGCCGCCGTGGTGGATCGAGACCCAGGAGGCGCCGGAGGCGGTGTTGAGCAGGGCGTTGAGCAGGGGCCAGTCGGCGACGGCGTCGGAGCCGTCGGCCATGGCCTCGGTTTCGCGGTAGGGGGAGGCCACCGAGCCGGAGTCGAGGTGATCGCGGCCGATGGCCAGTGGCGCGGACAGCTCGCCGGAGGCGACCATCTCGTTGAATTTCAGGCCGGCGCGGTGGCGTTCGCCGTAGCCGAGCCAGCAGATGCGGGCAGGCAGGCCCTCGAACTGCACCTTCTCGCCCGCCATGGTGATCCAGCGCTTCAGGTGCTCGTTCTCGGGGAACAGCTCCATGATCGCGCGATCGGTGGCGGCGATGTCCTTCGGGTCGCCCGAGAGGGCCGCCCAGCGGAACGGGCCGAGGCCCTCCTCGAACAGCGGGCGGATGTAGGCGGGCACGAAACCGGGGAACGCGAAAGCCCGGTCGTAGCCGCCCTTTCGGGCCTCGTCACGAATCGAGTTGCCGTAGTCGAACACCTCGGCACCCTTGTCGAGGAACCCGACCATCGCCTCGACGTGCTTGGCCATCGACGCCTGTGCCTCGGTGGTGAACCACGCCGGGTCCTTCTCGGCGAGGGTGTGCCAATCCTCGAGCGCGACACCGATCGGCAGGTAGGACAGCGGATCATGCGCCGAGGTCTGGTCGGTGACGATATCGATCGGCGCGTCCATGGCCAGCAGCTGCGGGAACACTTCGGCGGCATTGCCGACGAGGCCGATCGACAGCGCGCGGCGTTCGTCGCGCGCCGCGATCGCGAGATCCAGTGCCTCCTGCAAGGATTCGGCCTTCGTATCGAGGTAACCGTGCGCGATCCGCCGATCGATACGTGCCGGATCGCAGTCGACGCACAGCGCGACGCCCTCGTTCATCGTCACCGCCAGCGGCTGCGCGCCACCCATCCCACCCACACCCGCGGTGAGCGTGATGGTGCCTGCCAGGGTGCCACCGAAACGCTTGCGCGCCACCGCGCCGAAGGTCTCGTAGGTGCCCTGCAGAATGCCCTGGCTGCCGATGTAGATCCACGATCCCGCGGTCATCTGGCCGTACATCATCAGCCCGAGCTGCTCGAGCTTGCGGAAATCTTCCCAGTTCGCCCAGTCGCCGACCAGATTGGAGTTGGCCAGCAGCACGCGCGGCGCCCACTCGCTGGTACGGAACACGCCGACCGGCTTGCCCGACTGCACCAGCAGCGTCTCGTCGGCGGCCAGGGTCTCCAGCGTTCGCACGATCGCGTCGAACGCCGCCCAGCTGCGCACGGCACGGCCGGTGCCGCCGTAGACGACCAGGTCGTCGGGACGCTCGGCGACCTCGGGATCGAGGTTGTTCATCAGCATCCGCAGGGCGCCCTCCTGCTGCCAGCCCAGCGTGTGCAGCTGCGATCCGCGCGGGGCGGACACGGGCCGGGGGCCGGAAGGTGGCGGGGTGGCGGCGTCGGTCATCGGTTCACTCCTCGAAAAGACGGCTGTGTCCTGGGTCACTGGAATCCAGACTAGTGGTATAGTCCTGTATATACAAGTAGCTGTCAAGCGTGCTGTGCCGTCCGGGCGCAACGTATTCTCTGGACAAACTGAGGGAACGGATACCGGTGGTGGCGATCGAAGTGGTCGATGCGGACCTGGCCGCGCTGTACAGCGAACTGGGGACCGAATTCGCGGCGTACGAACGCGTCAAGCAGCTGATCATGGCGCAGATCAAGGGCGGCCGGTGGGTCGAGGGCGAGCAGATCCCCTCGGAGAATCAGCTGGTCAACGCGCTCGGCCTGTCCCGGATGACGATCAATCGCGCGCTGCGTGATCTCACCGCCGACGGCGCGCTCAACCGGGTGATGGGTGTGGGCACCTTCGTCGCGCCGACCAAGGCCGCCTCGCCGCTGTTCGAGGTCAGGAATATTGCCGACGAGATCTCCCGGCGCGGGCACCGGCATCGCACCGAGGTGGTGTTCGTGCGCGCGGAGGAGGCGGGCGACCGGCATCCGGTGCTCGGAAACGCCATGAGCGGCAGGGTGTTCCATTCGCTGCTGGTGCACATCGAGGACGACGTCCCGATTCAGGTGGAGGACCGCTACGTCAATCCGGCCCAGGCGCCCGACTACCTGGCCCAGGATTTCACCACCGTCACGCCGAACACCTACCTCAGCGAGGTCGCGCCCCTGATCCGCGGCGAACATGTCGTGGAGGCGGTGCGGGCCAGCAGGGAGGAGTGCAAGCTCCTCGATATCGACCGCGACGAGCCGTGTCTGCTCATCCGGCGCCGCACTTGGTCCTCGGGTGGGCTCGTCAGCGCGGCGCGTTTGATCCATCCGGGATCACGCAATCGGCTGGAAGGTAGCTTCGGTTCCGGGTCGAAGCACGCCGAATAAGAACCCCGACCTCGCCGGCGATTCCGGGCAGTGTGCACACCGGCCGGTGGTCCTGCCTGTCGCGCCCGTCGATGGTGCTCGGAATTGTTACGCGATCTGAATGCTATTCGCCGACAGCAAATTCTCCGCTAACCCTAAAAGTGCCTTTGACCTGCAAATTTCATTTGCGGATGAATGTCTGGCCGCCGCGGGTTATCACTGTTTCGTGACGAATCTCCTGGTAGTCCGGGTCCGGGCTGTAGGTTTAGTAGCCCATGGTTCGCTGGGTTCCATTCAGGTAACGGAGAGGCGGAAATGGCTACAGTCGCACGGCAGTCGGGGCCGCGCAGGATCATCTCCCGACAGGGCATTTCCGCACTGAAATCGTCGATGTCGCCGTCTGCTCTGGTGACCGTCGGCCTGATCTTGCTGATTCCCGTCCTGGCCACCGCAGGCCCCATCGCGGCCTCGGCGTTGATCGCCAGGTACGCCGGAGTGGGCCGGTCGGGTGTGCTGGTGCTCGTGGTGATCGCGGCCGTGGTGTGCGCCGCCGTCGTGGCCGCGACCATGGCGTTCCGGCTCGCGTGGCGCCGGGGCGCGGCCACCGGGCAGCACTCGTTCGGTTCCCTCGTTCGATAGGAGTTCGCCATGCAGACGCACCGCCCGGCAGGCTCCGCTGTCCCCGCGATCGATCCGATCCGCCCTCACGATGTCGACGAATGCCGCCGCCTGCGCATCGTCGCCCGCATCGACGACCCCGCGGTCTGGCACGCCGCCGCCACGCGCCTGCTCGACTGTGGCCGCCGCCGCTGGCACGCGCGGCCCGACATCGCCGACCATCCGGCATTGCGCCGCTGGTCGCGCATACAGGATGCCGAGCAGATGCCTGAACAGCCCTGCCTGCGAACGCTTTTCGCGGCGGTCGCGGCAGGCCAGGAGATCGGCGCCGGCGACCCGTATGCCGATTTCGCGACCGCGGTGATGCTGCTGTCGAGCTGCCCGGCGGCGGTGGCCTGCCAGTCCGACCCGATGAACTATCCACGCGCCGTGCGCTTCTCGGTGTACGGGTACCGCGAGGACGACCTGCCCCTGGCGGAGGACCTGATCACGACGACGATCCACGCCTGCGGCGCCGTACTGGCCCGCCGCTGTACGGTTCTCGGCCGCGGCGCGCCGGTCCGGCCCGCGACCCCGGTCGTCGATCACCCACTGCCGGAGCTGCTGGTCCTCGGCGGCACCGCGGCGCGCTGACCCGCGGTTACCCCTCGGCGAGAATCTCGGTCACCGCCGCGGTGATCGCCGCACGCAGCCCGTCGTGCCGGGCACTGAGCGCGTGCTCGGGCGCCGAGCGTTCCGCGCCGTACAGGTGGACCGGGCCGACCCGCAGCTGCTCGGGTTCCCACGCGTAGCGCGCGTGGATATGCCCGTGAAGGTGCCCCCAGGTATTGCCGAGCACCTCGTAGTTGATCCGCAGAAACGCCGGATCCGCCGCGCGGCAAGCGCGCTGCACCGCCTCGCCGAGGACCACCATGTCCGCCATGAACGCGACCCGCTCCGGCCGCGGCAACTCGGTGAGCTGATCGGCCTCGCCGTCGTAGATCAGCACGCAGTAGCCGGGCAGGTGCTGGGTATCCCCGATGACGGCCCACCCGGTGGTCAACCGGCACAGCACCGTCGGATTCGTCCCCGCCGCCGCGGCGCCGTCCCGATCGTTGCGCCAGTCGTTCGCTTCCAGATCCTGCGACATGCCGCCCCATTCCTGTCGTACGCCGACGACGCTTGTGCGAGAAGGGTGTTCGAGCGTACCCGCGCCCGCTCGCGGCCGTAGCTGATGCGCGCATCCGGCTGACCGACCTGATACGGGCCTGCCGTGTCTCCGGCGGCCTTGACCCGCATTGCGCTACGGGAGGCCGAGGTCGAAGCGGACACCGGTGCGCAGAAATCCGGAGGCGGACATGCCGAACAGGTCGTGGAAGGTTTCGCTGAAGTGGGACGGGGTGGCGAAACCGGCGTCGACAGCGGAGCGCGTGAGGTCGCGGCCCGCGGCGGCGTCCCGGACCGCGTGGACGACCCGGGTCCAGCGCTGATAGCCACGAAAGGTGGTGCCGCACTGCCGGGCGAACAGCCGCAGGAAGTGCGCCTTCGACAGGCCGAGGTGGGCGGCCATCGCCTCGGCTCGGTAGACCTGGTCGGGGTTGCGGTTGATCGTGGTGGTGGCCCACGCGATCCGCGGATCGGCGACCGGCGTGTGGCCCGCGACCGCGGCGGCGAAGATCCGTTCCGGCTCGACGACAGCGGCGCGGCACAGCTCGACGAGCTGGCGTTCGCGCCGGTGGGCGAGCCCGTACGGTCCGGCGACGGCGGTCATCTCGTCGGCGATCGTCGTCGCGGGCGCACCGGCGGGATCGACGAACAGCAGCAGGATCCAGCCGCCGGGAGCATTGACCCGATGGACCGCGCGGGCGGGCGCGAACGAGCTGCCGGTGTGGATCTCGCCGTGGGTGGCGGTGTCGAGGACGAACGGCCCGTCCAGGCCGACACTGAGCACCGCCACCGAGGGCGCGTGCAGGTCGACGCCGAGTTCGGGCCCGACATAGCCCACGTGCCCCGGCCGCATCCACACCACCGGCGACCGCACCGGACCGCACGTTTCCGAAAGCGCACCGACGGTCACCGTTGCCAGCGTATCGGTATCACGCGCCCGCCGCCGCCGGCTCAGTCGAAGGCCACGGTCGCGAGCATCTCGCGCGCGATCAGCTCCGGGTCCGCGGAGGTCGCCAGCTCGGACCCGTCGAGCGCGCCCTCCCGCCACAGCGTCGCGAACCCGTGCACCAGCGACCACGCGGCCAGCCGCGTCGCCCGCTGCCGTCCCGGCTCCTGATCGGACTGGATCTCGGCCACCCCGGCGCGCAACGCGGTCCCCGATCGCTCCCGCGCCGCCACCAGCTCGGGATCGTCCGCGCGCAGCACCTCCCGCCGGAACATGATGTCGAACCGGCCGGGATTGCTCAGCGCGAAGCGGATATAGGCCAGGGCCACCTCTCGCATGTCCTCGCCCGCTGCCGCCAGTTCCGTCGCCAGCAGGTCGAATCCCTCGATCGCCAGCGCGGTGAACAATCCGGCCCGGTCACCGAAGTGATGCGCGGGCGCCGCGTGCGAGACCCCGGCCCGGCGGGCCAGCGCCCGCAACGACACGGCCTCGATGCCCTCGGCCGCGATCTGCTCGGCCGCCGAGTCGAGCAGCGCCGCCCGCAGATCCCCGTGGTGATACCCGGTTTTCGTCATGCCTCGATCCTGACGCACAAACTTGTCATTGACAAGTTTCGCTGCTGCTGTCAATCTTTCCAGTGTCAAGATTGGCGCTAGGCCAGTCGACGTTCGCCTCGAGGAGTTCCCATGGCACCCTTCATCGCTCTCGCCGTCGTCACCGCCCTGGCCAGGCTGATCGGATGGCTCACCGACCTCGCCTGGCTGGACTCCTGGCCCCGGGCGGTGGCCGTCGGCCTGGCGGCGATGTTCACCCTCACCGCGAGCGCGCATTTCGCCGAACCGCGCCGGTCCGCGCTGATCGCGATGGTCCCGCCCGGCCTCCCCAACGCGCCCGCACTCGTGGCTCTGACCGGCGTTCTCGAACTGGCAGGCGCCGTCGGTCTGCTGATTCCGGCGACCGCGCCTGTCGCCGCGGCCTGCCTGTTCGTGCTGCTGCTCGTCATGTTCCCGGCGAATGTCCGGGCCGCGCGGGCCGATCTGGGCATCAAGACCATGCCGCTGCCCGCCCGCACCGTCCTGCAAGGACTCTTCCTCGCCGCCTGCGGCCTCGTCGTCCTTGGCTGAGGGACCGCACGTTTCCGAAAGCGCACCGCCCGACGGTGACGTCACAGTATTCGATACGCCGCCCGTAGCGCGGCCGCACAGACGCGAGAGGAACGACCATGACCATCACCGACGTGGCGCAGGTGCGGGAATCCCCACCCGCGGCCGACGCCGCGCCAGCGGGACCGACCGTCGCCGGACTGCTTCGCCCCTACCTGGGCGGCTTCACCGCTGTGGTGATCCTGCAGGTGATCGGCGCCGTCGCAGGCTTGGCACCGCTGCTGGCCGTGGTCGAACTGGGCCGAACACTGTTGTCGCCCACTCCGATCGACCACGGACACGTCTGGCTCGTCGTCCTCGCGGGTGCGGCGGGCCTGTTCGTCCGGCTGCTGTTCACCGCGGCCTCCGCCGGCCTCGGGCACCTGCTCGACGGGCGGGTGCAACTGTCGTTCCGCAGGCAGCTGGCCGCGCGGCTCGGCCGTGTCCCGATCGGCTGGTTCGGGCAGCGCAGGACCGGTGAACTCGCGAAGGTCGTCGGGGACGACGTGGACGCGGTGCACCCGTTCATCGCCCACGCGCCCGGTGAACTCGTCGCCGCGTTCGTGGTGCCACTGGTGTCGCTGATCTACCTGTTCACGATCGACTGGCGGCTCACCCTGATCACCCTGATCCCGGTGGTGCTGGCGATGGCCCTGATCCCGTTGATGATGACCCCGACCCGGCAGCGCGAGCAGGAGGAATTCGACACCGCCATGGGACGCATCGCGGATTCGGTGATCGAGTTCGTCCAGGGCATCCCGGTGGTCAAGGTGTTCGGCGGATCCGGGCGCGCCCATCACGCATTCCGCACGGCCACCGATGATTTCGTCGGCACCTTCTACCGGATGGTGCGCGGGCTGTCGGTGATCGCCGCGGGCATGCAGTTGGCGCTGTCGCCGCCGTTCGTCCTGCTGGTCGTGCTGATCGGCGGCGCGGGGCTGATCACGAGCGGCGGCATGACACCGGCCGACCTGCTGCCCTTCGTCCTGCTCGGCCTCGGCCTGACCGCGCCGGTGGCAGCCCTGCTCGGCCACGGCTTCGACGACCTGCAGGCCGCCCAGCGCGCCGTCGGCCGGATCACCGACGTGCTGGCCGTACCGCCGCTGCCGGAACCCGCGCACCCGATCGTGCCCACCGGCCATCGAGTGGAGTTGCGCGACATCCGATTCGGCTACGAGGCGGGCCACGAAGTGCTGCGCGGGATCGATCTCGTTCTCGAGCCGGGCACGACCACCGCCCTCGTCGGTCCGTCGGGCAGCGGGAAATCCACACTGGTCCAACTACTTCCGCGCTTCTTCGACCCGGCCCACGGCACGGTCACGCTCGGTGGCGTCGATCTGCGCGAGCTCGGCAGCGACGAGCTCTACCGGCAGGTGTCGTTCGTCTTCCAGGACAGCACCCTGCTGCACGCCACGATCGCCGACAATATCGCGCTCGCGGTGCCGCACGCCGACCTCGACGACGTGGTGCGCGCCGCCAGGCAGGCCGGCATCCACGATCGGATCGTCGAACTACCCGACGGCTACCAGACCGTACTCGGCGCCGAGGTGACACTGTCCGGCGGTGAGGCGCAACGGATCTCGCTCGCCCGCGCCCTGCTCGCCGCGACCCCCGTCCTCGTCCTCGACGAGGCGACCTCCTTCGCCGACCCGCAGACCGAGCTGGCGGTGCGGGGCGCGCTGGCGGCGGGGGCCGCCGACCGGACGACGCTGGTCATCGCGCACCGCATGGAAACCATCGCCGACGCCGACACCGTCGTCGTCCTGGACGGCGGCGTGATCGTCGAACGTGGCACGCCCGCCGACCTGCTGGCGGCAGGCGGCCGGTTCGCCACGCTCTGGCACGCCCATCGATCGGCGCTCGCCGACGGACCCCGAGGAGACGAAGGCCGATGATCCGGATGCTGCTGCGCGTGCTCGGCCACGAGTACGCCGGGCCGGTGCGCCGCACCGTCGCCCTGATGACGGTCACCGCGATCGTCGAAGGGCTGTCCTACGCCCTGCTGGTTCCCGTCCTGCACGCGCTGTTCGGCAGCGATCCCGGCGAGGTCCGGCCGTGGCTGATCGCCTTCGGTGCCGCGGTAGCGGCCTACGCGGTGCTGCGCTATCTCAGCGATCTCGCCGGTTTCCGCAGCGGAACCACCCTGCTGGAAGGGATGTATCACCGGATCGGCGACCATCTGGCCCGGCTGCCCCTCGGCTGGTACAGCGCGAGCCGGGTCGGCGAGGTGTCGGCGCTGGCCAGCCGCGGTGTGCTCGACGCGATGGGTGTCATCGCGCATCTGCTGTCGCCGTTCATCTCCGCCGCGGTGACGCCGCTGACGATCGTCGTCGTGATGTTCGCCTACAACTGGCAACTCGGCCTGGCCGCCGCGCTCGGCGCACCGGTCGTCGCGGCCGTCCAGATCTGGGCGGGCCGGTCCACGGCGGCAGGCGACGCGGACACCGCCGCGCGCGGCGTCGAGGCCACCGGGCGAGTCATCGAATTTGTGCAGGCTCAGCCGGTGCTGCGGGCGGGCGGCCGGACCGGTGAACGGTTCGGGCTGCTCGACGACTCCCTGACCGCACTGCAGCGGGCATCGCGCCGGTCGACCCTGTCGGCGCTGCCCGGCGTGATCGGCCTGGCGCTGACGGTGCAGGCGATGTTCACCGTCTTGCTGGTCCTCGGCGCGTACCTCGTCCTCGACGGAAGTATCGGTGCCGCGGAGATTCTGGCGATCCTGGTGCTGGCCGCCCGCTGCGCCGATCCGCTGCTCTCGCTGGCCGACATCGGCGGCAAGCTGCGCGCCGCGCGGTCGGTGCTGGCGCGCCTGGACGAGGTCCTGCGCACCGAACCGCTGCCGGAGCCGCGCGAACCGGCGCTGCCTGCCTGTCACGACCTGGCCTTCGATGCTGTCGCCTTCCGGCAGGGCGACCGCACCGTGTTCGACGACGTGTCGCTGGCGGTGCCCGACGGGAGCACGCTCGCGGTCGTCGGCCCCTCGGGCGCGGGCAAGACCACCCTGCTGCAACTGCTCGCCCGCTTCGCCGACGTGGACGCGGGCGCGGTCCGGGTCGGGGGAGTGGACGTGCGCGACATCAGCACCGAGGAGCTGATGTCCCGGATCGCCGTCGTCTTCCAGGACGTCTACCTCTTCGACGGCACCATCGAGGACAACGTGCGGCTCGGCCGCCCCGGCGCCACCGACGCCGAGGTGCGCGCTGCGGCGGCGGCGGCCCGGCTCGACGAGGTGATCGAGCGCCTGCCCGGTGGCTGGTCCGCGCATGTCGGCGAGGGCGGTGCCCGCCTGTCCGGCGGTGAGCGCCAGCGTGTCTCGATCGCGCGCGCACTGCTCAAGGACGCGCCGATCGTGCTCCTCGACGAGATCACCTCCGCGCTCGACCCCGTGAACGAGGCGGCCGTGCACGAGGGCATCGAGCGCCTGATGGCGGGCCGGACCGTGGTGACGGTGGCGCATCGCCTGCGCACCGTCCAGCGTGCCGACCTGATCGTGTTCGTCGACGGCGGTCGCATCGTGGAACAGGGCACCCACGACGAGCTGCTGCGCGCGGGCGGCCGCTACGCCGGGTTCTGGGCGAGCGCCGGCGCCTCCGTCGCGGGCGGGTGACCCGGCGGCGGTGCCGTCGCACGCGAGAGCCGGTTCGGCCGGGAGTTCCCCCGGCCGGCCGGCAACGCGGAATCTGAACCTGCCCTCGTCTCGATTTGGCATCAGGCAGTGAATTGTCAAGTACGCGTACATATCTCGACCCCGTGTAGATGCCGGCCGGTTGGGAAAGTTGCCAACCGTTCCTGGTCCGATTCGCGGAGATCTCACCAAGCGCCGAGCCCGATTCGCGGCATCGCGGTCGCCGCCGTAGAGTCGGCGGTCGAGCGTTGTCCGCATGTTTCTCGGTGATCGCCCGCAGGACGATGATGTCCTCGGCGAACGGTTTGAACAGGCGTTTCCCGGCATCCCGGGGATCGGCCTCGTTGTCGGCGCGACCCTACAGGGGGTCGTCGCGTCCGAATATCTCTGTCGCAGCGCCGCGCCAGTCCGCGGTATTTACCTTTGCGCAACACACTGCTACCCATAGGTCGGTTAGGGTCACGGAATCTGTTGGGGCACTGCGAGTTCGACATCATCCGGTCCGGCCCCGGACGTTGATCCCCGTCTCAGTAGCGCGCATGGCGCGCGAGTTACTTTGTGGCACTGTCCAATACCGCGTTCGTGTATTGAAACATGTTGTAGTCCTTGACAAGTGGGCCAGCGGTCCACAAAACTACCCGTCGGTAGCCGGCGATCGGGAAGCTCAGGCCCGGTAGTTGTGACAAGTCACATCCAGTGACTGCCCCGCCTGAACCCCCGTGAACCCCTGTGCACCAGTCGGGGTGAACCTCACTGCCACCGTGACCACACCAAAGGAGTTCAGCGCTATGGACAATCACGCGCTACCCTCAGCGCACCGTCAGGATGCTCGTCCGACAGTGCACCCGGGCGATCAGGTGGCGGTGCTGCCCAGACCGTCGGTCACCACGCAGTCGGTTGTCGACGACAAGCCCGTCGGGCCGGTCGAATTGCTTCCGCTGGTCACCGAGCGGCTGCACGAAATCCTGATCACCGGTGGCGATTTCGACGCCATCTACCGGCATGTTCTCGCCGCGCCCGGCAAGCGGGTGCGGGCTCGGCTCGTGCTCGCGTGTGCCGGCCTGCTACCCGATGTCGCGGCGGCGCCACAGCAGGCCGCCATCGATCTGGCCTGCGCGATGGAGATGCTGCACGAGTCCTCGCTGCTGCACGACGACATCTGTGACGGTTCCCTGCTGCGCCGCGGCGCGCCCTCGGTGCCCGCCGCGTTCGGCGTGCGCATCGCCGCCAGGGCGGGATTCCACCTGGCGGGCGCCGCGATGCAGGTGGTCGCCCAGGTGCTGGCCGACAACCAGGCGGTGTTCGCCGGGATCGGTGACGCGCCCGGCGTGACCTATGCCGACCGCTTGTCGGATCTGTCGTACGGCCAGCTCATCGAGACCTTGCCGCCCGCGGTCGACGCGACCGCGCTGCGCCGCCACTACGAACTCGTGGCAGGCGCCAAGACCGGCACGCTGTTCCGCCTGTCGTGCTCCTACGGCGGCACGGCGGGCGGCGCCGACCACGACCAGCTGCAAGCCCTGATGCACTACGCCGACCAGCTCGCGCTCGCCTTCCAGATCATGGACGACGTCCGCGACATCGAGGGCGGCCCCGAGCTGGGCAAGGACGCCTGCGGCGATCTGGACCGGCGGGTGCCGACCTGGCCGGTCATCGAATGGCTGGCGATGCGCCCCGGCGCGCGCGAGCTGTGGCTCTCGGCGGAAACGTCCAGCGCCACGCTGCAGACCGACCTGGTCGAGAGCGGCGCCACCCAGGCCGCGCGCGTCGTCGCGGTGCAGGCCACCGAGACCGCGAGCGCGGCCCTGGACATCTTCCCGTCCACGCCCGCGCGCGCGGACCTCCGCGAACTCCTGCAGCAGGTGATCAACCGATGAGACAGACCAGAATCGGCTCCCTGGCCTACGGCCTGCGCCACCTGCGGCGGGCACCGGATATGGCCGCGCTGCGGGCGGCGGCGTCACCGGAGGAACTGGCCAGACTGGCGCTGATCCCCGCGGGCCGCAACCTCGGCGTCTCGGTGAGCTTCCTGCCCGCGCACCTGCGGGCCGAGGCGACCGCCGCCCTGCTGGCCTGCCGGGTGCTCGACGCCTTCGAAGACCTCAGCGATCGCGCGGTCGCGAGCAGCGCCGTGCTGGCGGCCGCCGACTACCTCAACAGCACCACCGACACGCCGCCGCCCGCCCTGCCCGCCGTCGCCGCGGAAGCTCGCGACAGCGAGGCCGTCGACCGCCTGCTGGCCGAGCGCATCGGCGATATCAGGGCGCTGCTGTCCGCGCTGTCGGCGGAGGGGCGCAAGCGGGTCGGTGCGGTGATCGTCGACGTGGCCGGTGTCATGGCCCGCAATCTCGACGCGCCCCTGTCCCGGGTCGTCTACAGCGAAGGCGTGCTCGGGCGGGTCACCCACTACGCGTGCGCCCTGGTCGCCGAAGACGTGCTGTCGGAAGCGGATCTGCGCGAACTGACCGGCTGCGTCGCGGTGATCGCCCAGTCCGCGAACGACTTGCGCGACAACGAGTTCGAGATCTACGGCGTCGCCGACCGCGAGGAACTGAAGCGGATGGTGATGCTGCAGCTGCTGGCGCCCGCGCTGGGCGGCTTCGCCCTGCTCGCCCGCCTCGGCCCCGGCACGCCGAGTCGCGGTGCGCGCGCGGCGATGGCGTACATGACCATCACCACGACCGCGTTCCTGTGCTCGGTCGTCGACGCGCCCTCGCCCTACCGGCGCAAGCTCGGCGCCGCGCTGCTGGCCGCTTCGTCCGCCACCTACTGGGACAGGATGCTGGACCGGGTGCGCCGCACCGCCGATCTGGCGATCCACCGGATGCTCGACGCCTCACCGGATTTCGCCGACGGTGCGAACCAGGCGACCGAGGTGCTCGGCGCGGGTGACCCGCGGTCGAAGCCGACCTCGCTGGTCCCGCTGATCGTCGACACCACCTTCGCGCTCGTGCAGACCCTGCCGGAGGCCCCGCTGACCGGCGAACTCCCCGACGCCGAGGTGCGCACCATGATGATCGCCGATCACCTGGCCTTCGGCGCCATGGAACGGGTGCCTCCGCACGAACCCGAAGCGCTGCAGGCGCTCGCCACGAGACTCCAACTCGCTGCCCTCGACACCAGCACCCAAGGGAGCCGCCCATGAGCATCGTCACCAGAACCGCGCTCACCGTCCTGGACACCACTAGCGAAGGAGCTCCCCTATGAGCACCGAAACGCCCGTCGCGCCGGAGCACACCCCGTTCAGCAAGCGCGTGCTCAAGCTCGAGCACGCCTCGAACGTCGGCCCGCTGATGCACATCGCGCTGTGGATCGGCATGCTTGCCCTCGGCCTGTTCGTGCCGTTCGCCACGAACTGGTACATCGCGGTGCCGCTGATCATCGTGCTGTCGCTGCTGAACCTCTCGCTGACCATCGGCGTGATGCACATGCACACCCACCGGCCGCTGTTCGTGTCGAAGTTCCCGAACCGGGTCGTCGACTTCCTGTGCTGTCTGCCCGGCAACCTGACCGCGGCCGAGATGCGCGAGGTCCACGTCCTCAACCATCACCGGTTCAACGACGGGCCAGGTGACGTCACCTCGACCGCCGGGATGGAGAAGGGCCTCGGCGCCATCTGGTACTGGGTCCGCTACGGCGTCATCGTCAAGATCCACACGATGCGGACCATCTTCGCGGCCGACCCGGCGCCGCGCCGCCGCAAGACGCGCCAGCAGTTCCTGCTCGACATGGCGCTGTACGCGGTGGTCATCGGAACCGTCTGGTATCTGGTCGATTTCGATCGCTTCGTGCTGTTCTATTGGGTGCCGTTCCTGATCACCCAGGTCAACGCGGGCTACTTCGCCTGGTTGAGCCACGCGCCTGCCAAGGGCTTCGAGGACGACCCGAGCACCTCGCTCAACAACGCGGGCAACATCCTGAACTTCCTGATCTTCAACCAGGGCTACCACAGCGTGCACCACCGCTACCCCGGTATCCACTGGAGCCAGATTCCGGACAAGCTCGACTACATGCGTGATGTCAACCCCGGCGTCATCGTCCCCTACTGGATGGTCGCGCAGTCGGGCTGGCGCCTGTTCTGGCCCGGCGGCTTCCTCAACGAGGGTTACGGCACCAAGTGGAAGGCCAGGCTGGAGCAGCGCATCGAAGAGGGGACCGTGCGTTCGCGGTACCTGCCGTGGTTCGCATGGATCTGATCACACCGACACCGACCCAGGCGCGGGACGTGCTGACGAGCCGTTCGCGGCTCGTCCCGTTCCTGTTCTCCTTCGCCGTCTACGGCGTCGCGGGCATCACCGTCCCGCTGATGCTGCTGTTCGCCGGCGGCTGGTTCCTGCCGAAGACGATCGACAAGGGCCCGCACCTGTCGACCGTCCCGGCGATCGTCATCGACGTGGGACTGCTGGCGCTGTTCGGCCTGCAGCACTCGGGCATGGCCAGGCCCTCGTTCAAGGCCTTCGTCACCCGCTGGGTGCCCGAAGCGCTGGAGCGGACCGTCTACATCGTGATGGTGTGCCTGGTCATGTGGGTGATCATGCTGGCCTGGCAGCCGATTCCGGCGGTGATCTGGTCGGCCGATGGCACCGCGGGACTGGTGCTCGACGCCGGGTTCTGGCTCGGGTTCGTGCTCGTCTACGCGGCGACGCTGCTGCTGAACCACTTCCACCTGCTCGGCATCAGCCAGGCTTACCGCGAGTACGTCATCCAGGTTCCCGACGCGACCGTCGACCGGCTGCAGGTGAACGGGGTCTACCGCCTCGTGCGCCATCCGCTGATGACCGGCCTGCTGGTCTCGTTCTGGTTCGCCAGCACGTTCACCGTCGGGCACCTGGTGTGGGCACTCGGGTTGACCGGTTACATCCTGCTGGGCACCTATCTGGAGGAACGCGACCTGATCGCGCGCTTCGGCGCGTCCTACCGCGCCTATGCCGCGCAGGTTCCCGCCTTCTTCCCGTCCGTGCTCCGCATCTTCGGCCGATCGACTCGGCAGCCGTAAAGGCGTGCCGCCCGGCGTGTTTCCCGTTCGGGGACGCGCCGGGCGGACCCCGCCCGAGTTCGGGAGAGGAATCGACGTGAACGGTCATCCTGTTCGAGAGCGCATCAGACACAACTCCACCGGCGCGGGCCCCGTTCCCGGCGTCGGCCATTCCTATGCCAAGGCGATCCTGCTCGGCGAGCACACCGTCGTCCACGGCACTCCCGCCATCGCGTTTCCGCTGCCCGCGCTGCCGGTGCGCGCCCTCGCCTGTCCCGGCGATGCCGGTGTGCAATCGGATGTGCCCGCCGAGGGTGGTTTCCGGTTCCTCGCGGGTGATCCACACACGGTGACCACCGCGTCCGGGCCCCGTGTCGCGGTCGAGGAGGCGTTGCGGCGGTGGGGATTCGACGGCGACATCGTCGATGTCGTTGTCGAGTGCGATATTCCGCTGGCCCGTGGCCTCGGTTCCAGTGCCGCCTGCGCGGGCGCGGCGGTGCGCGCGGTCGCCGACCTGTACGGCCGCACCGTCGATCCCGGCACGCTCTACGAACTCGTGCAGTGCGGCGAGCAGGTCGCGCACGGCCGGGCCAGCGGCATCGACGCCAGCGCCGTCCTGGCCAACGGCCCGATCCTGTTCCATCAGGGCACGGCCCGTCCGATGGACATCGGCCTGGACGCGGCCCTGGTGATCGCCGACACCGGCGTGCCCGGCTCCACCCAGCACGCGGTGGCCGGGGTGCGCCGCACCCTGGAGCGCGATCCGCGCGCCGCGGAGCGACTGCTGGCCAGGGCCGCCGACCTGATCGGTTCCGCGACGGCCGACCTGTCGGCCGGGCGTGCCGAGTCGCTGGGCACGACGATGCTCGAATTCCAGGGTCTGCTCGCCGAACTCGGTGTCAGCACACCGCATATCGACACCCTCGTCACCGCGGCGCTCGACGCGGGCGCGTTCGGCGCGAAGCTGACCGGCGCCGGCCTCGGCGGCTGTGTCCTCGCGCTCACCGAGACCGGCGGCGCACTCGCGGTGAGTGCCGCGCTGCGCCGGGCCGGTGCCGTGCAGACCTGGACGGTCGGCACCGCGAGCCTGCGTACGGCCTCCCTGTCCCTATCCTCCTCGAGACCGGAACTCGATACACACCGATGACATTTTCCTCCGCAGTACCCGTAGTACCTGCAGTACCCGTTGTACCTGCAGTACCCCTAGCGTCCGAGCGGCCCGAGGATCGTGTCCGCGACGGCGAGGCCGTCGCCCTCGCCTACCCGAACATCGCCCTGGTGAAGTACTGGGGCAAGCGCGACGAAACCCTGTTCCTCCCCGTCACGGGGAGCCTGTCGATGACACTGGACATCTTCCCGACCACGACGTCGGTCCGGCTGATCGACGGACCGGCCGACACCGTCGAGCTCAACGACACCGCCGCCACCGGCACCGCGCTCGCCCGCGTCGAGAAGTTCCTCGACCTGGTCCGCGCCAAGGCGGGCCGCACCGAACGCGCCGCGGTGGTGACCGCCAACGCGGGCCCGACCGGTGCCGGCCTGGCCTCCTCGGCGAGCGGATTCGCCGCACTGGCCACCGCCGCGGCCGCGGCCTACGGACTCGACCTGGACGGCCGCGCCCTCTCCCGCCTGGCCCGCCGCGGCTCCGGTTCGGCCTCCCGCTCCATCTTCGGCGGCTTCGTCGTCTGGCACGCGGGCGAGGGGGACGGCGACGCGGGCGATCTGAGCTCCTACGCCGAGCCGATCGGCGGCGACGAACTCGACCCGGCGCTCGTTGTGGCCGTCGTCGAAGCGGGTGCGAAGGCGGTGTCGAGCCGCGTCGCCATGCGCCAGACCACCGAGACCTCGCCGTTCTACCAGCCGTGGGCCGAATCCTCGGTGCTCGATCTCGCGGACATGCGCACAGCCGTTGCCCGCCAGGATCTTTCCGCGATCGGTGAGATCGCCGAGCGCAATGCCCTCGGGATGCACGCCACCATGCTGACGGCGCGACCGGGCATTCGCTACCTGTCCCCGCACTCGCTCGCGATCCTGGACGCGGTGCTCGCGCTGCGCGCCGATGGCATCGTCGCCTACGCGACCATCGACGCGGGGCCCAACGTGAAGGTGCTGTGCACCCGCGCCGACGCGCCCCTGGTGGCCGCCACGATCGAGGGCCTCGGCGAGTTCGTCACCACCCGGACCGCGCACATCGGTCCGGGCGCACGGCTGACGACGGGCGGCGACGGTGAGTAGTAGCGGAGATCTATCCGGGACCCTGACTGCGGACAGTCAACGATCCCCGACCGGCCGCGCAGGTCGTCCCGGGAGCACCGGTGGCGACGGGCCTGTGATCAGTTGTCGCGCACCAGGGAAACTATTCATCGCAGGTGAGTACGCCGTCGTCGAGCCCGGGCATCTGGCCGTACTCACCGCCGTCGACCGCTACGCCACCGCCACGGTCACCGACGCGACTGCCGGGGTGCCAGGGGAATTCGGCACAGCGATCGGCGCGTCCGTTGGCGTGCATGAGGCGTCTGCCGCGGTGACCGGCGCGGTCTCCGGGGTGGTTGTGACGCTGCGGTCGGACCTGGACGGTGGCGTGACGCTGGCCTGTGGCCGCGACGGTGACCGGTTGGTCCCATTGACGCCCGATGCCGGTGTGCCCGCAGCATTCGCTTATGTTTTCGCCGCCGCGTCGGTCATCGATCGGTTGCTCACCGAGCGTGGAATCGGTTCCCGCCCTTGCGAAGTGGACGTCGTGGCCGACCTCGGCGATGCCGACGGCCGCAAGTACGGTCTCGGCTCCAGCGCGGCCGTGACGGTAGCCACCATCGCCGCCCTCGGGCAGTTCCACGAGCTCGAGCTCACGACGATGCAGCGGTACCGGCTGGCCATGCTGGCCACGATCGCGGTCAACCCGCGTGCCTCCGGCGGCGATGTGGCGGTGAGCACCTGGGGCGGCTGGCTCGCCTACGGTTCCCCCGATCGCGCGGTCGTCGCCGACCTCGCCGCCGATGGCATCGACGCCGCGTTGCGTGCACCGTGGCCCGGGTTGTCCGTGCGCCCGCTGCCAACGCCGACCGGACTCACCTTGCAGGTCGGCTGGACCGGCAACCCGGCCTCCACACCGGCATTGGTCGCAGGGCTCGGCGCGGCCACGCGCACGCCGGGTGACCGGGCGACGTTCAACGCGCGCAGCAACGACTGCGTGCAGCGCTTGCTGGCCGCGATCGAAGCCGACGACTCCGCCGCGATCGGCAGCGAGATCGACTGCGCGCGTAACCTTCTGCTCGACCTCGACGAGACCTCCGGTCTCGGCATCATGACGCAACGCCTGCACGCGCTGTGCGCGGCGGGCGCCGCCGTCGGCGCCGCGGCCAAACCGTCCGGCGCGGGCGGCGGCGACTGCGGCATCGCGCTCGTCGACCACACCCGCACGGCCGCGATGGCCGAACTCACCGGCCGGTGGATCGCCGCCGGTATCCGCCCGTTGCCGTTGCGGACCCATCCGTTCGAAGGGGACACCGCATGATCGCCGATCGCAAAGACGACCACGTTCGCCACGCGGTGAACCAGCGCCGCGCCGACACCGGCGCCAACGACTTCGACTGCGTCACCTTCGTCCACCACGCGCTGGCGGGCATCGACAGCGACGAGGTGTCGCTGGCCGTCGATGTCGCCGGAAAGCGGTGGGACACACCGCTCTACGTCAACGCAATGACCGGCGGCAGCGCCAACACCGGCGAGATCAACCGCAAACTGGCCATCGCCGCCCGCGAAACCGGCATCCCCATCGCGACCGGCTCGATGAGCGCCTACTTCCGCGACCCCGCTGTCGCCGGCACCTATCGCGTGCTGCGCCAGGAGAACCCGCACGGATTCGTCATGGCCAACGTCAACGCGACGGCCTCGCTGGATCAGGTGCTGCGGGCGATCGACCTGCTCGAGGCCGACGCGCTGCAGATCCACCTCAACGCCGTGCAGGAAGTCGTCATGCCCGAGGGCGACCGGTCCTTCGGATCGTGGCCTCGCCAGATCGAGCACATCACGGCCAACGTCCCGGTTCCGGTGATCGTCAAGGAAGTCGGGTTCGGCCTCAGCAGGCAGACCGTCACGTGGCTGCGCGACGCCGGTGTGTCGGTGGCCGATGTCGGCGGCCGCGGCGGCACCAACTTCGCCCGCATCGAGAACGAGCGGCGCCCGGCCGCCGACTTCGCCTTCATCGAGAGCTGGGGCCAGTCGACCCCCACCTGTCTGCTGGACTGCGCCGGGATCGCCGGGATCGATATCGCCGCGTCCGGCGGCATCCGCTCACCACTCGACATCGCCCGCGCGCTGGCGCTCGGCGCCGACGCGACCGGTGTGGCCGGCGCGTTCCTGGACACGATCGTGCGCCAGGACACCGACGCGCTCGTCACGCAGATCCGCACCTGGCTCGACCAGCTGCGCCAGATCCTGACCGTGCTCGGCGCCCGCACCCCGGCCGAGCTGGCCGGCTGCGACCTGCTGATCACCGGGGACGTGGCGACCTTCTGCGCACTGCGCGGCATCGACGTGGCAGCACTTGCCCACCGGAGTCCCTGGTGGCACGAATCGAACGACCGAGGAGGAGTCATCCATGAATGACATGTCGTACGCAGCGGTCCCGCTGCAGTGGGTGGGGCCCTTGCGCATCACGGGCAATGTGGTCGACGATGCCGTCGACGTTCCCCTTGCCACCTACGAAACGCCCCTGTGGCCCTCGGTCGGGCGCGGCGCGCGGATCTCCACCCTCACCGAGCGCGGCATCGTCTCGACGCTCATCGACGAGCGGATGACCCGTTCGATCCTGCTCGAAGCCGACGACGCCTACACCGCGCTCACCGCGGTGCGCCAGCTGAAGGATCGCTTCGCCGAGTTGCAGGAGGTCGTCACCGGCAGCAGCCGCTTCGCCCGCCTGATCGACCTGCACCACCAGATCAACGGCAACCTGCTGTTCCTGCGGTTCGAGTTCAGCACCGGGGACGCGTCGGGTCACAACATGGCCACTCTGGCCAGCGATCACCTGATGGACCACATCCTGACCACGGTCTCCGGCGTGCGCTACGGCTCGATCTCGGGCAACTACTGCACCGACAAGAAGGCCACCGCGGTCAACGGGATCCTCGGCCGCGGCAAGAACGTCGTCACCGAACTGCTGATCCCCCGCGACGTGGTGACCCAGCGCCTGCACACCACCGCCCGCCAGGTAGTGGAACTCAATATCCGCAAGAACCTGATCGGCACGCTGCTGGCGGGCGGAATCCGTTCCGCCAACGCGCATTACGCCAACATGCTGCTGGCGTTCTACCTCGCCACCGGGCAGGACGCGGCCAATATCGTCGAAGGTTCCCAGGGCGTCACGCACGCCGAGGACCGCGACGGTGACCTGTACTTCTCGTGCACGCTGCCCAACCTCATCGTCGGCACCGTCGGCAACGGCAAACACGCGAGCTTCGTGGACGAGAACCTCGAGCGCCTCGGCTGCCGCGAGGACCGCGAGCCCGGCGAGAACGCCCGCCGCCTCGCCGTCATCGCCGCGGCGACCGTGCTGTGCGGCGAGCTGTCGCTGATGGCCGCACAGACCAATCGCGGTGAATTGATGCGCGCCCATACCCAATTCGAGCGGTCAACCACGAGCAACGGAACACAGCTATGACTACAACTCCGGTCGGCATCCACGACCTGTCGTTCGCCACCACCCACTACGCCCTCGACCACGCCGTCCTCGCCGAAAGGCTCGGGGTGGATCGCGACAAGTTCTACCTCGGCATCGGCCAGGAGAAGATGAGCGTCGCCGCGGCCGACGAGGACATCGTCACCATCGCCGCGGCCGCCGCGCAGCCGATCATCGAGCGGCACGGCACCGACAACATCCGCACCGTGCTGCTGGCCACCGAGACCGGTGTCGATCAGTCCAAAGCCGCTGCGCTGTACCTGCATTCGCTGATCGGGCTGCCCAACGCCGCGCGCGTGGTCGAGCTCAAGCAGGCGTGCTACGGCGGCACGGCGGGCCTGCAGTTCGCCGCGGGCCTGATCGCGCGCGACCCGTCGCAGCGGGTGCTGGTCATCGCCGCCGACATCGCCAAGTACGAGCTCGACACCCCGGGTGAACCGACCCAGGGCGCGGCCGCCGTCGCGATGCTCGTCAGCGCGAATCCGGCCATCCTGCGACTGGACCCGCAGTCCGGGCTCTACAGCGCCGACATCATGGACTTCTGGCGCCCCAACTACCGGACCGCCGCCATCGTCGACGGCAAGACCTCGGTCAACGCCTACCAGAAGGCCGCCCAGGAGGCGTGGACCGACTACCGCCGCCAGGGCGGGCGCGACCTGTCGGAGTTCGCCGCGTTCTGCTACCACCAGCCCTTCACCAAGATGGCCTACAAGGCGCACCGCCACCTGCTCGAGAGCCAGGGCCACACCGCCGACGCCGCCGAGATCGAGGCCGCGATCGGCGACACCACCCACTACAACCGCACGGTCGGCAACAGCTACACCGCCTCGCTCTACCTCGGCCTGGCATCGCTGCTCGACCACGCGGACGATCTGACCGACCGCGCACTGGCCATGATCAGCTACGGATCGGGCAGCGTTGCCGAATTCTTCAGCGGCACAGTGCAGCCCGGCTACCGCGAGCATCTGCGGACCGAGGCGAACCGGGCGGCGATCAGCTCGCGTGAGCTGCTGGACTATGACCACTACCTGCGGCTGCACGAGGCCACCTCACCGAGCGACGGCGCGTACCACGCCATGCCGGAGGAAACCCGCCGCCCCTACCGGCTGGCCGCCGTCTCCGGCCACAAACGTATCTACGAATCTCGCTGAGGTCTCCACATGAGCAGTAACGGCACGTCGGAGTCCCGGCGGCACATCCAGGTCCTGATCATCGGCAGCGGACTGTCCGGCCTCGGCACGGCCATCCGGCTGAGCCAGCGGGGCCTGACCGACTATCTTGTCATCGAACGTGGCGCCGACGTGGGCGGTACCTGGCGTGACAACACCTATCCGGGGGCGGGCTGCGACGTGCCGTCCCACCTCTACTCGTATTCGTTCGCGCTCAACCCGAACTGGTCCCGCTCGTTCTCGCCGCAAGCCGAGATCGAGCAGTACCTGCGGCAGGTGGCCGACCGCTACGGCGTGCGCGACAAGCACCTGTTCGACACCACGATGACCGCCGCGCGCTGGATCGATGCCGACGGCCGGTGGGAGGTCGACACCAGCAACGGTGCCTTCACCGCCGACTTCGTGGTGTCGGCGGCGGGCGTGCTCGCCGAGCCGAATCTGCCCGATATCAAGGGGATCTCGAGCTTCGAGGGCGAGATCTTCCACTCGGCGCGCTGGAACCACGACGCGAGCCTGGCCGGCAAGAAGGTCGCCGTCATCGGCACCGGCTCCTCCGCGGTGCAGATCGTCCCGTCGATCGCGCCGCAGGTCGAGCGACTCGATGTGTACCAGCGCACCGCGACATGGGTGATGCCGCAGCTGAACCGGCCCTACCTGGCGCCGGAGCGCTTTGCCTTCAAGCACGTTCCCGGCCTGCAACGAATGATCAGGGCGCTGATCTACATCGCCCGCGAAACATTCGTCGTGACCCAGGTGAAGTTCCCGTGGACCGGCCTGCTGCTGGAAGCGGTCGGGCGGGCGAAGATGTGGCTCGAGATCCGGGACCCGGAGAAGCGGCGCAAGGTGCTGCCCGACCACCGCATCGGCTGTAAGCGCATGCTGGTGTCGAACAAGTTCTACGGCGCGCTCGACCGCGACAACGTCGATCTCGTCACCGACGGCATCGCCGAGGTGCGCGAGCGCTCGATCGTGTCCGAGGACGGCACCGAGCGTGAAGTCGACGCCATCGTGCTGGCCACGGGCTTCCACGTCGCCGATTCGCCGACGTTCAACCTCTACACCGGTCGGGACGGCAGGACGGTGTCGGAGGCGGCCGACGCCGAGGGCTACCAGATGTACAAGGGCACCACGGTCGCCAACTTTCCCAACATGTTCTTCATGCTCGGCGCCAACTCCGGGCTGAACTACACCTCGCTGATCTACGTCATCGAATCCCAGATCAACTACATCGTCGACGCGGTGACCACGATGCAGCAGCGAAACCTGCAGTCGTTCGAGGTGAAGCTGGACGCGCAGCACGAATACAACCGTGGGCTCGCGCCCAAGATGGCCCGCACCGTGTGGGTCACCGGCGGCTGCACCAGCTGGTTCCTCGACAAGCACGGCAACAACTCCGCGCTCTGGCCGGACTTCAGCTTCCGGTACCGGAAACTGGTGCGCGCGTTCGACATCGAGGCCTACGAAACCACGGCGAAGACGTCGTGACCGAGATTCCCCGCCGCCATGTGCGGGTGGCGATCATCGGGGCCGGGTTCGCCGGGCTCGGCGTGGCCATGCGGCTGCGCCGGCTCGGGATCACCGACTTCGTCGTGTTCGAGCGCGCGAGTGACATCGGTGGTACCTGGCGGGACAACACCTATCCCGGTGCGGGCTGCGATGTCCCGTCCCAGCTCTATTCGTATTCGTTCGCGCCGAATCCGAACTGGACGCACTCGTTCTCGACACAGCCGCAGATCCAGCAGTATGTGCAGGACGTCGTCGACCGCGCGGGGGTGCGCGAGGCGATTGTGCTCGACTGCGAGGTCACCGACGCGCGCTGGAACAGCGCGACGGCACGCTGGGAAATCCAGACCGGCAAAGGGGCGTTCACCGCCGATGTCACCGTGTCGGCGGCGGGTCCGCTGAGCGCGCCGAAGTTGCCGGACATCAAGGGCATCACCAGGTTTCGCGGTGCGCTGTTCCATTCCGCGCGGTGGGATCACGACGTCGATCTGGCCGGTAAGCGGGTCGCGGTCGTCGGTACCGGCGCCTCGGCCATCCAGATCGTGCCGTCGATCGCGGGCGAGGTCGGCAGGCTCGACCTGTACCAGCGCAGTGCGCCCTGGGTGCTGCCGCGGTTCGGCCACCGGTACACCCTGCTGGAACGCCTCGCCTACCGGCATGTCCCTGGAGCGCAACGGGTGGCCCGCGCCGGGGTCTACTGGCTGCGTGAGTCCTTCGTGCTCTGGCAGTCGAAATACCCGCCGCTGGCCGACTTCTTCGCCTTCGGCGCGCGCCTGAAGCTGTGGTGGGTGATCCGGGACGCGGCGCTGCGGCGCAAGCTCACCCCGGGCTACCGGTTGGGCTGCAAGCGGATGCTGATCTCGAACGAGTACTACCCGGCGCTGGCGCGCGACAATGTCGAGGTCGTGACCGACGGCATCGAGGAGATCAGGGAGCAGTCGATCGTCGCGAACGACGGCACCGAACGCGAGATCGACGCGATCGTGCTGGCGACGGGTTTCCGGATCACCGACTCGCCGACCTACGACCTGATCAGCGGCCGCGACGGGCGCACGCTGGCGGAGGTGTTCGGTGCCGACGGTCTCAGTGCGTACAAAGGCACCACGATCGCGAACTTCCCGAATCTGTTCCTGATGATCGGCCCGAACGCCGCCTTGAGCTACACCTCGGCGGTGTTCACCATCGAATCGCAGATCAACTACATCGTCGATGCGATCAGGACGATGGACGCGCAGGGCCTGCGGACCGTGGAAGTCCGCGAACAGGCACAGGCCGACTACAACCGGGACCTGCAGACCAAGTTCGCGGGAACCGTCTGGAACGGCGACTGCACCAGTTGGTTCGTCGACGAACGAGGCGAGCATTCCCGCCTGTGGCCGGACTTCAGCTTCCGATTCCATCGGATGCTGCGCTCCTTCGATGTCGAGGCCTACGAGACGACCACGCACAGCGAGCAGGCCGCGGCGAACTCCTGACACAGCTGCCCCCGGGACGGCGCGGGCCGTCCCGGGGGCAGTGCTGGGTTACTCGGTGATGGCGGACAGCGTTTCGATCAACGTCACGACTACATCGAGGAGGTCACCGAGAAAAGCAGAGAACATGAGAATCTCCTTTCATTCGGATGATCGACCCGCAGGCGTGCATGAAATCGACGCATATATGTCGACTTCTTCGAAGCGGTAGAGACTGGCGAAACTCTGCAATTCAGATTGCGGGGAGATCGCTGGAATTTCTGGGTCACACCGGGATGGTGTGGAATCGCGTTCACACCGTAGCAAACGTGGATTCACGCGTTCAAGGATGGTGAGGTTTGCTAACGAAATCGTGAAACTCTGCCGAATGACCTGGTCAGGGCAGGTATTTGTGATGAGTGCCGACTCGGCCACGGTCGCGGAATGCCGTCGTGACCGGCTTTCCTCTTCGGCACGGTAAGAAGACCGGCTGTTATCGGAACGTATTGTTGGGTGACTGTTCGGGTGCCCGCGTTGACCCACGCAGGGGATTTGCCGTCGGAAATGTTATCGACGGCAGGGTCACCCACATGCGGACCCGGGTGCCGTTCTCGTCATGACTGAATTCCAGATCTTCGGTCAGTACCCGCATCATCTCCACACCGCGGCCGCGATAACCGGGATCGGTCGGGGTGGGAATCCAGCGGCCCGAGTCGGTGACCTCGATGACCACGCGGTCGCCTTCGCACGTCGCGGTGAGCGTGACGCGGCCGGGCTCGGTGTCGCGGTAGGCGTGTTCGACACTGTTGCTGCACGCCTCGTTGGCGGCGGCGACCAGGTCGGCGGCCAGGTCGTGCGGGACGGCGGCGGTCGCGAACCAGCGGTAGAGGTTGCGCCGCAGGCCCGTCAATTCCGATGCGGCAGCGGGGATGTCGAGGCGCAGCGGCTCGGGCGGCTGCCGGTAGACGACCATCGCGACGTCGTCGTCGTAGCCCGCGGGCGGACACAACCGGGACAGCACGGCGTCGGCGACGTCACGGGGGAGTGCGCCGCCGGTCTCGCTGAGCACGCCGGCGATCTTGACGAAGCCCTCTTCGATGTCGTACCCACGTTGCTCGACGAGCCCGTCGGTGAACAGCACCAGGGTCGCGCCCGGCGGCAGCGCCGTGGTGGCCTCCGGCCTGCGCGGGGTGTCGAACGTGGCCAGTGGCACGGCCCGTCCGCCCTCGAGGACCCGGCCCGGTCCGCCGGGCGGCGCGAGGACAGGGGGCATATGGCCGGCATTGGAGTAGCGGACCATGCCGCGCTCCGGATCGAGCACGGCCGCGCACACCGTGGTGCACATGGCGCCGGGGATCCGGGCGGCGACGGCGTCGAGCTCGGCAAGCAGCTGGGCGGGCCCGGCGCCGCGCAGCAGCAGAGCCCGTGCCGCCGTCCGCAATTGGCCCATCACCACCGCGGCCGACAGGCCACGGCCGACGCAGTCGCCGACGACGACACCGATGGTGCCGTCCCGCAACGGCACCACGTCGTACCAGTCGCCGCCGATCTCGAGCGGCGGCAGCGCGGGCTCGTAGTGCACCGAGAAGCGCGGTGGCAGCTCGATCGGGCCGAGCATCGCGCGCTGCAGGGTGAGTGAGGTGGCGCGGGCCTGGTCGAAGTTGCGGGCACGCTGCAGCGCGACGCTGAGATGTCCGACCAGTAGTGAATACAGCGCCCAGTCGGCCGCGCTGATCGCGCGCGGGGCGCCGAAGCGCACCCACAGCGCGGCATCGCCGGTCTCGCCGAGCGGCGCGATCACGGCGTCGACGCCGCCTTCCTCGCCGGTGATGGCCGAGAGGCCGCGCGCGGGCTGCCTGCGCGAGCGATCGAGCAGCGTCCGCACCTCCTCGTCGAGGGTGACCCGCCGCGTGGGGTCCGAGACGGGAGCGGCGACGAATCGCGGTGTGCCCTCGATACTTTCGGTGGCGGTGGGCTCGGGGAACGGCGGCTCGCCGCAGGAATACACGTCCGGCTGCCCGGTCCGGCTCGGCCACACCGCCACGAGCGCCGTCTGCGCGCCCATCGTCCGGCGCAACTCGTCGAGCCCGACCGCGAGCACCTCCACCATGCTCGTCGCCGCGCCCACCGCGGTCGCCAGCCGCGAGGCCGCCTGATCACGGGCTTGCGCATCGTGCTCGGCGGTGACGTCGCGCACGGTGCCGACGAAGATCTGCTCGTTGTTCTCCTGCTTCACCAGCGAGCTGGCGCTGACCGCGAGCCAGCGCTCCCGGCCGTCACGGTGACGCACCGGCATCACGAAACGTGATGCCTCCGTACCGATCTGGGGATAGCCCGGTTGGTCCGACAGCGCCCACGGATGGGGCAGCCGGTACGGAACGTCGTCGGCGCCGTACCCGGTGAGCACCCCGAACGCGGAGTTCACCTCGACGATGGTGCCCTGGGAGTCGGCGACGAAGAACCCGTCCTGCAGCGACTCCACCAGCGCGGTGCGGAAGGCGTCGCGGCCGGCGAGATCCTCGGCCCGCGAGCGCTGCTGTTCGTAGCGGCGGGTGCCGTCGAGATAGCCGCGGGTGGCGATGTCGAGCGCGGCCATCGTCTGCAGGAGGAATTCCAGCGCCACCTCGGCGCTGCGCGGATCACCCTCGGCGCCGGTGTACTCCGCGACCGCCCGGAAGTGGTTCTCGGTGAGGTCGAGCAAACTGATGCCCTCGACGAGGGCACGTCTGCCGAGGTCGTACCCCTCGGTCAGGCCCGCCTGGCCGGGCGCGGCGACGTGGCGGCGCAACGCAGCCGAGTAGTCGTCCAGAAATGCGGCCAGGCCAGCGGTCATCGGCAACCTTTCACGGGCAGGCTCCGCGGAAGCGGGCCGCGAGCACGAGTGCGTCGTCGGTGTCCTTGGCGTCGCGGGCGAGCAGATCGCCCGCGATCGCGGTGGCGGGGCGGGCCAGGTCGATCGACTCGGGGCCGACCGAGACGATCCCGTCGGTCGCCATCAGCAGCAGGTCACCGGGGCGGATCGGCAGCGTCTGCGGTTGCAGATGCGAGGGCAACCGGTAACCGACGATGCCGCCGGTCAGCAGCATGGTCGCCCGGAGTTCCGGACCAGCCGGGCCCAGCGTCAGCAGTCGCGACTCGACATTGCCGACACCGAGCCACTGTAACGTCTCGCCGGGACCCATCAGCGCCAACGAGACCGCGGCGCCGCGGGTTTCGACCATCGCGCGATGACACAGCACCATCAGCACGTCCAGCGGTTCGCCGCGGTTGTCGGACAGGATGACCATCGCGCGGTCGGCCGCGTCGGCCGCCGCGGCGCCGTGCCCGAGCCCGTCGAGCACGCCGAAGAGCGCGCCACCGTCGCCGGTGTCGAGGACGACGGCACGATCACCGGAGACTTCCTGGCCGGGCAGTGCCCGACCGGCCGTCGACCATTCCGTGCGGCCGATAATCCCGTCTTCATGCACCGTCGGGTACCCACTTCCACATCTCGATCAACGTCCCGCGACCCGGGGCGGAATCGATGGTGAGCCGGTCCATCAGCCTGCGTGCGCCGGGCAGGCCGAGGCCGAGGCCACGGCCGGTGGAGTAACCGTCCTCCAGTGCACGAGGGATGTCTCTGATGCCGGGACCCTGGTCCTCGGCCTGGACGACGAGCGCGCGTCTGCCCTCGCGCAGGTCGACAAGCAAGCGAATCTCCCCGCTGCCCGCGTAACTGGTGATGTTGCGGGCGATTTCGGAGATGGCGGTGGAGATCATGGTGCGGTCGGTGAGGGTGAAGCCGAGTGTTGCTGCCAGTTCGTGTCCGGCCTGCCGGGCGATGACGATGTCACCGGACACCTTGACCGCGATCGCCACCTGCTCAGCGGCCACTGTCGCGACCGTCTCGTCGGCGCGGGTGCCGGTTCAGCCAGGCGAGGCCTTCTTCCAGATCCAGCGCGGTGTGCATGTCCTCGAAGGTCAGACCTAGCTGCACCATCGCGAAGGCGACCTCGGGCTGTAGACCGACGATGACGGTCTCCGCGCCGCGCAGCTGGGTCATGTGCGCGATGGTGCGCAGCGAGCGCGCGGCGAAGGAGTCCATGACGTCGATCGCGGTGACGTCGACGATGATGCCGGTCGCGCGATAGCGACTGACCTGCTTCATCAGGTCGTCCTGCAACCGCTCGGTGTCGGCATCGGTCAACGCCGACTGCACCGAAGCGATCAGGAACGTGCCCTGTTTGAGAATAGGTACCGGCATGGTGAGGGAATCAGCGCCCGTCCCGCTCACCGGCGCGCTCGGTGACCCGAGAGACCTCGTAGCCCAGCAGGCGCTCGGCTTCTTCGATACCGCCCTGGAGGTCACCGACGGCGTTCATCTTGGACAGATCCAGGCCGATGGTGACCAGCGTGAGCGCGATCTCCGAGGACAGACCGGTGATGATGACGTTGGCGCCCATCAGACCCGAGGCGTCGACGGTCTGCACGAGGTGGTTGGCCACCACCGAGTCGATCGCGGGGACACCGGTGATGTCGATGACGACGACCTTGGCGCGATTGGCGCGGATGGCACGCAGCAGCTGCTCGGTCAGCTGGCGGGCGCGCTGGGAGTCGAGCACACCGATGATGGGCAGGATGAGCAGCTGTTCGCGCACCTGCAGCACCGGCGTCGACAGCTCGCGGATGGCTTCCTGCTGCTGGCGGATGACGCGCTCGCGCTCCTGCACGAACGACACGCCCACGGTGTTGGCGATGCGGTTGGCGGCAGGCTCGTAGGCGTCGAGCACCTGGTTGAGCAGCTCGAAGTTGGACTGGTACTTGGAGAACAGCGAGCGGGCCAGCACGTCGCGCAGCAGCAGCACGATGCCGAGGACTTCGTCGGTCTCGACGCCTCGGGGAATGATGCGCTCGGACAGATCGCGGGCGTATGCCTGCAGTGCCTCGACGCTACCGGTCTCGAGCACCTCGACGTAGTTGTCGAAGATCGAGGTGGCCTCGGAGAAGATCTCCTCCGGGGTCATCGCCGTCAGCAGCTGGGCGTCGGTGATGCGCCGGGCCCATTCCTCACGCAGGGCGGTGCGGTTCTGCCGGAGGTGGTCGACCAATTGCGGCAGCAAGTTGTCTACCGGGCGTGCCGGCAGCGAATCCGCCGAAAGACTCATGGACACCTCGGACATGGAAACTCCTGCCCCTTTCGACGGACATTGTCGGTGCGCACAGCGCGCGTTGACCCGAGCCTACTCATACCCCATCCCTGATGCCGCCCAAACCTGCGGGTTGTTCGCCGCACGCGGGCTACTCCGGGGCGAACCCCCGCTCCAGGGCGCGCAGCGCGCGGTCGAGATAGGCCGTCAGATCGGCGTCGCCGCGTTCGAGCCAGGCGTCGAAGGCGGCCCGCGCCGCGGCCAGCGTGGTGCGCCCGACGGCCAGGGGGACCAGGTCGCCCGCGGTGGTGCCGAGCCGGCGCGCGGCGAACTCGCCGACCGCGCGTTCCCAGGCGTCGTAGTGCGCGCCGGCGCCGGCCGAAAGCGCGGGGACACCGGAGACCAGGCGCATCCTGGTGCGCAGCTCGGGGATGTCCTCGGCGCGATATCTGTTGGCCGCCACCACGATTCGGCGCACGGCCGCCATCATCGGCTCGTCGTCGGGGACCGCGGCGAAGGCGGCGCGCAGGTCGGCGACCTCATTGTCGAACTGGTGCCAGAGCACCTCGGCCTTGCTGGGGAAGTACCGGAAGAAGGTGCGTTCGCTGACACCGGCCTCGGCCGCGATGCGGTCGACGGTGATGTCGTCGAACCCGTGCTCGGCGAACAGCTTCATCGCGATGACTTCGAGTTCGCGGCGCGTGGTGCGCGGTGGGCGACCGCGATGAGCGCGCGGTGTCGGGGCTGACATGGATACAGACTAGGGACTCGGCGCGCTCTTGATTATGTCAGTGACTGACGTTAATGTCGGAACCATGTTCGTGGCCCACCTCACATGGCCCGAGGCGGGCACATGTGCCGCCGCGGGCGTGATCCTGGTCATCCCGCTCGGCGCCACCGAGCAGCACGGCCCCCACCTGCCCCTGTCCACCGACACCGATATCGCCGCCGCCGTGTGCGCCCTGGCCGCGGCCGAGCGGGCCGATGTCGTGGTCGCGCCCGCTGTTCCCTACGGCGCCAGCGGTGAGCACGCCGGGTTCGCGGGCACCCTGTCGATCGGGCAGGCCGCGCTGGAATTGCTGGTCGTCGAGCTGTGCCGGTCGGCCACCGACACCTTCTCGCGGATCGTGCTGGTCAACGGGCACGGCGGCAATGTCGAGGCGCTGCGTCGCGCCGTGGCGCTGCTGCGGTCGGAGTCGCGCGATGTGCGGCTGTTCGCACCCGGCTACGGCGGCGACCCGCACGCGGGCCGCACCGAAACCTCGATCCAGCTCGCGCTGTCGCCGGAGCACGTGCGCGCCGAGCTGGCCGAACCGGGGGACCGGCGCCCGCTGACCGAACTGCTGCCGCTGCTGCGCGCGGGCGGCGTCCGGGCCGTGAGCCCCAACGGAATTCTCGGCGACCCCACCGGGTCGAGCGCCGACGAAGGCGCCGCGCTGCTGCGCGCGGCCACCACCGCACTACTGGAAGACCTGGGCCGATGGTGGCCACAGGCTCGTGAGGAAGGACCACTTCGATGAACCCCTGGTTCGAGACCGTCGCCGAGGCGCAGCGCCGCGCCCGCAAGCGCCTGCCGAAATCGGTGTACGGGGCGCTGATCGCGGGCTCCGAACGGGGCCAGACCATCGAGGACAACCAGACCGCCTTCACCGAACTCGGCTTCGCCCCGCACTGCGCGGGCCCGATCGGCGAGCGCGACCAGTCGACCACCGTGCTCGGCCAGCAGCTCTCGATGCCGGTGCTCATCTCGCCGACGGGCGTGCAGGCCGTGCACCCCGACGGTGAGGTCGCCGTCGCCAGGGCCGCCGCCGCGCGCGGTATCGCCATGGGCCTGAGCTCGTTCGCGAGCAAGCCGATCGAAGAGGTGATCGCGGCCAACCCGTCCACGCTGTTCCAGCTGTACTGGTGTGGCAACAAGGACCAGATCCTCGAGCGGATGGCCAGGGCGAAGGCGGCAGGCGCGGTCGGGCTCATCCTGACCCTGGACTGGTCGTTCTCGCACGGCAGGGACTGGGGCAGCCCGGTCATCCCGGAATCGCTGAATCTGCGCACCATGATGAAGTTCGCGCCGCAGACCCTGGCCCGCCCGCGCTGGCTCGCCACCTACCTGCGCTCGGGCTCCATCCCCGATCTGACCGCACCCAACATGGCCGTCGGCGGCGGCGCGGCGCCGGGCTTCTTCGGCGCCTACGGCGAATGGATGCAGACCCCGGCGCCCGACTGGGACGACGTCGCCTGGATCTGCGCGCAGTGGGACGGTCCGGTGCTGCTCAAGGGCGTCATGCGGGTCGACGACGCGCTGCGCGCGGTCGACGCGGGCGTGGCGGGCATCTCGGTGTCCAACCACGGCGGCAACAACCTCGACGGCACCCCCGCCGCCATCCGGGCGCTGCCGGTGCTCGCCGACGCGGTCGGTGACCAGATCGAGGTCGTGCTCGACGGCGGTATCCGCCGCGGCAGCGACGTCGTCAAGGCCGTGGCGCTGGGCGCTCGCGCGGTGCTGATCGGCCGCGCCTACCTGTGGGGCCTGGCCGCCAACGGGCAGGCCGGCGTGGAGAACGTGCTCGACATCCTGCGCGGCGGCATCGATTCCGCGCTGCTCGGCCTGCGCAAGACCTCGATCGCCGACCTCGACCGCGGCGACATCATCGTGCCCGCCGGTTTCGAACGAGCCCTCGGCGTGCCCGCCGACCTCGAACGACCGCTCAGCACAGCGGATCTCGTCCAGCAGTAGCACTTGTCTATTGGCGACGGGTCCCGTCCACGACGGGGTCCGTCGCCGGAGTCGATCACGGTACGCGAGTCACGGTGCGCCGCTAGGATCGTCGGGGTTCGGTACCGACTTGAGGGGGCAGCGTGAGCGGGGGATCCAGGAGCGAACGTCGGCGTGCCCGAGTCATGAAGTCGCGCAGCGTGTCCTGCACGCTGCCCGCGGTCGTGGCGATGGCGCTCGTCTCGGCGGGGTGTGGTGCCGACGCGGCGTCGCACCGCGCGGCGACCACCACGAAGCCCCCGGTGACCAGCACGGTGCGGCCGACGACGACCACCACCTCGGTCCGCCCGACCACCAGCGCCGCCGCGCAGCCGACCGCCGTCGGGGTCTGCGTGGACACGACATCGTCGACCCGTGTGGCCGACGGCCTGTGCGACACCTCCGACAGCCGCTACGCCAACTTCTGGTATCAGCACACGGACACGCTGGTGTACCCGGCGATCGGCGCCGCTGTCGCCCTGGCCGCCGGCAGTTTCCTCCGCCCGTCCGGAACGGGCGTCTACGACCGTGGTGTGCCCGACAGCGGCGGGAAAGTCCAGCGCGGCGGTCTCGGAAACAACCGGCCCGATTCCGGCGGCGGTAGCGGGTCGTAGCGCCCTCCGGTGGCGCTGTCGCCACCTACGCCAGATCCGCGGCGGGCTCCTCGGCAGGCTGTGCGGCGGGGCCACGCCCGGTCGGCCCGAATCCGTTTGCCGCACTGCGGTGATGGTCGATCAGCACGTCGTAGATCTCGGCGAGCGCGGCGAGCTGGCCACGATCGAGCACGTCGATCATGTGCCTGCGCACGCTGCGCACGTGGGCGGGCGCCGCGGTCGTGAGGAGCTGCCCGCCCGCGGCGGTGAGCCGGGCGACGGTGCGGCGTTGATCGTGCGGCATCGTCTCCCTGGCCACCAGCCCGCGCTTCTGCATGCGGGTGATCTGATGCGAGAGCCTGCTCTGCGACCACTCGAGCGCACCGGCCAGATCGGCGAAGGTCAGCCGCTGGCCCGGTGCGTCGGCCAGATAGACCAGCACGGAGTACTCCACCCAGCTGAGGTTCGCTGCCCGGCCCGCGTCACGCCCGATCGCCGCGGCGATCAGGTCACGGGTCCGGACATAGCCCAGCCAGGCACGCATTTCGACATCATCGAGCCACTGTGGATCGGTCACGATCGAGCTCCAGATTCTCCGGTGCAGGCTTCGGATTGGAACGGTGCACACCCCGCCACCGTCCGGAGAATGGGTAGCACCGTTTGGGTTGAACGTGCAACCTCGATCTTGGTTCAGGCAATTGTCGTGCGTCACATAGGGTTGCCTAACCAGCAGGTGGGTGCGGGTGGTCGATAGGCTTCCGAGTGCTTTGTGACCAGCCACCCGAGGAGTGCGATTCGTGACCGCGCCGGAGTTCCGCTATTCCGATCTGCTGCCGATCGGCGCCGACGACACGCCGTACCGCTTGCTCACCACCGAGGGGGTCAGCACCTTCGAGCACAACGGCCGCACCTTCCTGCAGGTCGAGCCCGAAGCGCTGCGGCTGCTCACCGAGACGGCGATCCACGACATCAGCCACTACCTGCGCCCCGCGCACCTGCGCCAGCTGCGCAAGATCATCGACGACCCGGAGTCCTCGGGTAACGACCGCTTCGTCGCGCTGGACCTGCTCAAGAACCTCAACATCTCCGCCGGTGGCGTGCTGCCGATGTGCCAGGACACCGGCACCGCGATCGTGATGGGCAAGAAGAGCGAGGGCGTGCTCACCGGGGTCGACGACGCCGAGTGGATCAGCCGCGGCGTGTTCGACGCCTACTCCACGCTGAACCTGCGCTACTCCCAGCTCGCCCCGATCACCATGTGGGACGAGAAGAACACCGGCTCCAACCTGCCCGCGCAGATCGAGCTGTACTCGACCGAGGGCACCCCCGACAACCCGGTCTACAAGTTCCTGTTCATGGCCAAGGGTGGCGGTTCGGCCAACAAGTCGTTCCTGTACCAGGAGACCAAGGCCGTCCTGAACCCCGAGCGCATGCTCCAGTTCCTCGACGAGAAGATCCGCTCGCTGGGCACCGCGGCCTGCCCGCCGTACCACCTCGCGGTGGTCATCGGCGGCACCAGCGCCGAATTCGCCTTGAAGACAGCGAAATACGCCTCCGCGCACTACCTGGACAACCTGCCCACCGAAGGCTCGATCACCGGGCACGCGTTCCGCGATCTGGAGCTCGAGGAAGAGGTCTTCCAGCTCACCCGTGAGTTCGGCATCGGCGCGCAGTTCGGCGGCAAGTACTTCTGCCACGACGTGCGCGTGGTCCGCCTGCCCCGCCACGGCGCCTCCTGCCCCGTCGCCATCGCGGTGTCCTGCTCGGCCGACCGCCAGGCGCTGGCCAAGATCACCAAGGACGGCATCTTCCTGGAGCAGCTGGAAACCGAACCGGCCCAGTACCTTCCGGAACAGACCGAGGACATCCTCGGCGGCGACGTGGTCGAGATCGACCTCAACCGCCCGATGGACGAGATCCGCGCCGAACTGTCGAAATACCCGGTGAAGACCCGGCTTTCGCTCACCGGCCCGCTGGTCGTCGCCCGCGACATCGCGCACGCCAAGATCAAGGAACGCCTCGACGCGGGCGAGCCGATGCCGCAGTACCTGCGCGACATGGCCGTCTACTACGCAGGTCCGGCCAAGACCCCCGAGGGCTACGCGTCGGGCTCCTTCGGCCCCACCACCGCGGGCCGCATGGACTCCTACGTCGACCAGTTCCAGGCCGCGGGCGGCTCGATGGTCATGCTCGCCAAGGGCAACCGCTCCGCCCAGGTCACCAAGGCCTGCAACGAACACGGCGGCTTCTACCTCGGCTCCATCGGCGGCCCCGCCGCCCGCCTCGCCCTGGACTGCATCAAGAACGTCGAGGTCCTGGAATACCCCGAACTCGGCATGGAAGCCGTCTGGAAGATCGACGTCGAGGACTTCCCCGCCTTCATCGTCGTCGACGACAAGGGCAACGACTTCTTCGCCGAAACCTCCAAGCCCATCGCCCTGCGCGTGCGCACCCGCTCCAAGGAACGCGTGTAGTCGGTCGCAGATCCCGAAGACCCCGGCCTCGCCACGGTGCGATCCGGGGTCTTCGTTGGTCCGGCCGTGCGCGGTCGCGGTGCGGTGTAGTGTGACGCGACATGCGCTGGACCGGCTCGACGGGGGTGGAGATGGCGACCTCCGGAGTTCCCTCCGGACGAGTGGCGCGCGGCGGGAAGCTGGGCAGGCTGGCCGCCGAGCAGACCGTGCGCGGGGTCGGGACGCGGCTGTCGATGATCGGGCGCACCGAGGAGGCCAGGCAGGTGCTGGCCGAGCGGTCGGCGATGAAGACCGCGCAGCAGATCGTCGCGGTGCTCGGCAGCATGAAGGGCTCGGCGATGAAGCTGGGGCAGATGCTGTCGGTGCTCGATCTCGACTTCGTCCCCGAATCGCACCGCGCGCAGTTCACCCGCCAGCTCGCGGCGCTGCGCGACCGGGCTCCCGCGGTCGAGTTCCCCACCATGCGCCGCGTGATCGAGGAGGACCTCGGCCCGCTGTCGGGGATCTTCGCCGACTTCGACGAGACCGCGATCGCCGCGGCCTCGATCGGTCAGGTGCACCGGGCGACCCTGCGTGACGGCCGCGCGGTGGCGGTCAAGGTGAAGTACCCCGGCGTGGAACGCGCCGTCCACGCCGATATCGGCAATCTCGAATTCCTCAGCAAGATGGCCAGATCCGTGCTCCCGAGCATGGCCGACACCGGAGTGCTGGAGGAGATCGCCGCCAATCTGCGCAGCGAACTCGACTACCTGCGGGAGGCGCGGACCCAGCACCTGGTCGCCCAGCGCTACCGCGGTCACCCCTACATCACCGTGCCCGACGCGATCGAGGAGCACTGCTCGCACAACGTGCTGGTGACCGAATACGTGGCGGGCCACGGCTTCTCGCACCTGCAAGGGCTGCCCGCCGCGGACCGGGACCACTACGGCGAACTGATCTATCGCTTCTACCTCGGAACCCTGTTCACCGACAACGAGTTCTGCGGCGACCCGCATCCGGGCAATGTGCTGCTCGCCGAGGACGGCAGGCTCGCCTTCGTCGATTTCGGGCTCTACAACCTGATGGACCCCGAGCACGTCGATTTCGAGCGCTCCTGCCTGCGGGCCGCCGCCGAGGACCGGCCCGAGGACCTGTACGCGGCCTGGGTCGGGCGCGGCATCATCGACCCGGACGCCGGGGTCACCGTCGAGGAATGCCTGGCGTATGTCTGGGCGGCCTGCGGGTGGCATCTGCTCGACGAAGAAGTCACCATCACCCCCGAATTGGCCACCAGCGCCGTCCTGCTCGCCGTCGACCCGCGCTCGGCCGAATTCCAGGGCATGCGCAGGCAACTGCTCCCGCCCGAGCACGTCTTCTCCCGGCGTGCCGACCTGTTCACCTTCGCCACCCTCGGTCAGTTGCAGGTCAGGGCCAACTGGCATCAGCTGGCCCGTGAGTGGCTCTACGGCGAGCCGCCTGCCACCGAGATCGGCCGCGCGATCGCCCGCAGGCGGGCGGGCCACTAGGCCTCCACCACACCCGGATCGGCCGGTCCGACGGCGCTGACCTGTGTCTACGCAATGACGTAGTAGCTTGGTCGGCGTAGGTCACCGGCGACGAGCGGAAGGAGGCACGGTGGGTCATCGGACTGACCGTCCCTCGCCGCGCCGCCCGGGTGTCCTGTGCGCGTTCGTCATGATCGTGGCCGCCGTGTGCGCGCTCGTGATCGACTGCACCACGGTGCATCACGACGACCACCATGGTGTGGACGCGCCGCTCGGCGTGGTCGCCGTCGTCGCCGAGGGGGCCGGGCTCGCCGTTCCGGGTCATCCGCTGCCCGACCACTGCCTGGTCGGTACCGCGGCGCCCGATACCGGGCTCGTGCTGCCCATCCTGGGCTTGCTCGGCGCGCTGGTCGTCGTTCTCCTCGCGAGCCTCGGTCATCCGGCCGTGGCCGCCCGCGCCCCGCCTCGCTCGCCGCTGCGGTATCGCCAGGGCCGCGACATCCTCACCCAGTTCTGCATCTGTCGACGCTGATCGGTCAGCGCCAGGCCTGCCACACCGGTGACAGGCCGGTGTCCGCGTGCCCGTTCTCGTCCGCGCCGTCGTGCCCGGCGGCCGACACAGGAAGCGACAGACATGCAGGAATACGTGCTCGACCGGAGCGTTGCCTCGATCGCCGAGCGTCCACAGGGACTTGTCGGCAATACCCCGGTGATGTGGGTGGGAGCGCCGCTGACCACCGCCGGCCGGGGGTTCTGGGCCAAGCTGGAAGGATTCAACCCCGGCGGGATGAAGGATCGTCCCGCTCTGCACATGGTGCGCAGGGCCGAGCAGCGCGGCGACCTCGCCCCCGGCGCGCGGATCGTCGAATCCAGCAGCGGCACACTCGGGCTCGGGCTCGCCCTGGCCGGACTTGTGCACGATCATCCGGTCACCGTGGTCACCGATCCCGGGCTGGAACCGATCGTCGCGCGGATGCTCGCCGCCTTCGGCGCCCGGGTCGACCTGGTCGAGCGGGCCCATCCCACCGGGGGCTGGCAGCAGGCCCGCCGGGACCGGGTCGCCGAACTCCTCGCCGCCGAGCCCACCGCGTGGTGCCCGGACCAGTACAGCAATCCCGACGCCGCCGACGGCTACGCCGGGCTCGCGCACGAGCTGATCGACCAGGTCGGGCGCGTCGACGTGCTCGTCTGCGCGGTCGGCACGGGCGGCCATTCCGCGGGTGTCGCACGGGAATTGCGCCGTCGGTATCCCGGGCTTCGCCTGATCGGCGTCGACACGGTGGCCTCCACGATCTTCGGCCAGCCCGCGGGGCCGCGGCTGATGCGTGGCCTCGGCTCGAACATCCACCCGGCCAATGTCGACTACCGGGCCTTCGACGAGATTCATTGGGTCGCACCGGCGGAAGCGGTCTGGGCCTGCCGGACACTGGCCGCCACGCACTATGCCACCGGCGGGTGGAGCGTCGGTGCGGTCGCCCTCGTCGCCGGCTGGGCCGCCCGGACCGCCGACGCGGAGACCAGGATCGTCGCCATCTTCCCCGACGGCCCGCACCGCTACTTCGACACGGTCTACAACGACGGCTACTGCCGGGAGCACGGCTTGCTGACGGGGCCGCCCGCCACCGACCCCGACACGATCGACCACCCGGCCGAGCGGGTGGTCGAGTCCTGGACGCGCTGCACGACGGTGCTCGATCCCGGCGCGCTCGCGGCCGAGGACGCGGCAGGACCGGTGCGCGCATGAAGACGCTGCGGACCTTCGCCGGTTTCGACACACCCGCCCGGCTGCTCATGATCAACCAGTTCGGCATCAACCTCGGGTTCTACATGCTGATGCCGTATCTGGCCGGGTATCTGTCCGGCCCGCTCGGCCTGGCCGCGTGGGCGGTCGGGCTGGTGCTCGGCGTCCGGAACTTCTCGCAGCAGGGGATGTTCCTGATCGGCGGCACACTGGCCGACCGCCTCGGCTACAAACCGCTCATCGTCGCCGGATGTGTGCTGCGCACCGCGGGATTCGCCGCGCTGATCTTCGCCACCTCGCTGCCGATGCTGCTGATCGCCTCCGCCGCAACGGGATTTGCGGGTGCCCTGTTCAACCCGGCGGTGCGCGCGTACCTGGCCGCCGACGCGGGCGAGCGGCGGGTCGAGGCGTTCGCGGTGTTCAACGTGTTCTACCAGGCGGGCATCCTGGCCGGCCCGCTCGTCGGTATCGCCCTGCTCGGCGTGGATTTCCGCTGGACCGCCGCGGTAGCGGCCGCCGTGTTCGCGGTGCTCTCGGTGGCGCAGCTGTGCGCACTGCCACAGCGCCGCGGCGTGACCACGACTTCGTCGGTGTGGACCGACTGGCGCGCGATCGCCGGTCACCGGCGCTTCGTGGCGTTCGCGGTGGCCATGGGCGGCACCTATGTGCTGTCGTTCCAGGTGTATCTGGCCCTGCCGCTGCACGCGGGAGCCATCTCGGGGGCAGGCGCGCAGGAGTTGACCGCGCTGGTGTTCGTGGTGTCCGGTGTGGTCGCCGTCGCCGGTCAGGTGCGGATCACCGCGTGGTTGCGAGCGCGCTGGGGGATCGGGCGCGGTCTGGTCCTCGGCGTCGGCGTGCTGGCCGCGGCGTTCGTCCCGCTCGCGCTGGTACCCGGCGCTGGGTCGTTCGGGACGGTGGCCGCGGCCGTGGCGCTGCTGCTGTCCGCCGCGCTGCTGGCGGTCGGGACGGCGGCGGTCTTCCCGTTCGAGATGGACACCGTCGTCTCGCTGAGCGAGGGCAAGCTGGTGGCGACCCACTACGGGTTCTACAACACGATCGTCGGGGTGGCCATCCTGGCGGGCAACCTGGGGACGGGCGCGGTCCTCGACGTGGCCCGCTCGGCGGGCGCCGACCGGCTGGTGTGGGTGGGACTGACGCTGATCGGCGTGCTGACCGGCCTCGCGGTGCATCGCGCGATCCGGCCGGTTCCCGGTCGGCACCGGCAGCCCGACGCACTGCCCGCCTACACCGCGGCACCGGGCCGCTGGCCGGTCCGGTCAACCGGTGCGTCCCCGGCCGAGCTGACCCGCACACCGTGAGACGGTCGCCGGCCCCGGCGGAATGATCCGCCGTGACCGCCGTGCACCGCGCTCGAGCCCACCTCGGTGGTCGGCTCGGGCGCGGGCCGGTCGATAGACTCCTGCCATGACTACTGTGCTCGGCCGGGTGGCCGACCGGATGCTGGTGACGATGACGGCCGCCGCGGCCGTGACCGCCGTCGGTATCGGCATCGTCGAGGCCCAGCCGGGTGCCACCGACCAGCGTGAACAGTTCCAGTCCGCCGCGGGCACCGAGGGGCTCGATCCGTCGTTGGCCCTGGCCTACGCCCTCGCCGAACAGCAGGCGCACGCCGAGGGCATTCCACTGTCGATCACCTCGGGCTACCGCTCGCACGAGCAGCAGGAAATGCTGTGGCAGGACGGCCTCGCCACCTACGGCAGCCCCGACGAGGCCCGCCGCTGGGTCCTGCCACCGGAGGAGTCGACCCACGTCTCCGGCCATGCCGTCGACGTCGGCCCCCAGGTCGGCGCGCAATGGCTGGAAACCAACGGCAACCGCTGGGGCCTGTGCCGGACCTTCGACAACGAATGGTGGCATTTCGAGTTGGCCACCGCCCCCGGCGCAGCGTGCCCACCGCGGGTGCCCGACGCCAGTATGCGGTGAGGCCGGGTCCGCGGTAGCCGACCGAGCCGGGCAGCGTGACGCGTGCCCGGCTCGCTGCGGCTCAGCGGAGGGCGGCGAAGAAGGTTCGGATGTCGGTGACGTGGGCCGTGGGTTCCTCCATGGCGACGAAGTGGTTGCCCGGGTTGCCGGAGGGCCAGTGGGTGATCTTGTTGTCGCGGTCGGCGAGTTTGCGCATCAGGGGTGAGCCGCCGCCGTAGACGCCGGTCGGGACAAGGTTCTGGCCGGTGGGCCAGCCGAAACCGCCGTCGCGCAGGCCGTTGTACATCGGCCAGGACGAGGTGCCGGTGGTCTGGGTGAACCAGTAGATCGCGATGTTGGTGAGCAAGTGATCGCGGTCGATCACGTCCTCGGCCAGGTCGGCCATCGGGGTGAACTCCTGGTATTTCTGCATCAGCCAGGCCAGCAGTGCCACCGGGGAATCGTTCCAGCCCAGCGCGAAGGTTTGCGGCGCGGCGCGCAGCAGGGTGTGGTGGTCGATGCCGCCGGTCATCCACTGCTGCATCTCCTCCCACTGCAGGAGGTCCTCGTCCGACATCGTCGGCACGTCGGCGTCTGTCGGCATGCCGATCCCGCCGTCGAGATGCACGCCGATGACGTGCTCGGGCGCGGCGAGCGCCATCTCGGGGGCGATGTAGGCACCGAGGTCACCGCCCTGGGTGCCGTAACGGTCGTAGCCGAGGCGGTCCATCAGGGTCGTCCACATGCGCGCCACCCTGGCCGTGCTCATCCCGGTGTCGCGCGGCGCTGCCGAGAAGGCGAAGCCGGGGACCGAGGGCACCACGACGTGGAAGGCGAGGGCCGGATCGAGGCCGTGGGCCCGCGGATCGGTCAGCGGGCCGATGGTGCGGGTGAATTCGACGAACGACAGCGGCCAGCCGTGGGTGAGCAGCAGCGGCACCGCATCGGGCTCGGGGGAGCGGACGTGCAGGAAGTGCACGTCGAGGCCGTCGATCTCGGTGACGAATTGCGGGAACTCGTTGAGCGCGGATTCCTGTGCGCGCCAATCGAAGTCCTCGGCCCAGTACCGCGCCAGCTCGCGCAGATAGTCGGTCGGCACGCCGCGATCCCAGCCAGCACCCGGCAGTGGCGCCGCCCAGCGGGTCCTGCGCAGGCGGTCGCGCAGGTCGTCGAGGTCGGCCTGCGGGATGTCGATACGGAAGGGGCGAATGGTCGTCATGCGAACTCCTCGGTCGGTGTGTTCACCACGGTAGAAGCCATCTAGGACAGAATCGGTCCTAGATGTAGGAGAGAATTCTCGGCATGACCGATACCGCCGCCCGCCTGCTCCGTTTGCTCTCGCTGCTGCAGATGCCCCGCGAATGGCCGGGCAGCGAACTCGCCGAGCGGCTCGGCGTCACCGACCGCACGGTCCGCCGCGATGTCGACCGGCTCCGCGAGCTGGGCTATCCCGTGGTGGCGGCCATGGGCGCCACCGGCGGATACCGGCTCACCGCCGGATCGGCACTCCCACCACTGGTGCTCGACGAGGACGAAGCGGTGGCCGTCGCGGTCGGCCTGCGGGTCGCGGCGGGGCAAGCCGTCGCCGGTATCGAGGATGCCTCCGTGCGCGCGCTGACCAAGCTCGAGCAGGTGCTGCCCGCGAAACTGCGCAGGCGGGTGCGGGTGGTCGGCGCGGCCGTCGCGGTGCGCGCGGGCACCGGGCCCACGGTCGATCCGGAGGTGCTCACCACCCTCGCCGCCGCGGTGAGCAACCGGGAACGGCTGCGGCTGCGCTACCGGGACGCGGCCGGTGTGGAGTCGCGCCGTCACGTCGAACCGGTGGGCGTCGCGGCGGCGGGCAGGCGCTGGTATCTCGTCGCCTATGACCTCGACCGGGAAGCGTGGCGCAGCTTTCGCGCCGACCGCATCGAGAGTCCGCAGCCCACCGGCGCCCGCATCGTCGCGCGGCAGCTGCCCGCCGCGAATGCCGCCGAGTACGTGGGCGGGTACCGGACCGATTGGGGCACACCGGAATACCGGGTCGACGTGACGATCGACGCGCCGCTGCCGCGGGTCGCGGGCAGGCTCGGCGAGACCGTGGACTCGCTGGTCGCCGACGGCGACACCGCGTGCAGGCTCACCGAGACCCGCGACGACGACCCGGAATGGCTTGCGGCGCAGTTGATGTCACTGGGAGTGCGCTTCCGTGTGCACGATTCGCCCGAGCTGCGCACCAGGTTGCGGCAGCTGGCGGGGCGCGTCGCGCACGCGCTGGAGGGATGAACCGGGCTACAGCCTGCCCGCGTCCTTGAGCACCCGGCGTGACTGGGCGAAGAGCATGCCGACATTGACCGTCTTGCGGCAGACCACCACGACCACCAGATCATCGCGGCTCTCGGCGCGCAGGAACAGGTGGGTGAGGTTGTTGGAATTGACCAGGATCTCCTGGAAATAGTGGTCGTCGCTGCGGATGCCGCGCCGTTCCTTCCAGATGTCCTCGATCATCACCACATTGCGGCCCTGGAACAGGTCGAGGGTGGCGGCCGCGAGCAGGTCGAGGACCTCGGGCGGGTGGTTGTCGACGGTCTCCACCGACAGCAGCATGCCGGTCGACAGGTCGATGACGCCCGCCGCGACGCAGTCGGGTACTTCGGCGCGCAGCGATTTCACCGTCGCGCCGAGCCGTTCGGTCATGGTGGCGGGGGTGCCGTTGGGGTTCATGGGATCCTTTCGGTTCTCCGCCGTGGCGAAGAGTCGGGCACGTCCACGGCGATCGCGGACGGGGGCGCGGCCTGCGGTGGGCGCGGCCGCAGAGTGTCGTTGATTCCGCTGGCGCCACGGCGGCGGCGGGGAAGTGCCGGATCGACCATCCCGGTGTCCGCGGTGCCGGGGGATCGGGCGGCGGCAGGCCGGGCGGGGATGGTCAGCTGGTGGCAGGCGAGGAGGCGGGCGACCTCGACGGTGACCGGGTAGAGCGGGCGGCCGAGCAGGAAGGCCAGATCGCGGCAGCTGCGGGTGCCGTCGACCAGGCGCAGAATGGCGGCGCTGTCATCCTCGTCACGCCGCGAACGACCGAACTCGGTGAGTGCCAACAGGTTCCGGTGCGGTGAGAAGCCGGCGGCGGCGAGCGCGGACAGCCGGCGCGCGGTCTCGCCGAGCAGCCACTCGGATTCGTAGCCGGGATCCGCACCCGCGAAGACCTCCGGGTCGGCGTCGATCCAGTAGCAGCGATCGATCCAGCCCGCCGCGATGGCGAACAGGCCGTCGACGGTGGCCGTCATCCGCAGCAGGCGGGCGCGGGCCGCGCCGAGCGGTTGCTCCTCCCGGTCGAGAACGTCGAAACCCGGTGCGCCGCAGGTGTTCACGGTGACTATCCGGCCGTCGGCGAACCGGATGTCACCGCCCGGTTCGCCGGTGACCCGCAGGATGCCGGAACGCCGGCCCGTGCGCGCGTCGGTGAGTGCGGTGTCGAGCGGACGGGTGGTGTCCCGCAGGGGGACGGGTAGCTGCATGGTGGTCACATCCCGCGGTGGACAGGGGAAGGTCGGTGCAGGCTCGAGGGAATGGCGACCCCCGCGCAGGCGGGCCAGCAACGGCCACCGAACAATTCCGGCGAATATTTCCGGCACCTTCATCGGGTTGGGTCGGCCGAGTTCCGGCGAACTCAGCGCATCGGTGCACGCGGCGACCACGACGGGCCGGAACGCACGAGTGCGCGGCTCCGCGCGATAGCGGAAATCTGCCGGTAAAACTGGGGTGGAAGGTGTTGATTCTGTCGGTAAGGCACGACGATCCCCTGAAGACTTGCTGACGATGTGCGGTGTCGACCGCACCGTGATCGTGTCGGCCCGACCGGGTCTTCGCCGTCACGTGAGCAAAATCCTGGCAGCACTGAGGATTTCGAGCAACCGATTCCGCGAAATTCGATGCGACAATTCCCGAGAGAGAAAACCGGTCGGTCTCGGGTGTCCGGCAATTCCCTGGCCACCACGCTGCCGCGGCCGCGTGGTGGCGTCAAGGACGGTTGGCGAACCGGAGGTTGTTCAGCCCACCGGCGCCGGTTCGCCCGGCATGCCCTCCAGGGTGAGTCCGCCCTCGATGGTGTTGGGGACGCGGCGCCGGTTGGGTGAGCCCAGTGCGGTGGTGAGGTCACCGCCGTCGTGTTCGGCCAGTAGTTCGCCGCTGTCCCACACGAGCAGCGTCGCGCTGACGGTGTTCTCGGCGGTCGAATGCGCGAGGTCGTAGTGGGCGCAGCCGGGGACGTGCCCGTAGGTGATCCACAGGTCGTAGCCGGTCATGAACAGGTCGAGATCGAATTGCACACTCAGGCCGAGCAATTCGCTGCGGCCGTTGTCGTCGACACCGGCGAACGCCTCGTCCAGCGCGAGCAGGCGCGGGGCCTGCGGGTCGGCGGAGTCGAGCATCACGTGCGCCGCGGCGAACAGCGGCAGGTGCAGCGAGACCGACTGCTCGCCACCGGAGAGCGCGCTGTGCCGGGCCACGGTCAGCTTGTCCTCGCTACCGTCGCCGTTGATGAGAGTGAACGAGAACACCCGCCACGTGCGGTAATCGAGGGTGGCGGCGAGGATCTCGGGATAGGACCGCTCCGGGTGGGCGGTGCGGGCCGCGCGGATCTCACTGGCGAAATGGGCACGGACGGAACCCAGATCCTCCGGGCTCAGCGCCGCGGTGTCGCGGTCGAGCAGCTTGCACATGGCGCGGGCGGCCTCGGACAGGCCGTCGGCCAGCACCCAGTGCACCCCGATGGTGTTGCCCGAGGACATCCGTCGCTGCTTCATCTCCGCGCCCATGCGGGAGATGAGTTCGCGTGCGTCGCTGGTGCGTTCGTGGATCTGCTGGGCAAGGCCGGTCAGCAGCGCGTCCTCGAGGATGCGGCGCTCGGCGTCGGTGAGCAGCAGTTCCTGGTCGCGGCGGGCGGCGTCGATGCGGGCGGCGAAATCGGCGAGCGCGGCCTGACCGTTCTCGTCGTGCACGGCCACCACGGTGAGCCCGTCGGCGGCGTCCCAGTGCAGCCGGTAGTCGCGGCCCGAGGCGGTGAGCGCGGCGTCGAACTCCTGCAGCGCGCTGGTGACCGCCGAGCGGGTGGACTTGCGCCCGGCCTCGGTGGCGCGCACCTGGGCGGTGGCGGTGTCGAGATCGGCGAACAGGGCGCCTACCTCGTCGGGCAGTACCACGGGATCGGTCTCGGGGCCTGCGGCGACGATCCGGTACTGCAACTGTTCCTGGGTCGACCAGGCGGCCTCGGTGCTCGGCCAGCGGTGCTCGACGGACGCGCCGAGCAGGCTGAGCAGGTCGGGCCGGGCATAGGGCGCCAGCGAGCGCACCTCGGCGAGTACCTCGGTGAGGGCGGTGGCGAGGGCTTCGTTGGCGGTGCGATAGGCGGCCTCGGCATCGCCGACGGCTTCGATCGCGGCATTGGCGGCCTTGCGGGCGGCCCGCTGCTCGGCCTTGGCGGCCTCGATCGCGGCGCGCGCGGCGTCGAGTTCGCGATCGATATCGGCGGCGCTCGCACCCAGTGCCTCGCGCAGGGTCTCGAGCTTGCGTTGCTGCTCGGTGTATCCGAGGCGGGCTGCCTCGGCCTCCTCGGCGAAGGCCTCGGCCAGCGCCCGCGCCTCGTCGTGGCGGTCGGCGCCCTCGCGTTCGCGTTCGCGCTCCCGCTCGTGCTCGGCCCGCAGGCGCAGCAGCCCGGTTCCGGTGTTCTCGAAGTGCCGGATCGCGGCGGCCAGCGCGTCGAGTTCGCGCGCCTCGGTCGGGGTGCGGTGCGCCTGGGCGGTGGCGCGCAGCTTCTTGTCCATCGCGGTGGCCTCGCCGACCGCTTGGTCGAGCTCACGTTCGGCCTGGGTGACGGCCTCGGATCTCGACCGCATGAGACCGGCGGTCTCGGCGACGGCGCGGAGGGCCGAGGTGATCGCGGAGGGGCGGGGGAGGGCTTTGGTCGCCGCACTGATGGCCGCCAATTCGGCGGTGGCCGTGGCCTCCTCGGCCTTTGCCGCGTCTGCCTCAGCCGTGGCTTCGTCGATCGCCGCGTCGAGCTCGGCTTGGCGCAATTCACGGCGGCGGGCGCGTGCGGTCGCACCGAGGAATTCGGCCTCGGGCTTCGTGTGGCGGCCCACGTGCAGGCCGTGGCGGTAGGCACCTGCGGTACCGATGACGACGGGGGCCTCGTTGTCCGATGCCGATGCGTCGTCGAGCGCAATCGAGGCGAGGACGTCGGCGACGGTCGCGGTCGGGATCGACAGGTCGTCGGAATTCTCCTCGACGACAAGGACTTCGGCGAGGGTGCGGCCGGTGGGACGGTCCTCGGTGGCAAGCGGGAGGAGGTAGCGAACGCCCTCGACATCCGGTGGGAGGTCGGGGCCGCAGATCCAGGCGTCGAGGAGGCCTGCGGCTTGCAAGGCGGCCTCGATGCCCGCGGCTTCGGCGGGAGTTACAGTGTCCGCGAAGCGAACCAGCAGCCACAGGGGCGCGCCGGGCAGACCGTCGTGTTCGCCGGAGTCGGTGGGGTGCGGGGGTGGTGCGTCGTCGCGTTCAGCGGCCACGCGCTTGCGTTCGGCGCGAAGGCTTTCCCGGCGCGCGATGGCAGCGGCTGCCCTGGACTTGGCGTCCTGACGGCGGGTGCGGATCTGTTCCTGCAGGGGCTCGCAATGCTCGGCCAGCACCTCGTGCGCGGACGGCGCGTCCTCGGCGCCCGCCGCGGCAACGGCCGATTCCAAGGCGGCGAACAGCCCGGGGCGATTCGGATCGGCGACGAGCGGTGCGAAGACCGCCGAGTTCGTCTGCCACCAGGTGCGCAGGGCGGCAGCGGATTCGGTTCGAGCCAGGGCGACGGCGGCTTCTGCATGGGCCACCTCGGCGGCCGCGGCGTCGCGCAACTCGACCGCACGTTCGGCGAGGCGCTGGGCGCGGGTGCGGTCGGCGGCCAGGGATTCCCAGCGGCTCAACGCTTTTCGCACCGCGCGGACATCGGCATCGCGTTCCTCCGCGTGCCCGCGCACGGCGGCGGTGATCTGGTCGCCGCGGCCGTCGGCGCTCGGCGCCACCCACTCGATGCCGGCTTCCTCGGCGGCGGCGCGCAAGGCGTCCTCGCCCCGGACCAGTGCGGCGGCGGCGGTGCGCACCGCTTCGGCGGCCCGCTCGGCCTCTTCGGCGCGGCGCTGCAGGGTCTGGCCCGCCTCGGCGGCCTTGTCGCGGTGCACGGCCGCGGAGGTCTCGAGCCTGCGGACCGCGTCGGCGAGGTCGTCGAGTTGCTGTTTGCCCTCGTAGGCGCTGGAACGCTGCAGGTTCTCGCGGTCGGCGATGGCCTGCTCGTAGGCGCGGTCGGCCTCCTCGGCCCTGGTCTCGGCTTCGGTGCGGTCGGCCTCGCGACGGGTGCGCAGGGCGGTGGCCGCGAACAGGGCGGTCGAGGCGTTGGTCACCGCGTCGAGCCGGGTGCGGACCTGGTCGACATCGGTCTTCGCCTGTACCGCAAGGTATTTCCGGTACACGTCGACGAAACGGCGGGTCGCGGTGTCGGCCTGGACGAGCCCGTCGAGGGTGCGCCCGACCTCCTCCATATCGCTGAACGAGCGGGCCGCGTCCAGGATCAGCTGCTCGTCGAGCGGCCGCAGGCCGTCGGTCAGCGCCTGGGAGAGGCCCCGTGGGTCCAGGTTCTTGGCCAGCTGCGGCCGACGCAGGGTGAGGATCAGGTTGATCAGCTGGTCGTAGCGCTGCACACCGAGCCCGAACATGCGCGCGTCGATGGCGGCGCGGTACTCCACCGGCCGGTCGACGATGGCGTCGCTGCCGATCTGCTCGGCGAGCTGCTTGCGGGTCAGCGGGCGGTCGTCGGGACCGATGAGGGAGAAGTCCACGCCCGCGCGGCCGTCGGCGACGAAGTACCAGCGGGTCACCTTGTCCGAAGACCGGGTCGCGCGCATGCCGATCCCGACGGTGACGACTTCCGGATCGTCCCAGCTGCCGCGCGCGAACTCCATCCACACATACGAGTAGGCCGATTCCTGCTTGCGGTAGAGCAGGTTCGACTTCATGGTGCGTTCTTCACCGGCAAACGGATTGAGCCTGCGCGGCTCGATCCGCCCGTCGAGGACGAACGGGAACAGCACTTCCAGGGCCTTGGTCTTGCCGGATCCGTTGGGGCCGCGCAGCACCAGGCGGCCGTCGGCGAAACAGAACTCCTGGTCGCGGTAGTCCCACAGGTTGACGATGCCCGCGCGGGTCGGGACGAAACGCACTCCGCCGTGAATGAGCGACATCTCCTCAGTTCCCTCCCGTTCCGGTACTGCTGCCGTCGGTGCCGGCGGCGGTGACGAACAATTCCTCGGCTTGCCGGACCCGCACGGTGACCACCGCGCCGCGGTATCTGGCCAGCGCGGGCAGCACGAGCAGCCCGCCCTCGACCGGCCGGATCAGCCGCAATCTGGTGAGCAGGGCGATCACCTCGGTGGTGAGCCCGCCGACGTCGGCCTGCCATTGCGCGGCGAAGGTCGCGCCGTAGCGGTCGGTGAGCGCGGTGACGGTGCCGCGCACCCAGGTGTCCTCGAGGAACGGGTAGGTGACCGGCCCGGTGTCACCGAGGTCTTCGGCGCGGGAATCCGCTGCGGTGTCGAGGGTTTCGGCATCCTCGGCGAGCGGGGCGAACACGCCTGCCTCGGGGATGGCCGCGTCGAGCAGGTCGAGCAGTGCGTCCTCGTCGGCGGCAGCGGGGCGGTGTGGCACCGGATTGTCGATGTCGAGGACCACGTCGGCGATCTCGCCGATGAGCAGCAGCGCCACCTGCGCGAGGGTGCCGGTGCCGGGGAAGCGGGTGTCGGACAACCTGCCCGAGGTGTCGATGAGCGCGACCCCTTCGGCGCGGCGCTCGGCGCGCAGACCCGTGCAGTACTCGACCTCACCCACCAGGCGGTCCTGGCCGAGCAGGGCACGGTCGGCGGGCGGGAGGTCCGCCAGGTACACGACCGGCCGCTCCACCAGGGCGCGGCGTACCCGGCGGGCCTGCTCGGCGGGCGCCTGCTCGGTGTCGTCGGCGAGCAGACCGCGCACGCTGTGCAGGTGCTGCAGCGCGCGCGGCGGCCGGAACAGCGCGAAGACCACCGGCCGGTCGATGTCGTAGAGCGCCTCGCCCGCCTCGGGATCGCTGGCCCAGCCGCCCGCGTCCCCGTCGGCCAGTGTCAGCGCGCCCCGGGTACCCAGCCAGCCGACCGCGTCGACGAAGGCGTCCCGGTCGGCGGCGCGGTCGGTGGACAACTCGAGGCCATCGATCCGGCTCGCGTAGTCGGCCACGTGCTCGGCCAATTCGGACAGGGTGATCTGGTCGCCCGCCCGGCCGAGCGCGGCCAGTGCCAGGGCGAGGTAGGCGTAGCGACGGCGATCGAAGACGCGATCGTTGACGCTGCGCGCGGGCACGGTGTCGTCGAGCCGGTCGTGCACGGGGTAGAGCCGGGCCGTGGTCTCGGTGACTTCCAGGCGGTAGCCGAACAGTTCGGCGAGGTCCTCGCGCAGCTCGGTGGCCCAGCGCCGGATCAACGGCAGCGCGATCCGGTCGGGATAGACCCGGGTGACCAGGTGGTTGGCGAGCATCACCCGGGCGGCGCGCTGGTAGCTGTCCAGGGCGAGGGCGTCGATGCGGCGTTGCTGTCTCATCGTGGCGTCCCCCGTCGCGTCGTCGCGGTGACCTCGAGGCGGCGATTGTTCAGATGCAGCAGGCCCGCCGCGGTGCGGATGATCGTCGACCCGTCACAGGGGCGGACCGTCAGCGTGACGCCGTTGTCGGAACCCGTTGTGCCGTCGACCTTCCCGCTGACCGGCACCCACGCCGTCGATGCCGCGTCGAGCAGTCGCAGCAGGACCTCGGTCTCGCGCTGGTCGAGCACCCGCTCGTGCACGGCGCCGGTGGCCAGCGATGCCGCGGCCGCCGCGCGCTCGCGCTGCGCGGCCAGCTGGGCCTCGCGCAGTCTGCGGATGCCCGCGTCGTTGCGCGCGATCCGGGCCGGCGCGCCCGCGGTCGGTGCGCGGCCCGTCTCGGCGAGAGTCCGCGAGATTTCCAACGGTGGTGCTTCCCACCAGGATCGGCCCGCGGGAATCACCTCCGCATCGGGATGCTCCAGCGCCAGGTGGCGCGGTCTGCCCAGGCCGAACACCGCGTCGTAGAGCGCGTGCGCACTGCCCGCTGTCGGGGTGTCGACGAACCAGGCGGCCAGATGCCGCAGCGCCGATTCCCGGCTGACCCCGCCGCGGCGGGTCTCGGTGACCCGGCGCAACAGCGACAGCACCGCGGCGATCGCACTCATCGTCGCCTCCCGCAGCCGGTCGGCCTCGCACGACTCGTTCGCCTCGCCGCTGCCCGCGCTGACGAACCAGGTGCGCAGGCCGTCCCAGCGCGACCGCCAGTCCGCTTCCCGCTCGGCCGGGCTCAGCAACACCCGCTCGTCGCAGCTCGCCGCGCGCCCGATGAGCTGCTCGACCCCGGTGTCCTCGACCTCACCGATCGCGGCCGCCAGCCGGGGCGCGAAACGCGCCAGGTCCATGCTGAACTCGCGCATGTGCGCCAGCAGCGCATCCTTGTGCGCGAGAAAGGATTCCGGGGTGATCTCGGTGGTGCGCACCAGATCGCCCAGCGACAGGTAGAAATGCGCGGCCCGCGCCGCCATGTCGGTCAGGGTCGCGTCGAGCCTGCGCAGCGTCGTGTAGACGCGCTCGGCGTCGCCGTCGCGGTTGGCGGTGGCCAGGGTGCGCAGATCGGTGAGCAGCTCGGGCAGCACCAGGCGCGACAGCGACGCGTCGTCCATCCTCGCCGTCAGCACCCCTGCCACCGCCCGGTACGCCTGGAAACCGGCCTGGGCGAACTGGTAGACGTAGTGCCGGTTGCGGTACTCGGCGAGGGTGGCCGCCCTGGTGCCGTCGTAGCTGCGCTCCAGCACGCCCCAGCGATGCAGCTGCTCGAGCAGCGGGCCGATCTCGACGGCGGGCAACGGCACGCCCGCGGGCCCCGCGTGCACGCCCGTCTCGGCCCTGGCGATCCACTCCGCGACGTCGTCGGCGTGCAACAACACCACGTACGCGGCGCGGGCGCTGTCGAAAGCGCGCAGCACCCGCAGGTAATCGGCGCGCTTCTCGGCGGTCGCGAACGAGAACAACCGCAGACGCTCGTCCCACAGGGCGGGTACGGCGCTGGGCAGGCCGTCGGCGAGGTCGGTCACCGGAGACAGGTTAGTGGTGGCCGCCGGGAGGTCATGGGGACCCGTCCCGGATCGGCGCGCCTCCCGCGTCTGGTATTCACGGTTCACCCGACGTTGAGCGAGCGCAGCTGCCCGAGGAACGACCGCGTGCGCGGATCTCCTGGGTAGCGTTCGATGATCTCCCTGGCCGCCTCGCCCGCGATCCACGCCAGCGACGGCAACGAGCGCCGGCCCGCGGTGAAGGCCGACATGCCCTCCTCGATCGCGCGTTCGAGATCGCGGTCGCGCACGGCGACAACGGCCAGCGTCAGCCGCGCCTCCGACACCCGCATCGGATTGCGGATCGACCCGTCGGGCCGGGTCGAATCGCTGATCACCTGGTGGGCGTAGCGTTCGGCCAGCCGGTCCTGACCGGCGACGCGGCAGCAGTCCATGGCGTAGAAGTCGAACTTCGTCGCGTCGATGACGAAGTGGTTGTCCAGACCGGCCGGATGACCCATCCGCGACAGGATGGCCCTGCCCTCGTCGAGCGCGGTCTGCACGGCGCGGCGGTCGCCGAGCCGGGCCCAGCCCTTGGCGCGCTGAGCGGCCAGCTGCACCCCGACACTCATCGACGTGGTGCCCGGCATCGCCTTCTCCGAGACGTCGATCGCGCCCCGGAAGTTGCCCTCGGTCAGCGCGAACCAGGCCGACATCTCGGCGGCCCACGCGGAGATCTCGACATTGCCCGCCTCCCGCCCGAGCGAATCCGCTGCCCGGCGGGTCGCCTCGGCGCCCGCCCGCTGCCCGAGGTCGTAGTCGACGCAACCGACCAGCAACGCCACCCAGCCTGCCAGCACGAGGATTTCCCGATGCTGGTTCAGGGTGAGCCTGCCGTCGAGCAGCGAGGTGATCCGGCGCAGCCACGCGGTGCCCTCGGCGTGCAGCTCGTGCGGGTCGGCGTAGGCGTACTCGCAGCACAGCCGTTCGGCGGTGATCCGCACCGCGTCCAGGGTCGCGCTGTTGACGTCGGACATCCGGAGCCTGCCGATGAACTCCAAGGTGTCCATGCCTGTCGCCGATAACAGCTCGTCATCGCGGTTGGGCCGGGACTTGGGGAAGAACGCGGCGGTGACGGTGTCGAACGCGGCCGCGATGATCGGCGCGTAGAACTCGTCGGGTCGCGATTCCCCGGATTCCCAGCGCCGCCAGTTGCGCAGCAGAGTACTGTCCGTCGGCAGGTTGTGGGAGGACTTGGCACGCATCGCGCGGACGGCATCGGCTTGCGACCACCCCCTCGCGTCACGTTCCGAGCGCATCCGGACAGCCCAGACGGGTCGATCATCAGTTGCGGTCACGGCGGTAGTATCCCACCAGTTAACGTTCGGCGTCCCGAATAGGGCATGTAGATGTCATCGGCTTGACATCTGCTGCGGCGGGCCGCGAATACGCATGCTGTAAGCAGGTGCTCGGCCCGCAGAGACCGGACACCCGCTGTGCAGGAGAGCTTGCAGGGCAACGCAGTACCCCCGCGCGACGTACGGCGTGGCGCGGGGGGATCCGACAACAGAACAGCGATCCCTATCCAACGGAGGTTCGGGTGGAAGCGTTGATCTATGGATACTTGCGGGACGACCTGGCCGACGGCCAGAGCGACCAATTGGAGGACGCGCTACGCAGCCTGGCGCGCACTGCGGGGATGTGTTTCGCCGCGACATTCCATGAATCGACCGCGGGTGACGGTGCGGCGTTCGCCGAGCTCACCCAGGAATTGAAGCGGGCCGACGCCCACCATGTGGTGGTGCCGTCACTCGATCACCTTGCCGGCCAGACGATCCCGCGCGACATGCTGATCGCGAAGCTGGCGCACGAAGCGGCCGCCCAGGTTCTGACCCTGGAGCGCTAGCCGTGGCCACATCCGCCGACTCCGAACCACCATCCCGGTAGCGACGGCTCCGGCCGCGAGACAGGCGAACAGTGCGAGCAGTCGCTGGTCGCCGAACATCGGGTACACCTGCCAGTGCAGCAGGTACGCGAACAAGGAGCTGTCGGCCACTGTCACCGCCACCACGGCGAAGACGGCGGGCACGCGCAGCGCGGGCAACCAGACGAGCACGAGAATGCCCGCCATGACAAGGCGTTCCCGATCGGTGACGCCGAAATACCCGGGCACACTTGCCAGCAGCACGGCGCTGACGATCAGCCGCTGCCAGACTGCCGTCGCCTTCGCTCCGGCCCAGCCGAGAACGAAGTACCAACAGGCCAGCGGTGACAACGGGATTTCCCGCTCGGGGTAGAGCCCGAACGATTGCCAGCGCAGCACCAGGGCGAGACCGAGCAGCGCGAGGGCGAACCAGAACGGCGCGCGCCGCTCCCACCGGTCGATCCGGGGGATCCGCAGCAGCAGCGCCGCGGCCACCGTGCAGTAGACCAGCACCTCCAGGAACCACAGATGTCCCGCCGTGTCGTTACGCGGGCCGAGGACCTTGTTGAGCAGCAACACATTCTGCCAGCTGTAATAGCCGGGCTGGACGATCATGGTGAGCAGCACCCACAGTGCCGTCGGCACCGCGATCATCGCCACCGCCCGCCCGGTGTGGCGCAGCCGCTGTGCGGCAGGCGCCGAACTCACCGCGAAGCGGGCGAAGTTGTAGCCGGCCACCGCGAGCAGCACGTGCGCCGCGCCCCACACTTCGAACAGCTGGATATGCGAGCCGAGGACGAGGACCATGCCGATCGCGCGCAAGGCCGTTGACGTGTCCAGAGCCCGGCCGAAGCCGGTGCGCGAGCGCGGTGTCCGCTCGAGTCGATCGATCGGCTGCTGCGGCCAGTCGGCGGGCAACCGGCCGATCACCCGTTCGAGCCGGGCGGCCGTGGTGACGTAGCTGAGCGAATTGCCGCCCAGCTCCACGAAACTCTGCTGCGGCGAGATCCGCTCGGCGGGGATCGCCAGCGCGTCGGCGTAGATCGACCGGACATCCTCGCCCGTCGCGGTCGGTTCCGGGGCCGTCGCCCGCACAGCCGGGTAGTCGATCTTGCCGTTGGCCAGGCGCGGCAGCTCGCCGACGGGCACCACCGCGATCGCCGCGGCGGGCAGCCCGGACACCCGGGCGATGAGCGCGGCGGGATCACCACGGCCGGTGCCGCTCACCGCCACGATCAACCGCGCGCCGTCCTCGGCGCAGGCCGCGCCGAAACCGGCTGCGGCGAGCTCGGATTCGATCCGGCCGAGGTCGATGCGCAGGCCGAACAGCTTCGCGAAGCGGCTGCGCCTGCCGACGACCTGGAACAGGCCGTCGGCCGTGCGTCGCGCCAGGTCGCCGGTGCGCAGGGCGTCCACGGTGCGCCCCAGCGCCAGGTCGGCGGGGCGGCGCGCGTAGCCGAGCATGACGTTGGGGCCGTGGTAGACGAGTTCGTCGGCGAAGCCGTCGTCGACGGGCTCGAGCGTGAAATGCCCATTGGGCACCGGAATTCCGATGCAGTCGGGATGATCCACCGCCAGTTCCGGTGGCAGATAGGCCATCCGGGCCGTGGCCTCGGTCTGCCCGTACATCACGAAGAACCGCCAGCCCGCCGCCGCGCCGAGCCGCGCGTAGGCGCGCACCCTGTCCGGTTCGAGCCTGCCGCCCGCCTGGGTGGCATACCGGAGATCGGGCAGGGACATGTCCGCGAAACCGATCCGGTCCAGCAGCTCCACCGTGTACGGGACCGCGGCGAACGAGGTCGCCCGGTGCGCGCGGAACTCGTCCCAGAACTCGGGGTCGCTCACCGACCGGTCGGTGAGCAGCAGGCTCGCGCCGCGCAGCAGATGACTGTGCACCACCGAGAGCCCGTAGCAGTAGAACAGCGGCAGCGTGGTCGCCGCGCGATCACGCTGCCCGATCTCGAGGTAGCGGGCGATGGCCTCGGCATTGGCGAGCAGGTTGCGGGCCGAGAGCCGCACCAGCTTCGGCGACCCGGTCGACCCGGACGTGCTCAGCAACAGTGCCAGCTCCGGATGCAGCCGGTGCGCCGAGCTCGCGCGCTCGGTGACGATCCGGCCGTGGTCGACGACGACGTCCGGATCGTAGGTCGCGGCGAGTTCACCGGAGAACTCGCCGGTCAGCAGCACCACGCACCCCGCGTCGAGCGCGCCGAGGTAGGCGACGAGCGAGTCGATGTCGTTGCCCGCGGCCAGCGCGACCAGCCGCCGCGCAGGGCCGAGCCGCGCCGCGAACGCCGCGACACGGTCGGCCAGCTGGGCATAGGTCACCCGGTGCAGGGTTTCGGCGGGCGCAGCCGGGAGCCGGTGCAGCACCGCGATCCGGTCGTCGAATCCCCGGAGGTGAGCGACGATCGGATGGTTCGGCACCCGAAGAAGTCTAGGCGGCCTGCCGCAGGCAGCCGGGAGGTTCCGGCGTGGCGAACCCCTGGTGAATGAAGGTCAGAGGCCGAAACTGCCCGGGCCGCGCCGGCGCAGGTACTTCTCGAACTCCGCCGCGATGGCGTCACCGTCGATCTTCGACATGGTCTCGTTGAGGTCGAGCGCCGCGTCGCCGCGCTCCTCGAGCGAGCGCACGTACTCGTTGATCTCCTCGTCGCCGACGGTCATCTCGTTGACCGCCGCCTCCCACTCCTCGGCCTGTGTCGGCAGCTCACCGAGCGGAACCTCGATGTCGAGGACGTCCTCGACCCGGTGCAGCAGCGCGATCGTGGCCTTCGGGTTCGGCGGCTGCGAGACATAATGCGGCACCGCCGCCCAGAACGACACCGCGGGCACCCCGGCCTTGACGCACTGGTCCTGCAGCACCCCGGTGATCCCGGTCGGGCCCTCGTACCGGGTCTGTTCCAGGCTGAACCGCTCGGCCGCCTCCGGGCTGTACGCCGAACCGGTCACCGGAACGGGCCGCGTGTGCGGCGTGTCGGCCAGCAACGCGCCGAGGATGACGACGGTCTCCACGCCCAGTTGCTCGATGAACTCGAGCAGATCGTTGCAGAAGCTGCGCCACCGCATATTGGGTTCGATCCCGCGCAGCAGCACGACGTCGCGGTCGCTACCGGGGGGCGAGCACACCGACAACATGGTCGACGGCCATTGGATCTCCCTGGTCACCCCGTCCACCTGACGCACCGTCGGGCGGTTCACCTGGTAGTCGTAGTAGTCCTCGGAATCGAGTTCGGCGAGCGGCTCCGCGTCCCAGATCAACTCCAGATGTTCGACCGCGCCACTGGCGGCGTCACCGGCGTCGTTCCAGCCCTCGAAGGCCGCGACCAGCACGGGATTGCGCAACGTCGGCAGTTCCGTCTCGGGGGTTTCACTGGCATCCACCCGGTCAGCCTAGTGTCTTCGGCGAATTGTTTTGCGGTGACCGGCGCTGTTGCGTGTTTCCCGTTCGAGCTGTGTCCGGCGCCACTCGATTCACCCGCAGTGGTCTTGTGCGTCGGAGCCGCCCATTAGTCTTGACTCATGTCTGCGTCCTTGCCCACCGGGTTCGATACCACGCTCCTCGACACGCTGCGACGGCGTGTCGTCATCGGCGACGGTGCGATGGGCACGATGTTGCAGGCCGCGGATCTCACGCTCGACGATTTTCGCGGCCTCGAAGGATGCAACGAGATCCTCAACGACACCCGCCCGGATGTCCTCGCCGACATCCACCGCGCCTACTTCGCGGCGGGCGCGGATGCGGTGGAGACCAACACCTTCGGCTGCAACCTGCCCAACCTGGCCGATTACGACATCCAGGACCGAATCCGCGACCTGTCCGAGCGCGGCACCCGGATCGCGCGTGAGGTCGCCGACGAGATGGGGCCGTCCGCCGACGGCACCCCGCGCTACGTCCTCGGCTCGATGGGCCCCGGCACCAAGCTGCCGACGCTGGGGCACGCGCCGTTCGTCTCGCTGCGTGACGCCTACACCGAGGCCGCCCTCGGCATGCTCGACGGCGGCGCCGACGCCATCCTGATCGAGACCTGCCAGGACCTGCTGCAGGTCAAGGCCGCCATCACCGGCAGCAGGCGGGCCATGATCGCCGCGGGCCGCCGGATCCCGATCATCACCCACGTCACCGTGGAGACCACCGGCACCATGCTGGTCGGCAGCGAGATCGGCGCGGCGCTGACCGCGCTGGAACCGCTCGGCATCGACATGATCGGCCTGAACTGCGCGACCGGTCCCGACGAGATGAGCGAGCACCTGCGGCACCTGTCGCGGCACGCGCAGATCCCGGTGTCGGTGATGCCGAACGCGGGCCTGCCGGTGCTCGGCGCGAACGGCGCGGAGTACCCGCTGACCCCGGAGGAGCTCGCGGTCGCGATGAGCGGCTTCGTCTCCGAGTTCGGCCTCGCGATGGTCGGCGGCTGCTGTGGCACCACCCCGGAGCACATCCGTCAGGTCGCCGAGGCGGTGCGCGCGGTCGAGACCACGCTGCCCCCGATCGAGGCGCGGCGCACGCCCGAGCACGAGCCGTCCGTGTCGAGCATGTACACCGCGGTCCCGTTCGAGCAGGACGCCTCGATCCTGATGATCGGTGAGCGCACGAATGCCAACGGCTCCAAGGCATTCCGTGACGCCATGCTGGCCGAGGACTGGCAGCGCTGCCTCGAGATCGCCAAGGACCAGACCCGCGACGGCGCGCACATGCTCGACCTGTGTGTCGACTACGTCGGCCGCGACGGCGCCAAGGACATGAACGAGCTGGCCTCGCGCCTGGCGACGTCCTCGACCCTGCCGATCATGCTCGACTCCACCGAACCGCCGGTGCTGCAGGCCGGTCTGCAGCACCTGGGCGGCCGCTGCGCGGTGAACTCGGTGAACTACGAGGACGGCGCGGGCCCGGATTCGCGGTTCCAGCAGATCATGCGGCTGGTGTCCGAGCACGGTGCCGCCGTGGTCGCGCTGACCATCGACGAGGAGGGCCAGGCGCGCACCGCCGAGGCCAAGGTCGCGATCGCCGAGCGCCTGATCGAAGACATCACGACCAACTGGGGTCTGCTGGAGTCCGACATCATCGTCGACACGCTGACCTTCACCCTCGGCACCGGCCAGGAGGAGTCGCGCAAAGACGGCGAGGAGACCATCAAGGCCATCCGTGAGCTCAAGCGCAAGCACCCGGATGTGCAGACCACCCTCGGTCTGTCCAACATCTCCTTCGGCCTCAACCCCGCAGCCCGGCAGGTGCTGAACTCGGTGTTCATGCACGAATGTGTCGAAGCCGGACTGGATTCGGCGATCGTGCACGCGTCGAAGATCCTGCCGATGAGCCGGATTCCCGACGAGCAGCGCCAGGTCGCGCTGGATCTGATCTACGACCGCCGCACCGAGGACTACGACCCGCTGCAGAAGCTGATGGCGCTGTTCGAGGGTGTCTCGACCGCGTCGTCGAAGGCCTCGCGCGCCGAGGAACTGGCCGCGCTGCCGCTGTTCGAGCGGCTCGAGCGGCGCATCGTCGACGGTGAGCGCAACGGCCTCGACGTCGACCTGGACGAGGCGATGCAGACGGTGCCGCCGCTGCAGATCATCAACGAGACGCTGCTGTCGGGTATGAAGACCGTCGGTGAGCTGTTCGGCTCGGGCCAGATGCAGCTGCCGTTCGTGCTGCAGTCGGCCGAGGTGATGAAAACCGCTGTGGCGCACCTGGAACCGCACATGGAGGCCACCGACGACTCCGGCAAGGGCCGGATCGTGCTCGCCACCGTGAAGGGCGACGTGCACGACATCGGCAAGAACCTGGTCGACATCATCCTGTCCAACAACGGCTACGAGGTGGTCAACCTCGGCATCAAGCAGCCGATCGCCACCATCCTCGACGCCGCCCAGGACAAGAAGGCCGACGTGATCGGCATGTCCGGGCTGCTGGTGAAGTCGACCGTGGTGATGAAGGAGAACCTCGAGGAACTCAACGCCAAGGGTGTCGCCGAACAGTTCCCGGTGCTGCTCGGTGGCGCCGCGCTGACCCGCGCCTACGTGGAGAACGACCTCACCGCCGTCTACGAGGGCGACGTGCATTACGCCCGCGACGCGTTCGAGGGCCTGCGGCTGATGGACGAGATCATGACCGTCAAGCGCGGCGGCGGTCTCGATCCCGACAGCCCGGAGGCGCTCGCCGCCAAGGAGAAGGCCGCCGAGCGCAAGGCCCGCCACGAGCGGTCCAAGCGGATCGCCGCCGAGCGCAAGGCCGCCGAGGTGCCGATCGAGGTGCCCGAACGGTCCGACGTCGCCGCCGATCTGCCGGTGCCGACCCCGCCGTTCTGGGGCACCCGTGTGGTGAAAGGCCTGCCGCTGCAGGAGTATTCGGGTCTGCTCGACGAGCGGGCGCTGTTCCTGGGGCAGTGGGGTTTGCGTGGTCAGCGCAGCGGCGACGGGCCCTCCTACGAGGAACTGGTGGAGACCGAGGGCCGTCCGCGGCTGCGGGCCTGGCTCGATCGGCTCGCCACCGAGGGCGTGCTGCAGCACGCCGCCGTGGTGTACGGGTACTTCCCCGCGGTGTCGGAGGGCGACGACGTCATCGTGCTCACCGAGCCGGACGCCGATGCGCCGGAACGGTACCGGTTCACCTTCCCGCGTCAGCAGCGCGACCGGTTCCTGTGCATCGCCGACTTCATCCGCTCGCGTGAGCAGGCCCGCGAGACCGGCCAGGTCGACGTGCTGCCGTTCCAGCTGGTGACGATGGGTCAGCCGATCGCCGACTTCGCCAACGCGCTGTTCGCGGCCGACAACTACCGCGACTACCTCGAGGTGCACGGTATCGGCGTGCAGCTCACCGAGGCGCTGGCCGAGTACTGGCACCGCCGGGTGCGCGAGGAACTGACCCTGGACGGCCAGTCGGTCGCCGACGACGATCCGGCCGATATCCAGGATTACTTCAAGCTCGGCTACCGCGGCGCGCGGTACTCCTTCGGCTACGGCGCCTGCCCTGAGCTCGAAGACCGGGCCAAGCTGGTCGACCTGCTCGAGGCGGGCCGGGTCGGGGTGACGCTGTCGGAAGAGTTGCAGCTGCACCCGGAACAGTCGACCGACGCGTTCGTACTGCTGCATCCGGAGGCGAAATACTTCAACGCCTGAGACACTGGCAGGCGACGGTTGATCGGACCGGTCCCCGCGGGGCCGGTCCGAAGTCGTTGTGCCGGTTGTGAGTCTGGTCACGAAGCGGCCGGGAGTCCATGGACCGGGGCAACCGGAGACCAGAGCAAAGCATTTCAGCACGTAGGATTTTCGAAAGTTTCATCCCGCTGTGGCGCGGAGGGCTGGACGACTCGGCGGTATTGCAGGAGGGGCACACGTTATGACATCGGATCGGTTGATCGCGGGACGCTATCGACTCACCGACCCGATCGGCACCGGGGCGATGGGGGTCGTGTGGCGCGCCACCGACGTCCGGCTGCGCCGCACCGTCGCGGTGAAGCAGCTGCTGCTCGCGCCGGGGCTCACCGGATCGCAAGCGCTGGAAGCGAAGCTGCGCGCCATGCGCGAAGGCCGCATCGCCGCGCGGCTGCACCACCCCAACGCCATCACCGTCTTCGACGTCGCCGAGGAAGACGGCCAGCCGTGGCTGGTCATGGAATACATGAACGCGCCGAGCCTGGCCGTGAAGCTGGCCGGTGGCGCGACGCTGCCGCCGATCGAGGTAGCCGGAATCGGCGCCCAAGCCGCCGCGGCGCTGTCGGCGGCGCACGACGCCGGGATCATGCACCGGGACGTGAAGCCGGCCAATCTGCTCGTCGGTGACGACGGCACCGTGAAACTCACCGACTTCGGCATCTCGCACGCCACCGGAGACGTCACGGTGACCGCCACCGGATTCCTGGCGGGCACACCCGCCTATCTGGCGCCCGAGATCGCCCGTGGTGACGATCCGAAGCCCGCCGCCGACATCTTCGCGCTCGGCTCGACGCTGTACGCCGCCGTCGAGGGGGCGCCGCCGTTCGGTGAGGGCGACAATCCCCTCGCGGTCCTGCACGCCGTCGCCAGGGGAGTGGTTCCGGAACCGAAGCACGCGGGTCCGCTTGGTTCGGTGCTGATGTGGCTGCTGACCGCGTCGGCCGAGGACCGCCCGACCATGGCGCAGGCCAGGAAGGCGCTGGAAGATGTTGCGGCGGGGCGCGTTCCCGCGCTGCCCGCCACCGCGACCAAGGTGCTGCCGATGACCGAGGCGGCCACGACGCTGCTGCCACGGCCCGCAACGCCCGCGGACGGGGCCGCTGCGAAGTCTGGTGCGGCCGCCCTGCTCGGCAGCGGGCTGGCGCTGGCCAAGGCGGCCAGGTCGGCGATCACGGGCGGGTCAGCTGCCGCGGGAACCGGTGGGGCCGCCGGTGTTTCCGGGTCGGCGGGTCGGCCGTCCGCGCCGGGCTCGGACAGCGCGCCGTCGGCGGCGGGCGCGAACGCGGACCGGGCAGGTGCCGAACAGCGCGGGGCGCAGGCCGACGCGCGGGGAACCGGCGCCCGCGACCACGAGCGTGCCGGGTCACCGTCCGGCCCACCGCCGCTCGGCCCGAATCCGCCGGCGCGCACCGATTCGCCGAACAACAGCCGGGCCATCCTGCTGCTCGCCGCCGCCGTCGCCGCGTTCACGGTGATGCTCGTCGTCCTGGTCGTCACCCGTGACCGGGGCGCCGATCCCGGCAGGCAGGCGCAGAACCCGGTCACCGTGACCACGGTGGTCGACGGCAAGGTGAGCACGGTCGTGATCGTGCCCGAGCAGGAGACGGTCACCGTGTCCGCGCCCGCGACCGCGTCGCCGAACGGGTCGACGAGCACCGGCCCCACCTCGAACGCCCCGGCGACGAGCACCTCCGGCAAACCCACCTCCACGCCGTCGCCGACCAGCACGACGATCACCACCACGCCGTTCGGCCCGCCGACCCCGGACCGGGTGGCCCAGTTCATCGCCGGGTACTACGGCATGCTGCCCGGCAATATCGGTGGGGCCTGGGCCCAGCTCGCCCCCGGCTATCAGGCGCAGACCGGTGGCTTCGGGCAGTACTCCTCGTTCTGGTCGACGGTGCGGTCGGTGACTGTCGGCTCGATCACGCCCAACGGGGAGAACCGGGCGGTCGTCTCGCTCACCTACCACCTCACCAATGGCACCGTGAGCTCGGAGAATCGCTGGATTCAGGTCAGCGGCACCGGCAACGCGCTGCAGATCGCCGGCTCGGGAGTCTGAGGGGCACCCGCTACCCTGAACGCGGCCCGGTGACCGCCGGTCCGACCCCGACGAGAACGAGGCGAGAAACAGGTGAGCGCGCGACCGGCCGCGGTGCTGTGGGACATGGACGGCACGCTGCTCGATTCGGAGAAGCTGTGGGACATCGCGGTCCGCGAACTGGCCCGTGCGCACGGCAGTGAGCTGACCGACGAGATCCGGCACGCGCTGATCGGCGCCTCCGGCCCGAACGCGCTGCGCATGCTCTTCGCCGGTATCGGGGTCGAAGCGACGCCGCAGGTGATCGCCGAGGCGGGCGACTTCCTCGAGCGCCGCGTCACCGAGCTGATGCTCGGCCCGATCCCGTGGCGCCCCGGCGCCAAGGACGCGCTCGCCATGGTGCGCGCCGAGGGCCTGCGCTGCGCGCTGGTCACCAACACCAAACGCTCGCTCACCGAATACGGGCTCGACACCCTCGGCCGCGACTTCTTCGACACCTCGGTCTGCGGTGACGAAGTGCCGCACGGCAAACCCGATCCCGCCATCTACCGTAAGGCCGCCGACCTGCTCGGACTCGACCCGATCTACTGCGTGGCCATCGAGGATTCGCCCACCGGCGCACTCGCGGCACAGGGCGCGGGTTGCGGACTGATCGTGATTCCCTGCGAAATCGCGGTTCCCGAGGCGCCGGGGCGGGTATTCCGGGAGTCGCTGGTCGGATTGTCGGTGGCCGATCTGCGTGCCGCGCTGGCGGCGCGGGACGAACATTTCGGCAGCGCAGCCAGATAGGGCGAAAGAGCCTACCGTGATTATTCCGCGATCGACTGTGAATGTGTGAAAACGATTGCCGCACAGTTGATTTCATGACGCTGTGATCTGCCCGGGATAGTCCGGATTTGCCGAAACACTGGGCGTGTCGGCGAAAGTTCCCGCAAACTGAACCCATGACAGGGACGCGGGGGCTTGACGAAATCGTCGACATCGCACGGTATCCGCTCACCGATCTCGGTGGTCCGGGCCGGCGCGCCGCGGTGGCGGCCGCGCGTGCGGAACTGGCCGTGGACGGCTGCACGGTCCTGCGGGAATTCATCCGCCCGGAGCTGTGGGACACGCTGCGGGTCGAGGGGGAGCGGATCGCCCCGCACGCCCACTACAAGGTGGAGCGGGTCAACGCCTACAACATCCCGCTCGACGCCGACCTGCCCGCCGACCATCCGGCCCGGATCGTGCTCGATCGCGGCAACGCCTTCGTCGCCCGCGACCGTATCCCCGCCGACGCGCTGATCCAGCGGCTCTACACCGATCCGGTCTTCCAGCGGTTCGTCGCCGATTGTTTCGAACTCGACGAACTGCACGAATTCGCCGACCCGCTGGCCGGTCTGTGCCTGAACGTGGTCGAGCCGGGCATGTCGCACCCGTGGCATTTCGACACCAACGAGTTCACCGTCAGCATGCTGACCCGCCGTCCCGAAGCGGGCGGTGTCTTCGAATACTGCCCCAACATCCGCGACCCGCACGCCGAGCATCTCGACGACGTGCGTGCCGTACTCACCGGTGAGGGTGAGCGGTTCGTCCGCGCGCTGGAACTGCGCCCCGGCGATCTGCAGCTGTTCAAAGGCCGCTTCTCGCTGCATCGGGTCACCGAGGTGGCCGGTGCGGGACAACGACATTCGGCGATCTTCGCCTACACGGACCGGCCAGGGGTGATCGGCACTGTCGAACGCACCAGGCAGCTGTTCGGCCGTGTCCTGCCCGACCATGTGGCCGCCGCGGCCGACGCCGTCCGAGGTGACCGACTGCTCGACTGAGAGGAACCGCCCATGTCCGTTCCGTTGCACACCACAGGCAAAGCATCCTTCGACGACATCTACGAAAGCCCCGACCCGCGTGCCTACTTCGCGCGGATGAACGAGCTGGACTACCGGATCCCGGAACTGGCCAAGCCGCACTTCCAGGAGCAGTTGCGGCAGCTGCGGGCGGCGCGGCCGGACCGGATCCCGACGGTGCTCGACCTCGGCTGCTCCTACGGGGTGAACGCGGCGCTGCTGCGGACCGACACGACGGTCGACGAGCTGGCCGGGCACTATCGCGACCACGCCGAGACCGACAAGGTCGGGCTGATCGCGGCGGACCGGGAGCGGTTACGCGCCGACCTGATGCCCGACGTACGCTTCGTCGGGATGGACGCCGCACGCCCGGCGCTGACCTACGCCCACGCCGCCGGATTCCTGCACGACTACGTGCACGCCGACCTCGAGGCCACCGAGCCGACCGAGGCACAGCGCCGTGTGCTCGCCTCCGCCGATCTGGTGATCTCCACCGGATGCGTCGGCTACATCACCGAGAAAACCCTGTCCAGGGTCGCCCAAGCGGATCCGCACCGGCGACCGTGGATGGCGCATTTCGTGTTGCGGATGTTCGATTTCGGTCCCATCGCCGAAGAACTCGCCGCGCTCGGCTATCGCAGCGAGCAGCGTCCCGGTATGTTCCAGCAGCGTCGCTTCGCCTCGGCCCAGGAACGTGCACAGGTGCTGGAAGCGCTGGCGGCCAAGGGAATCGACACCACCGACCACGAAGCCGAAGGCTGGCTCTACGCCAACCTGTTCGTGTCACGCCCGCATCCCACCGAGACCTGAGGATCTGGATTGAACCAACCGACGTTCGCCGCCGAAGACAGCCTGCCCCGGGTACCGCTGCCGACACTGGACGACAGTTGCGCGCGGTTCCTGCAGTGGTGTCAGCCGCTGCTCGGCGCCGAAGAACTCGCCACCACCGAGGCCGCAGTCGCCGAACTGCTGCGGCCCGGTGGGGCGGGCCGGACCCTGCACGCCGCACTCGCCGAGTACGACGCCACGCCGGGGGTCGGCAGCTACCTCGACGAATTCTGGCCCTCGCGGTACCTGGGCCGCCGCGACCGGATCGCGTTGAACGCCAACTTCGTGTTCCTGTTCCGCGACGACACGCCGCTGGCCGCCTCGACCGTGGCGGGCCAGGCCGAGCGGGCCGCCGCGATCATCGGCGCCGCCGTGGACTACAAGCTGGCCCTGGATCAGGAGCAGATCCCGCCGGTCACCCAGCGCGGGCAGCAGCTGTCGATGTGGCAGAACGAGTACCTGTTCTCCGAGACCCGCATCCCGGGCGAGGTGCAGGACACCGTCCGCAAGCCCTACAGCCCGGAATGGCCGGGTCCCTCGGACGCCCGTCACATCGCGGTCTTCTACCGCGGCAACATCTTCCGGATGGACGTGATCGGACCCGACGGCGCGCCGTACGCGTTCGAGGACGTGGCCGACGGGCTGCGCGCGGTCATCAAGGGTGGTACCAGGCCCGCGTCGACGGACACCTCCGTCGGCCACCTGACCACCAAGGCCAGAGCGGAATGGGCGGCCAGCCGGGCCGCGCTGCGCACCGAGGCGGCCAATGTCGCGGCGTTCGACGCGATCGAGACCGCGCTGTTCGCGGTGTGCCTCGAGGATTTCGCGCCGCGCGACGAACTGCACGCCTGCGATCAGCTGCTGCACGGTGACAGCGCCAACCGGTACTTCGACAAGTCGGTGTCGTTCATCGTCTTCGCCGACGGCCAGGCAGGCATCAACATCGAGCACTGCGGTCTCGACGGCACCACCGTGCTGTCGTTCGTGGACGCGCTGCTCGAGCGGACCGCGCAGGATCACGCCGCCACCAGCGGCGCCCGCGCCCAGGGACTGCCGCCGGTGGAGCCGGTCGAGTTCGTCCTCGACTCGGCCGCGCGCGCCGACATCGCCGCGGCGGGCGCCGACTTCGCCCGCTTCGCCGCCGACACCGCGACCGCGCTGGTCTCGTTCGACGACTTCGGCACCGGCGACGCCAAGAAGCTCGGCGTCTCGCCCGACGCCTTCGCCCAGCTGGCCTACCAGCTCGCGCACCGGCGCAGCAAGGGCCTGACCGGCGCCACCTACGAGTCCATCGCGACCAGGCAGTTCCGCAACGGCCGCACCGAGGCCATGCGCGTGGTGACCCCGGAGATGGTGGCGTTCGTGGACGCGATGGTCGACGACACCGCCGATCGCGAGGCCACGCTGGCCGCGGCCCGCACGGCGGCGACCGCGCACGTCGGCCGGGCCAAGGAATGCCAGGCGGGGCAGGCGCCCGAGCAGCACCTGTGGGAACTGCAGTGGATCCAGCGCCGTCGCGGTGCGGAACTGGGCGTCGCCGACGAGCAGATCGCGCTGTTCGACAGCCCCGGCTGGACGATCATGCGCGACGACTACCTGAGCACCAGCTCGGCCCCGTCGGTGCACATCCGCTACTTCGGTTTCGGCTCGACCAGCCCCACCTGCATCGGCATCGCCTACGTGCTGCTGCCGGACCGCTGGAACATCTACCTGGCCACCCCCAAGTCCGTGGCCGACCAGATGTACGCCTTCGCCGACCACCTGCGCACCGCGGTCGCCGACCTGCGCGACCTGCTGGCAGACCCCTCCTGACCGGCTAGCTGTGCACCCGGCCACGAGCGGGCCGACCTCGAGGAGGCCCCCGTTCGCGGCCGGGTCGCCGGTCAGTGCTCGAAGTGCATGCGCCGCAGGCGCGAGTCTCGAGCGCTGACCGGCGGCCCTTCGGGGCCGCGAACACGCGCGCGCCCGCGCGCCGAGGACACGGTGCGCGGGAAAACCGGTGTACACGGTGTGAAACAATCACTCATCGTGAAGAACTTCGAATCCCTGTTCGCCGAGCTGACCGAGCGTGCCCAGACCCGTCCCGAGGGTTCCGGCACCGTGGCCGCGTTGGACGCCGGCGTCCATTTCCAGGGTAAGAAGGTGCTCGAGGAAGCCGGTGAGATCTGGCTGGCCGCCGAGCACGAGAGCGACGAAGCACTCGCCGAGGAGATCTCCCAGCTGCTGTACTGGGTCCAGGTGATGATGGTGGGTCGCGGGCTGAAGCTCGAGGACGTGTACCGACATCTGTGACGGCTGATCCGTCCGGTCGACACCTCCTCCCGTCTTCTCCCCGAAAGGACCCCATTCCCATGTTGCGCGTCGCAGTTCCCAACAAGGGTTCGCTGTCGGAATCCGCCGTCTCGATCCTGAGCGAGGCCGGTTACCGCAAACGCACCGACTCCCGTGAGCTGACCGTTCTCGACCCCGTCAACCAGGTCGAGTTCTTCTTCCTGCGGCCCAAGGACATCGCCATCTACGTCGGCTCCGGTGAGCTCGATCTCGGCATCACCGGCCGCGACCTTGCCCTGGACTCCGGTTCGCCGGTCAGCGAGCGTCTGTCGCTCGGCTTCGGCCGCTCCTCCTTCCGCTACGCCGCCCCGGCGGGTGCGGACTGGAAGGTCGAGGATCTGGCGGGCAAGCGCATCGCCACGTCGTACCCGAACCTGGTCCGCGCCGACCTCGCGCGCTTCGGCATCGAGGCCGAGGTGATCCGCCTCGACGGCGCCGTCGAGATCTCGATCCAGCTCGGCGTGGCCGACGCGATCGCCGATGTGGTCGGCTCCGGCCGCACCCTGCGTCAGCACAACCTGGTCGCCTTCGGTGACTCGCTGTGCGATTCCGAGGGTGTGCTGATCGAACGCACCGGTTCCGACCAGAACGACCGGGCGCGCAATCAGCTCATCGCCCGCATCCAGGGTGTCGTGTTCGCTCAGCAGTACCTGATGCTCGACTACGACTGCCCCAAGTCGCTGCTCGACGAGGCCGTCGCCATCACCCCCGGCCTGGAATCACCCACGGTCTCCCCGCTCACCGACCCCGACTGGGTCGCGGTGCGCGCCCTGGTCCCGCGCAAGCAGGGCAACGATCTGATGGACCGCCTCGCCGACCTCGGCGCCAAGGCTATCCTCGCCACCGACATCCGGTCCTGCCGCGCGTTCTGACCCCTGTTCGTCCCGATCGGCCCGGCGAGCGCGATGTGCTCGCCGGGCCGATCGCGTAGGCGGCCGATCGGGGGGCGCCGCGCGAGATCGGTTCAGGGTGAGCGCAATCGGTGTGTGCCGGGGAGCGCGTTGCTACCTTGCGGTTTCTCGATGAGGAACGCAAGGAGTCACCATGTCCGGAACACAGCCCGAGCCGCGGCCGGGTAGCGCCTTCACGTGGAACGAGGACTGGCTGGCCACGGTCGTCGGCCTCGCGCTGATCGGTCTCGTTCTGGTCGGGGCGATCCCCGAGTGGCTGGTGCCGTGATGAGCGAGCCGAAGACCACGACGGAAACCGCTGCGCTGCAAGCGAATCCGCGCCCGACGAGCACCGACATCGTGGCCGGGATCCTGCTCGTGCTCGCGCTCGGCGCGCTGACCCGCTTCTTCGACACCCAGGTGCCGCAATGGGCGGCGGACACGCCGTTCAAGCGGATCGCCAAGTCGGTCGAATACCCCGTGTACGCGATCGCGATCGGCCTGATCGGCAATGTCGTGCTGAGCAAACTCGGCCTGCGGGAACGGCTTTCGGCCGGGTTCCGGACCGAGTTCTTCATCAAGACCGGGGTGGTGCTGCTCGGCGCGTCGATCAATCTGAAGATCCTGGTGACGGCGGCGGGACCGTCGATCGTGCAGGCGCTGGCGCTGATCACCATCGTCTTCGGGTTCACCTGGTGGTTCGGTGGCAAGCTCGGGCTCGACGACAAGCTGCGGGCGCTGCTGTCCTCGGCGGTGTCGATCTGCGGGGTGAGCGCGGCGATCGCGGCGGCGGGGGCGGTGCAGGCACGGCGGGAGCAGATCGCCTACGCGGCGTCGCTGGTGATCATCTTCGCGCTGCCGTCGATCTTCCTGTTGCCGTGGCTCGCCGAGGCATTGGGCCTGTCGGACGCGGTGGCGGGCGCCTGGATCGGCGGCAATATCGACACCACGGCGGCGGTGGCCGCGGCGGGCGCGCTCACCGGTGAGGACGCCCTGAAGATCGCCACGATCGTCAAGACCACCCAGAACGCGCTGATCGGGCTCGTCGCGATCGCGCTGACCGCCTGGTTCGCCTTCCGGGTCGACCGCACCCCGGGCGCGGCAAGGCCGAGCCTGGGCGAATTCTGGTCCAGGTTCCCGAAGTTCGTGCTCGGCTTCATCGCCGCCTCGGTCATCGGCACCCTGTATCTGCAGTCGGTCGACAAGAAGACCGGCGCCGCGCACATCGCGATCATCAACGATCTGCGCACCTGGTTCCTGATCCTGGCCTTCGTCTCCATCGGCCTGGAGTTCTCGCTGCGCGGTCTGCGGGAGGCGGGCTGGCGTCCGATCGCCGTCTTCGGGTCCGCCGCCGTGGTGAATCTGGCCGTCGGCCTCGGTCTTTCGGTGCTGTTGTTCCGCGACTTCACCGTGTGAGCCCGCCGCGCGGCCGTCGGTGATCGGCGGCCGCGCAAGCCGGTCCGGCGGGGCGTCCGGCTCTCAGACGTCCTCGGGCGGCCGCACGTCCGGCAGACCCAGCTCGACCGGCGCCGAATCCTGCTGCGGCCACCCCGGATACGGCGGCGGGGTGCCGCCGAATTCCGGGCACAGGCTCTGGAAATCGCAGAAGCGGCACAGGGCGTTGCGATTCGGCGGGAAGTCGCCGGTGCGGCCCGCCTCGAGGATCGCCTGCCACAGCGCGATCAGGATGCGTTCGAAGCGCTCCAGTTCCTCGCGGTCGGGGGCATAGGTGAGCAGCACCTTGTCGGCCAGATAGATCAGGCGCAGCTGGGCGGGCACGATGTCGCGGGTGCGCAGGATCATCAGCGCGTAGAACTTGAGCTGGAACAGCGCGCGCGCCTCGTGCAGCGGGCCGGGGGCGCGGCCGGTCTTGTAGTCGACGACCCGCAGCAGACCGTTCGGGGCGACATCGATGCGATCGACGAACCCGCGCAGCGGGATCTCACCGGCCAGATCGACCTCCACCCGCTCCTCGAGCGCGTGCGGCTCGAACCTGGTCGGGTCCTCCAGCTCGTAGTAACTCTCGACGAGCCGCCGCACCTCCTCGAACAGCGCCTCCGGGCCGTCGGCGGCGACCAGTTCGTCGATACCGTCGCGATCGGCGCGCACCCGATCCCACGCACCGGGCACCAGCTCGGCGGCCCGCCGCGGATGGCGATCGGCCGCGGGCAGCCCGAACAGGTCCTCGAGCACCGCGTGCACGACGGTGCCGCGCACGGCGGCCCGCGACGGCGGCTCCGGAATCCGGTCGACCGCCCGCAACCGGTACTTCAACGGACACTGCTTGAAATCGGCTGCCCGCGAAGGCGACAACGCCGGACGCGACCGGCGGACCGGTTCACCGGCGGTGTCGTCGGCGAGGGACGCGGACACGGGCACTGACATAGTTCGCAGGGTATCGGCAGCCACCGACACCGATCCCGGCGATTCGGTCGCGGCGGTGCCGTTCTGCCAAGATCACCGCATGCGTCGAATGATTCGGGTGGGGGCGGCCGTGGCCGCGATGATCGCGCTGAGCGCGTGCGAGGAACCGGGCAAGACGGTGCGGGTACCCGCACCGACGTCGTCGGCGGCGACCACCACCGAGAGTCCGGAGCAGGCACTGCGGACGGGCAAGCTGGCCGAGGGCATGCGGATCGCGGAGGTGCTGGCGCTGCCCACCGACATCGACCCGCGGTATGTGCGCCACGCAAGCTCAGATGTCCTCACCTCGGCCCGGTTGATGGTCTCCACCGGACACCACGCCGCGATCGCGGCCGTCGCCGACGCCAACGACCTGCTGGCCGGTTTCCTCAGCCAGCGTTCCAACGGCGGCAAGGGCACCGCCGGGACCGACTGGCTCACCCACGGCGTGATGCGCTTCCCCGATGCCGCCACGGCGGCCTCCGCGGCCACCGAGTTCGCGGCGGCCGCGACCTCCGAACGCGGGATGATGCAGAGCGCCGACTGGACCCCCGCCACCGTGGCCGACGCCCCGGAGGCCCGGTTCGTGCTCCTCGAGGAACGGGGCAGGCTCGAGGGCATGGCCTTCACGCCCTACCGCGACTATGTGATCTTCACCGAAGTCCGCGCCGGCGGGCGTTCCGAGATCGAGGCGACCGTCGTCGAAGCCCTGAAACGTCAGCGGCCGCTGCTCGAAGCGTTCACTCCGACACCGGAATCCGAGCTCGCCCGGCTGCCCTACGACCCGGACGGCATCTACGCGCTCTCCGTCGGCGACAACGGCGGCGGCCGCGGGGCCTACCGGCAGCACGCCGCGCTGCTGTTCGCCGAGGACCAGCAGGCCGCGGTGACGCTCTACCCCAAGGTGGGTGTGAGCGCGATGGCGAACAAGGGCAGCACCGTCTACCGCGCCGCCGACGCGGCGGGCGCGACCGAACTCGCCACCGCCACCGCCGCCGCGATCGGCACCGCGCGGGACATGAAGACAGCCCCGGCACCGGCCGACGTCCCCGGCGTGTCCTGCCTCACCGACGGCAACGAGCACGCCAACGCCTGGGTGTGCCTGGTCACCGCCGGACGACATGTCGCCGAGGTCTGGGCCAAGACCAGCGACGACGCGCACGCCGGAGCCCGCGAGCAGCAGCGGGTGCTGGCGGCGGCGAAGTAGCCGCGACGGGTCACCCCGTTCGGTGGGTGATCGCGCGGACCTGGCAGGCTGGAGGCTTCATTCGAAGAACGGAGATACATGACGGCCAGACGGACCGGTCCATTCGCCATCGGGGACCGGGTGCAGCTGACCGATGCCAAGGGGCGCCTCTACACGGTGGTGCTGGAGGAAGGGAAGGAATTCCACACCCACCGCGGCGGCATCAAGCACGACGACCTCATCGGCACCGACGAGGGCACCGTCGTGAAGTCCACCAACGGCACCCCCTACCTGGCGTTGCGCCCCCTGCTCGTCGACTATGTGCTGTCGATGCCGCGCGGTGCGGCCGTCATCTACCCCAAGGACGCCGCGCAGATCGTCCACGAGGGCGATGTGTTCCCCGGCGCCCGGGTGCTCGAGGCGGGCGCGGGCTCCGGCGCGCTGACCTGCTCGCTGCTGCGCGCGGTCGGCCCCGAGGGCGAAGTTATCTCCTACGAGATCCGCGACGACCACGCCGAGCACGCGATTCGCAATGTCGAGACGTTCTTCGGCGAACGCCCGGCAAACTGGTCGCTGACCGTCGCCGACGTCGCCCACTACGAAGGTGAGCAGGTCGACCGCGTCGTGCTGGACATGCTCGCTCCGTGGGACGCGCTGCCCGCCGTGTCCAAGGCGCTGGTGCCCGGTGGTGTGCTGATCTGCTACGTCGCGACCGTCACCCAGCTGTCGAAGGTCGTCGAGGCGCTGCGTGAGCAGGAGTGCTGGACCGAGCCGCGCTCCTGGGAGTCGATGGTCCGCGGCTGGCATGTCGTCGGCCTTGCCGTTCGCCCCGAACACCGGATGCAGGGCCACACCGCGTTCCTGGTGAGCGCGCGCAGGCTCGCCGAAGGTACCGTCACCCCCAAGCCGCAGCGGCGTCCGTCGAAGGGCTGACGAGGTTTCGGCTCCCCTGATCCTGGGCAGCTTTCGATGTGGGCGCCCGAGTGCCCACATCGAGAGCCGCCCCCCGGGGAGCGGCGTGGATCCCGGCCCGTCGGCCGGGGCAGGGAGGGGACCCCATGTCGAGAATCGAACCGACCGCCGCGAAGGACCCGGCCGCCGGGACGCTGTATCCCGGTGAGTCACCACGGATCTACCGCGCGCTGTTCAACGTCTTCCCGCCGTACCTGTTCGGCGGAGTGCGCGTGAAACACATTGCCGCCGACTGGACTTCGGTCCGCGTCGCCTACACGGTGCGTCCGTGGAACCGCAACAATCCCAACCGGGCCGCGTTCGGCGGCACCCTGTACTCGATGACCGACCCGTTCTTCGCGATCATGGCCTACGGCCAGCTCGGTCGCGGCTACCGGATCTGGAACATCACCGGGTCCATCGAGTTCCTCACCCCGGGCCGTGGAACCGTCACCGCCACCATGGGCCTGTCGCGCGAGCAGGTCGCCGAGATCCGGCAGGCCACCGAGTCGGGGGCGAAGTCGATCACCGAGCACAGCGCCGAGATCGTCGACGGGAACGGCACACTCGTGGCCCGCGCCGCCCAGCAGCTCTATGTCCGGCGGCTGCGGGACTGAGCGCCTCACACCGGAAACAGGCTGTGCTTGCGGGGATTCGGTTCCGCGGACTGCTCCTTCTCCCGCAGCAGGCGCAGGGCGTGCCGGATCTCCAGGCGGGTCTGGGACGGCTCGATGACGGCGTCGATGTAGCCGCGTTCGGCGGCCACCCATGGCGTGGCGACGGTGGCGTTGTAGTGGTCGATCATCGCGTCACGGACGGCCGGGCGCTGCTCCTCGGGCACCTGCTGGAGCTGTTTGCGCCCGATCAGGTCGACCGCGCTCTCGGCGCCGATCACCGCGATACGCGCCGTCGGCCACGCGAAGCTGACATCGGCGCCGATCTGCTTGCACGCCATGAATCCGTAGGCGCCGCCGTAGGATTTGCGGACGACGAGATTGACGATCGGGACCGTCGCCTCGATGATGGCGCGAAACACCCGGCCGCCGCGCACGATCACCCCGTTGCGTTCCTCCTCGATGCCGGGGAGGACGCCGGGGGTGTCGGCGACGAAGACCAGCGGCAGCCCGAAGGCGTTGCACAGGCGGATGAAATGGGTCGCCTTGTCCGAGCAGCGGGCATCGATCGCGCCGCCGAGCACCAGCGGCTGATTGGCGACGACACCGACCGGCCTGCCGTCGACCCTGCTGAAGCCGGTGATCAGGTTCTTGGCTGTGCCGGAACGGATCTCGTGGAAATCACCGTCGTCGAAGATCCGCAGCAGGATCTCGTGCATGTCGTAGCCTTCCCGATCCGAGTCGGGGATGATCGAGTCGAGTTCCCGGTCGGTGACGGTGGTCTCGGGTTCCAGGCCGGGATTGACGATCGGCGGCAGCTCCAGGCAGCTCGACGGCAGGAAGCTCAAATACGCTCTGGCCCAGGCGAAGGCCTCCTCCTCGGTGGCGCTCACGTGGTGGATGGTGCCGTTGCGGACCTGATTGTGCGCGCCGCCGAGCTCCTCCATGCTCACGTCCTCGCCGGTGACGGCCTTGATCACCTCGGGGCCGGTGACGAACATGTACGAGTTCTCCGTGGCGACGAGCACATCGGTGTTGACCGGCCCGTAGACCGCGCCCGCCGCGCACTTGCCGAGCATGATCGACACCTGCGGCACGAACCCCGACAGCCGCTCCTGGCGGCGGCTCATCTTGGCGAACCAGGCCAGCGAGGCGACGGCGTCCTGGATCCGGGCACCGCCGGAATCGTTGATCGCGACCACCGGACACGCCTTGTCGAAGGCGAACCGCAGCGCGTTCTCGACCTTGCGGCCGAACATCTCGCCCGCGGTGCCGCCGTAGACGGTCTGATCGTGCGCGATCACCACGACCGGCCTGCCGTCGATCAGGCCGCGGCCGGTGACCACCCCGTCGCCGTACATGGCGTTCGGATTGCCCGGCTGACGGGCCATCGCCCCGATCTCGAGGAAGCTGCCGGGGTCGAGCAGCGCGCGCACCCGTGCGCGGACGCTCGGGATGCCCTTGGCCGCGCGCTTGGCGACCCCGCTCGCCCCCGCGGGTTCGGCGGCCTGCGCCAGTGCCTCCCGCAGCTGCTCCAGCTTCTCTCGCGTACCCGGCATCGCACCCAGCCCTTCGCCCACACGGTCATGTCTCGCGACACGCTAGGGACGGTCGTCGCCGGGAAACGGCTACCGCGGGTTCTCTGTGCAGTTCACAGCGAGCGAAAGGCCCCGGCTGTACTCGCGGACTACCCGGGACGCTCGCGGGCCTCAGGCGGGCGTGCAGGGGGCCTGGGCGAAGCCGAGCAGCAGGCAGCCACTGGCGTCGGAGAGCTTCCAGGTGCCGTCGACCTGCTCCCAGGTGACCGGGAAGGCGGGCGCCGTGCCGTGCGGCGAGGTGATGGTGACATCGGCGGTGGCGGTGTTTCCGCTGGTCACGACGTTGTCGACGGCGAAGGTGAGGGTGTAGCCGGCCAGCATGCCGTTCATCTGGTCGATGTTGGACTTGCGTGCGTCGCCGTTGACGATCAGCTTCGCCTTCTCGTCGGTCGACAGTGCCGGGTCGGCGAACTTGATCAGCGTCGCCTTCAGGGAATCGGCGCTGGGGGCGGCGGCGTTGTCACCGGACGGAGCCGGGGTTGCCGAAATGCTGGACGGAGCGGCCGCGATACTGGTACTGCTGCTGGTGGCGTTCGTCGAGGAATCGTCGGAGCCGCCGCAACCGGTCAGTCCGACGGTAACGGCGAGTGCCGCAGCAGCGGTAGCGACGGTGACACGGATCGTGCGGGTAGGAAGGAGCATGCTCAGCAACCTTTCGGCTCGATGGGCGAGTGCACTCGCCGAGTGCCCCGGGGCGGGGTGTTAGGGGAGCCTAACACGGCCCTGGACCGGCCCATCGCCGTACAAGATGTGATCACGACGAAACCATGTCGGAAAGCGAGAACGGACCGCGCCCGGTAGCGTTGAAAGACCGGGACTGGGAGGAGCAGCATCATGAGCCCCAACGAGAATTCCGATTCGGCGGCCTGGCGAGAGCTCGAGGCGGTACGCGCCGAGGCGGCTGCTCTCCGCAGGCAACTCGCCGACTCGCCGGATCGCGCACGCGAATTGGAAGCACGGATCGATTCGCTGACCATCCGCAACGGCAAGTTGATGGACACGCTCAAGGAAGCGCGCCAGCAACTGATAGCCCTGCGGGAGGAAGTCGATCGCCTCGGCCAGCCGCCCAGCGGCTACGGCATCGTCATCCACAGCTATGACGATCAGACGGTCGACGTCTTCACCTCCGGTCGCAAGATGCGCCTCACCTGCTCGCCCAACATCGACGTCGCGACGCTCGAGTACGGCCAGACCGTCCGGCTCAACGAAGCGCTCACCGTCGTCGAAGCCGGAAAGTTCGACGCCATCGGTGAAATCGGCACGCTGCGCGAGATTCTCGACGACGGCAGGCGCGCCCTGGTGGTCGGTCATGCCGACGAGGAGCGCGTCGTCTGGCTGTCCGGGCCGCTGTCCAAGATCGCCGAGTACGACGACATCGACGACCCCGATTCCCCGATTCGCAAACTGCGCCCCGGTGATTCGCTGCTGGTCGACACCAAGGCGGGCTTCGCCTTCGAGCGGGTGCCCAAGGCCGAGGTCGAAGACCTTGTGCTGGAAGAGGTTCCCGACGTCGACTACACCGACATCGGTGGTCTCGGCCGCCAGATCGAGCAGATCCGCGACGCCGTGGAACTGCCGTTCCTGCACAAGGATCTGTTCCGCGAGTACGCGCTCCGCCCGCCCAAGGGTGTGCTGCTCTACGGTCCGCCCGGTTGCGGTAAGACGTTGATCGCCAAGGCCGTCGCCAACTCGCTGGCCAAGAAGATCGCCGAAGCCCGCGGTGAGGACGCCAAGGAGGCCAAGTCCTTCTTCCTCAACATCAAGGGTCCCGAGCTGCTCAACAAGTTCGTCGGTGAGACCGAGCGCCACATCCGGATCATCTTCCAGCGGGCGCGCGAGAAGGCCTCCGAGGGCACGCCGGTGATCGTGTTCTTCGACGAGATGGACTCGATCTTCCGCACCCGTGGTTCGGGTGTCTCCTCCGATGTGGAGACCACCGTTGTGCCGCAGCTGCTTTCGGAGATCGACGGCGTGGAGGGGCTCGAGAACGTCATCGTGATCGGCGCGTCCAACCGCGAGGACATGATCGACCCCGCGATCCTGCGGCCGGGCCGCCTTGACGTGAAGATCAAGATCGAGCGGCCGGACGCGGAATCGGCCCAGGACATCTTCTCCAAGTACCTCACCGAGACGCTGCCGCTGCACGAGAGCGATCTGCACGAGTTCGACGGCGACAAGGCCGCGTGCGTGGAGGCGATGATCGAGAAGGTCGTCGAGCGGATGTACGCCGAGAGCGACGACAACCGGTTCCTGGAGGTCACCTACGCCAACGGTGACAAGGAGGTCCTGTACTTCAAGGACTTCAACTCCGGCGCGATGATCCAGAACATCGTCGACCGGGCGAAGAAGTACGCGATCAAGTCCGTGCTCGACACCGGCAACCCGGGTCTGCGGATACAGCACCTCTTCGACTCGATCGTCGACGAGTTCGCCGAGAACGAGGACCTGCCCAACACGACCAACCCGGACGACTGGGCCAGGATCTCGGGTAAGAAGGGTGAGCGGATCGTCTACATCCGCACCCTGGTCACCGGCAAGAACGCCTCGGCCAGCCGCGCGATCGACACCGAGTCCAACACCGGTCAGTACCTGTAGGCACGTGTTCGGGAAGGCCGCGTTCCGTCGGGGACGCGGCCTTCTCGTTTCTCTGGGTTGTGTGAATTTTTTTCACGAAAACGCCACGCGACACAGTGTGGATAGGGCACGCTTCACATGTTCGTTACACCTGATGAGGACTCGTAAACGAGGAGTGTTGTCATGGCCGGTTCCGCCGCTGAATTGCTGACCGAGATCATCCTGCAGACCATCCAGAACCTGTTCAGTTCGATCAGCGCCGGCTGATCCACCAGCCGTACGACGAGGGCCGCGTCTCCCAGCCGGGAGACGCCGCCCGCGGCCCTTGCGCAGCCCCGTGCCGGGGTCACC